>CAMVFC010000048.1 GCA_947166655.1 uncultured Prevotellaceae bacterium
TTCGACCGAAACTGCCAAGGGTTTTGACCAAAAGTGTCAAGAGTTTTCGCGAAAAGTGCCAAGAGTTTTGCGCAAAAGTGCCAAGGGTTTTCACGAAAAGTGCCAAAGAACAGCCGAAACTTGAATTATATAATATACTCGTTTCACGGCTGTCCTGAAGATTTCCTACGTCCGCCACTTGCGACGCTCCTTGCCCGAAAACAACCTTGTACGCGCACGGGCGTGCGCAATTTGCCGCGACAATCTCGTTCCATTACCTTTACCTAATCACGTTTACTCGCGCATGCGCGAACGCGTACCACAATGATTTTCCGAAAACATCTATCACCCTATCACTAAACCGGCTTAAAACGCTGTTAATAAAACATGTAAGGAGTGATAGATGAGGTGACAGACAGGTGATAGAAGTGATAGATAAATGGCAAAAAAGGGGCTCGGATTGCGGCAAAAATGCAAATTCAGGGGGAGAATGCAGTCTCCTTAGGGCTGCTAAACGCTGGACATACGAACAGCAAAGTGCTACAGTTTTCCTTTTTACCATTAAGGATAAATACGATTACCGTTAAGGATAAATGCGATTACCGTTAAGGATAAATGCGATTACCGTTAAGGATCAACGGCAAAAACCGTCAATACTGCCGCTCGAAGATGCCCGGGTCGGCGTCGCACGGCCCGCAACACCTTCACTTTCGACGCAAGGAATCTACTCAAAACAAAAACCAGCAAGCGGCCGCTCATCCGAATGGATCTATCGGGGATAAAAGAAGGCAAAAGCGGGAAAAAGAAGGATTTCTTCGGCTGAGCCTTAAAAAAAATGAGGAAAGATAAGCGCTATTTCAGGATTTATTGCTAACTTGCGCACGTTTTGGTGCAAAATGTGGCTCGAAAAGGCCGCTGGAGCGTTCCGAACAGATACTTATAAACTCAATAACTAAATAACTTACCGTCTATGAAAACGTATCAGACGAAAGAAATCAAGAACATTGCCTTGCTTGGCAGTGACGGGGCTGGTAAGACCACCCTCACCGAGGCGCTGCTCTACGAGAGCGGCATCATCTCGCGTCGCGGACGCATCACTCAGAAGAACACGGTGTCGGACTACCTGCCCGTCGAGCAGGAGTACGGCTACTCCGTCTTCGCTACGCCTTTTCACGTGGAGTGGAACGGCAAGAAACTGAATATCATAGACTGCCCGGGCTCAGACGACTTCGCCGGCGCTGCCATGACCGCCATGGGCGTGACAGACACCACCGTCATCCTCATCAACGGACAGAACGGCCCCGAGGTGGCTACGCAGAACCACTTCCGCCTCACCGAGAAGATGCAGAAACCCGTCATCTTCCTGGTCAACCAGCTGGACGCCGAGAACTGCGACTACGACCAGGTGCTGGAACAGCTGCAAAGCATCTACGGCTCGAAAGTCGTGCCCGTACAGTACCCCATCAAGACCGGTCCGGACTTCAACGCCCTCATTGACGTGCTGCTCATGAAGAAGTACTCGTGGAAGCCCGAGGGCGGCGCTCCCATCATCGAGGAGATTCCCGCCGACCAGCTGGAGAAAGCCACCGAGATGCACAAAGCACTCGTCGAAGCCGCAGCTGAGCACGACGAGAGCCTCATGGAGAAATTCTTCGAAACGGAAGAACTCAGCGAAGACGAGATGCGCGACGGCATCCGCGCCGGCCTGGCCGCCCGCGGAATGTTCCCCATGTTCTGTGTCTGCGCCGGCAAGGACATGGGCGTACGCCGCCTCATGGAATTCCTGGGCAACGTCGTTCCCTTCGTGGACCAGATGCCTGCCGTACACAACACGCGCGGCGAGGAAGTGAAGCCCGACCCCGCAGGCCCCACCAGCCTCTATTTCTTCAAGACTGCCGTAGAGCCCCATATCGGCGAGGTGCAGTACTTCAAGGTGATGAGCGGCACCGTGCACGAAGGCGACGACTTGAGCAACGCCGACCGCGGCTCGAAAGAGCGCATCGCACAGATCTTCGTCTGCGCAGGTGCAAACCGCACGAAAGTGACAGAACTGGTAGCCGGCGACATCGGCTGCTCGGTGAAGCTGAAAGACGTGAAGACGGGCAACACGCTTAACGGAAAAGACTGCGACAACCGCTTTGCTTTCATCAAGTACCCCGAGCCCAAGTATATCCGCGCCATCCGCGCTGCCAACGAGGCCGACACGGAAAAGATGATGAACATCCTGCAGCGCATGTCGCAGGAGGATCCCACGTGGATGGTAGAACAGTCGAAAGAGTTGCGTCAGATTCTCATCAAAGGACAGGGCGAATTCCATCTCCGCACGCTCAAATGGCGCATGGAGAACAACGATAAGATGCAGATTGTCTTTGACGAACCCCGCATCCCGTATCGCGAGACCATCACCAAGCCTGCCCGTTCCGACTATCGCCACAAGAAGCAGTCTGGCGGTGCCGGTCAGTTCGGTGAGGTACACCTGATTGTCGAGCCGTATGCCGACGGCCAGCCCGTCAGCGAGGTCTATCGCTTCGGCGGTCAGGAATACCGCATCAACGCCAAGAGCGAGGAGGTCATCGACCTCGAATGGGGCGGCAAACTGGTGTTTGTCAACTCCGTTGTCGGCGGTGCCATCGACGCACGTTTCATGCCGGCCATCCTCAAGGGCGTCATGAGCAAGATGGAACAAGGCCCGCTCACAGGCAGCTACGCCCGCGACGTCCGCGTCATTGTCTATGATGGTAAGATGCACCCCGTGGACAGCAACGAGCTTTCGTTCATGCTCGCCGGGCGCAACGCCTTCAGCCAGGCCTTCAAAGAGGCCGGACCGAAGCTGCTCGAACCCATCTACGACGTCGAGATCTTCGTGCCCAGCGACAAGATGGGCGACGTGATGTCAGACATCCAAGGCCGTCGCGGCATGATTATGGGAATGACCTCCGAGAACGGCTACGAGAAGCTCACGGCCAAGGTGCCTCTGAAGGAAATGTCTTCCTACAGCACGGCCCTCAGCTCCATCACCGGCGGTCGCGCGTCTTTCGTGATGAAGTTTGCCAGCTACGAACTCGTGCCTGCCGACGTACAGCAGAAACTCCAGAAAGAGTTCGAGGAAAGTCAGAAGAACGAAGAGTAAGACTCCATTTCGATACCACATGCAAGAGAAGCCTCGCCATTGGCGGGGCTTCTCGTTGTTTATCGTGCGTTCAACCTCGGTCGGTCATTCACCCCCCGATAGAGGTTTCCGGCATCGGGTCTAATTATAAATTGCTGTGATGAGGCCCTCTGCTTTTGCGTCTTTCCGCTTTTCCATTACCCTGCCGAGGGGATGACAGGGGGCTCACAATGAACGGGCTGGGGCCAGGGAAGTCTTATTCGCGTGTCTCCTGGAAGGTTATCTCGTAGAAGGTGGGGTAGACAGCCTGACGCGCCTGCGACGTGCCCTTGGAATGCGGCACAATCAGACGTACCTTGGCAATGGCATCGTCCTCGTTCACCTGACGTCCGAGATGAACATACGAGAAAGGCACCAGCCAACCTGCCGGCACCTCGGCAGAACGATAAGTGCGATACATCGAACCGCCACCGTTGTCGATGTTGAACGAGGCGGTGAAGGTGCCATAGCTATTGGAGATGTCGATGATATCTGGCGTCGTAGAGTAGTAAAGGGCATCGTTGCGGGTGAGGATGCTGTCACTCATGATATTGAATTCGACATAGCGCGCCAGTACTTTCTTTCTCTGTCCGGATTCGAGTTTGCCGCCAACACCCTTACGGACAATCTGCATGTACACGCCTGAATTATTGAACAGGACGTATTCATTCAGGGAGAGATTGGTGGTGCTGTCCTGATTCAGGAACTGCTGTTCACTGATGACGGTGATGGGATCCACATGGACTATCGTGTCGCCCTCGCGACTGCAGATGTCGGTGACGCGCCCGATAAAGGCATTGATGGCCTTACGCTCGTCTTCCTTCTGCTCGGCATACGTCTGATCGTCACTACAAGAGGCACAGGGAAGAAGGGCCAGGAAAAGGAGAGAAATACCCGTCCACTTTGACATATATTTCATTTTGCTAATTATTCTGTTTATCCAGAACCTCATATATGGAGTTCTGGCTCTTATACTCTGGTACGATACGCTTCATCTGGCGCACCGTTTCCATATTATCAAAGGCCATGGCGACCTGCACGAGTTCGTCCACGCGGACACAGACCTCCGCATAATCGTACTCTCGCACCTGGGCTATCTTAATTTTCTTGTTAAAGGTGGGCTTGGTGATCTCTTTGTCATTGAGAAGCTCCTCGTAGAGCTTCTCGCCATCGCGCAGACCCGTATATTGTATCTCTACTCCCTGCGCGCCGCTGAGCAGAATCATACGGCGGGCCAGATCGGCAATCTTCACCGGGTTCCCCATGTCGAAGACGTAGATTTCACCGCCTTTACCCATGGTGCCGGCTTCGAGGACAAGCTTGCAAGCCTCGGGGATAAGCATGAAATAACGGATGATATCGGGGTGTGTCACCGTGACAGGGCCGCCTTCCTTGATTTGCTGTTTGAAGAGAGGTATCACGGAGCCATTGCTTCCCAGGACGTTGCCAAAGCGCGTGGTGACGAACTGCGTTATAGCTGGCTGACTGCCTGCTGAGGGATAGGTGCCTTCCTTGATGGCACGGTCCAGACTCTGGACATAGATCTCACAGATACGCTTGGAACAACCCATGACATTCGTCGGGTTAACGGCCTTGTCTGTAGAAACCATCACGAACTTCTTGACGCCATACTTCACCGACAGGTCGGCCATCACGCGCGTACCTATTATATTATTATGCACGGCTTCGCTCGGATTATCCTCCATCATCGGCACGTGCTTGTAGGCTGCGGCATGGAACACATAGTCGATTTCTCCCTGCTGGAAGATATTCTCCATACGTCTGACATCGGTAATGGTGGCTACGATGGTCTGGACTTCCACCTGGGGGAAGTCGCGTGCCATCATCAGACGGACGTCGTGCTGCGGTGTCTCTGCCTCGTCAATGAGTATCATGCGCCGCGGTGCAAAGGCTGCCACCTGGCGCACCATCTCCGAACCGATGCTGCCAGCCGAACCCGTAATGAGGATATTACGGCCACTCAACAGATCGCCCACAGCATTCAGGTCGACCTGTATCTCGTCGCGAGGCAGGAGGTCCTCAATCTGCACTTCGCGCAAATGCACCTTGGGTTCATCGGTGCCGTCCCACTCCTGCGTAAGGTCCGACGTATAAAGCGTGATGCCCGCTTCCAGGAGACGGTTAACCATCTCATGGTTAGAGATAAGGCGGTCTCGCTTGAGCGGAGAGACCAGCAGCCCGGTCGCATTCTCCTTTCGCATATGCTCAACAAGGTGCTCATTGTTCTCATAGACCTTCACCCCTTGCAGCACGTGCCCCACCATATCGTCGGCATCGCTGACGAAACCCCTCAACACAAACCGGCGAGGATGCTCGATACGTATGGCTTTGGCCTGCGCCACGCCACCCGATTTCACGCCATAGATGAAGACACGGCGCACGGCATTGCTTTCCTGGACGATGTCATACAGCATCTTCACGGCAATGCGCAACATACCCATCACAATCGTCGCAAGGATAAACATGAAAAGCAGTTCCTTGATTCGTATGGGCAGGAAGAGGGCGTCGGAATGGAAGAAGAGCCGAAGCACGATGGCACAGGACACACCAATAAAATTTGCTGTGGCCACACGGTAGAGGTCAGAAAAGGACGAATAGCGCAAGACACCCGAATAGGTGTGCATCACGCGAAAGCCAAGGAGGAAGAAAAGAAGGTAAATAAGAAGCGTCCCGAGCAAAGGCCACATCACCTGCAACGTGGCGAAACGACCATGATCAAGTGCATAGCAGACAACGCCAGAGAACACTACAACCGAGCTATCGAACAGAAGGATACACCAATACGGCAAGGCGTTCCTCGATGAATATTTTCTGAATAGCTTATAGAATGAATCCATTAACATAACATTAACATAATGCGTATTTACGGAGCAAATGTACAATAAATGTCAAAAACGAGCAAAGATTACGACTAAAATCTTCCACTTTGACCATTTTTTACCCACTTTAAGAAAAAAAGTACGGGCAAAACGCTTGCGGAATGAGGAAAAAGGCGTACCTTTGCAGGCCGATTATTATCGAGGAGCCTCTTTATGGGACTTCTACCTGCGTGTTAATAGCTCTTTTCATTGGCCTGGAAGAGTGGTTAGTGAATCGCAGGAAGACGGGCTTCGTGGACGCCACAGCCCACCAATAGTAACGTTAAAAAAACAACTAAAATCACAACAACGAAGAAAATGGACACGTTAAGTTACAAGACCATTTCTGCCAATGCAGCGACCGTCAAGAAAGAGTGGGTGGTAGTGGACGCTACCGACCAGGTCTTAGGTCGCCTCGCCTCGAAGGTTGCCAAGCTGCTTCGTGGTAAGTACAAACCCTCGTTCACTCCTCATGTGGACTGCGGCGACAACGTCATTATCATCAATGCTGACAAGATTCAGCTGACCGGCAAGAAGATGACAGATCGGGTATACCTCCGCTACAGCATGTATCCCGGCGGTCAGAAAGCCAGCACTCCTGCTGACATCATTGCCAAGCCCAACGGCTACGAGAAGCTCGTCCGCCGCGTCGTCAAGGGTATGCTGCCCAAAAACAAGCTGGCCAGCCGCCTCATCACCAACCTTTACATCTACGAAGGTCCGGAGCACAAGCACGAAGCACAGAGCCCCAAGGCCATCGATATTAACCTCTACAAATAAACAGAAATGGCAGTAGTTAATGCATTAGGTCGCCGTAAGAGCGCCGTCGCCCGAGTTTATGTAACAGAGGGCTCTGGTAAGATTACCATCAACAAGAAAGACCTGACCGAGTACTTCCCCAGCAGCATCCTGCAGTTCGTCGTGAAGCAGCCTCTGGCTCTTCTGGACGCCAGCGAGAAGTATGATATCAAAGCCAACCTTTTCGGTGGCGGCTTCACGGGTCAAAGCCAGGCTCTGCGCCTCGCCATCGCCCGCGCACTGGTCAAAATCAATGCTGAGGACAAGAAAGCGCTCCGCGCTGAAGGTTTCATGACCCGCGACTCCCGTGAGGTCGAGCGTAAGAAGCCGGGTCGTCCCAAGGCACGTCGTCGCTTCCAGTTCAGTAAGCGTTAATCGGCTCTGCAAGCGTTTAGCATCTAAATCGGACGGATTCCCGCAAGGACTACCGTGCGATTGGTTCGAGTTAACCCAAAAGAAAGTAAACCCTACAAAACAACAAAACAGACTATGTCAAGAACAAACTTTGACGCCCTGCTTGAGGCTGGTTGCCACTTCGGACACCTTAAGCGCAAATGGAACCCCGCCATGGCTCCCTACATCTTCATGGAGAAGAACGGCATTCACATCATCGACCTCCACAAGACGGTGGTTAAGGTAGACGAAGCAGCCGAAGCCCTGAAGAACATCGCCAAGAGCGGACGTAAGATTCTCTTCGTTGCTACAAAGAAACAGGCCAAACCGGTCGTCGCAGAGAAAGCCACGGCCATCAATATGCCCTATGTCATCGAACGCTGGCCGGGCGGTATGCTGACGAACTTCGCCACCATCCGCAAGGCTGTGAAGAAGATGGCCAACATCGACAAGCTCACTGCTGACGGCACCTTCGCCAACCTCAGCAAGCGCGAAATCCTGCAAATCAGCCGCCAGCGTGCCAAGCTCGAGAAGAACCTCGGAAGCGTGGCTGACCTGACCCGTCTGCCTGCCGCTCTGTTCGTCGTTGACGTGCTGAAAGAGCAGATTGCAGTTCGCGAGGCCAACCGCCTGGGCATCCCCGTGTTCGGCATCGTTGACACGAACTCTAATCCCGACAATATCGACTTCGTCATTCCCGCCAACGACGATGCCAGCAAGAGCGTAGAAGTCATCCTCGATGCTTGCTGCGCTGCCATCGCCGAAGGTCTGGAAGAGCGCAAGGCTGAGCGTGTAGACGCCGAAGCCGCTGGCGAAAAGGCCGAAAAGGGTGCCAAGAGCGCACGTGTCGAAGAAGAGGACGCTCCTGAGACTACAGAAGCTCCTGCCGAGGAATAATCCCATTATTAAACTCTAAACTTCATATTAAGAATGGCTGCATCTATTCAAGATATCAAGAAACTCCGTGAGATGACGGGCGCAGGCATGATGGACTGCAAGAACGCTCTCGAGGAGACAGAAGGCAACATCGACGCCGCTATCGAGATTATCCGCAAGAAAGGTCAGGCTGTAGCTGCCAAGCGCAGCGACCGCGAGGCCAGCGAAGGTTGCGTGCTCGTGAAGATCGACGGCAACTTTGCTGCTATCATCGCCCTGAAGTGCGAGACCGACTTCGTGGCCAACAATGCAGACTTTGTCAAGCTGACACACGACATCCTCGATGCTGCTGTTGCTGCACGCTGCAAGACCCTCGACGAGGTGAAGGCACTGCCCATGGGCAACGGCACCGTTCAGGACGCTGTCGTGGACCGCAGCGGTATCACTGGCGAAAAGATGGAACTCGACGGCTACAGCGTCATCGAGGGTAACGCCATCTATGCATACAACCACCAGAACAAGAACACCCTCTGCACGATGGTCGCTCTGAACAAGGCCGTCGAGGACGAGACCGTGGGCAAGAACATCGCCATGCAAGTGGCTTCTGCCTCTCCCGTCAGCATCGACGCTGCCAGCGTGCCGCAGGAGGTGAAGGATACCGAGCTGCGCGTGGCTATTGAGAAGACTAAGGAAGAGCAGATCCAGAAAGCTGTCGAGGCTGCCATCCGTAAGGCTGGTGTCAACCCCGCACACGTGGACAGCGACGACCACATCGAGAGCAACATGGCCAAGGGCTGGATCACAGCCGAACAGGCTCAGATGGTTCGCGAACTGAAGGTGAAGGTCGCCGAGGAGAAGGCTCAGAACCTGCCCGAGCAGATGATTCAGAACATCGCTCAGGGTCGTCTGAAGAAGTTCTTCAAGGAGAACTGCCTGCTCGAGCAGGAGTTCATCTGGGACAAGAACATGAGTGTCGAACAGTATCTGAAGTCCATCGACAAGGAGCTGACCGTCACCGCCTTCAAGCGTTTCACACTCCGCGCAGAGTAAAAGAAATCCTACCAATCTCTATACGCCGGCCACCTTTCGTGGCCGGCGTTTTTTTTGCGTACAAAAAAAGCATTTAATCCTAACTCTCCAATAATTGATTGGAGTTTAAAGAAGGAGGATTCCCAATACTTTCTTCTTTAAAAATTTGGTCAAACCAAAGAAACTATGTACTTTTGCGGCGTGAGATCTCACTCACTCGGCTTTTCTTTTGTTGGCCATTAACCCCAGACGACTATGCATGGGCGACTGACAAATAAGTCGTTGTGAGTACTCACCGATGCGGCAGCGGCGGCATCCCTCTTATCGGAAAATAAACGAAGCGTTATGCTCGTCTTGCGGTCTGAAACCTAGGAAATTTCACGCTTGGCAAGAGAACATGATGACTTCCATGTGTAAGCGTGGAATGTTATCCTTATCTCCCAAGCAAGGTTTTCCTAGGACCACAGACTGGAGAAGTGGATACAGTTCCACGCTTCCTGCATCTAATAACAGCGCCTTGAGGGACTGGAGGGGCAAGAAAAAACTAAGAACAAAATGAAAAGATTAAATTGGTTGTTAACTCTATTGTTCCCCCCTCTAATTTCATGGGGAGCCACAAAGACAAGTACAAAAACTGTTACTGTAGGCCAGACATTTGAACTTAATCCTGTTAGTTGGTCTGGGATATCTTCTGGCAAAGGAGTCTTATCAGGAAGTGCAAAATTCCCGACCACAGATGGGCTTGCTGTTTCTTCTGCAAACCATTCAGTAACAATAGTGGCCGCCAAAAATTCACATAATGGTATTACAGGCAGCTATACTACGTATACTGTAACAGCACTTAAGACTGGCACTTACGTAATAACCGGTTCTGCCACTTCGTGTAAAAGTTATTCAAGTAAGATGGAATCAATTTATTGGACTACCTATTCGGTTACAGAGAGATATTCTGGTTCTTTTTCTTGCACTCTTAATGTGGTAGACGTTACATCAATATCTATTCCTTCGAATATTAGCTTAACGATTGGGGAAAATTACACCTTTACTCCAACCATCTATCAAGCAGGGGCAACAACAACATTAACATGGAATAGTAGCAATGCGTCCGTTGCTTCTGTTAATAGTAATGGTACATTGACAGCTAATAAAGTTGGCACAACAATAATAACTTGCACTGCTCACAATGGTGTTTCTGCCTCATGCACAGTGACCGTCAATCCAATCCTTGCCTCAAACATAAGCTTGAACATCAGTAGTGTAGAATTGGTTACTGGGGAGAAGCAACAACTGGCAGCAACCGTTTCACCTAACAACACAACCAATCGAGCTGTGACTTGGAGCAGTTCAAATCCAGAGATAGCTGTCGTTGACGACAACGGACTAGTTACTGCTAAATCTTCAGGCCAATGCATGATTACAGTGGCCACAGCTGACGGCAGCAACAAGGTGGCAACATGTGCAGTAAATGTCCTTAGCGACGTGCTTTATATTGACAATGCAGTTGGTGTGCCGAGTGGAACATTGGTGCTACCTATTCAATTGAAGAATCTGTCAGCCATAACGGGGGCACAATTTGAATTACAATTGCCTGAAGGCGTAAGTGTCGCAAGAGACAAGGCAAACAACTTGATAGCAACAATGTCCGACCGGGCTACTGACCAAGATATTATGTGTTCACAGATTACAAACGGAAACTACCAATTAGTGATATTCTCTGGCACTTCATCACCTTTATCAGGAAACGAGGGAGCCGCCGCTTATGTGACATTGAACATAGCAAATAATGTTGCAGAAGGTTCTTACATTATAAGGCTAAAAGAAATTGAATTGACGAAATCCAATAGTGAAGCCATCCATCACAAAGACATAGAGACCACGCTTACTATTACAGCAGCTACAATTGGAGACACAAATGGCGACAGTAAAGTGACCGTGACCGATGCTGTGGGAATTGTAAATTACATTCTCGGGCGCACTCCGTCGGTCTTTATCAGCAAAGCAGCAGACGTGAATAATGATGGCAGTATTACCATTACAGATGCAGTTCAAGTTATCAATCATATTCTAAACAAATAACAATTACTTCTAGAAAACTATGAAGAGAAAAATGATTCTATTGGCGGCCATGCTTCTCTGTATGGGAAGAGCCGTTGCAGACGAAGTGACAATTGACAATGTCACAATTCCAAAAAGTGGTAAAGCTGCTATCTGCATTAGTCTTAACAACCCAGATAACATTTACACTGCTGGTCAAATGGCCTTAATGCTTCCTTCAGGCATAACAGCTGTACAGGATGCATCTGGTAATCCCCAAGTAGCAAAAGGCGACCGTTTTGCCTCTACAAATCATAGCATCGGAGCCAGTAACATGAATGATAATGAACTACAGTTTACGGTTTTTAGCATCAACAGTTCAGCCATTGCAGGTGAGGAAGGTATTCTTTTTACCGTCGAACTTGTTACCGATGAAACATTTGAAGTAGGGTCTACATTTGAAGGGAAACTCTTTGATATTGAGATGACAACCACCGATGGAATACGCAAGCTTTTCAATGACCTGTTTTTTACAATCACCATCAGCGAACCTGTTGAAGACCGCGTGGTGCTGGACGAGACTTCCACCACGCTTCCCGCATCCAGCAACGGCAGCGTTGATGTTCGCCTGAACCGCACGTTGCGTGGCGGATGCTGGCAGACCATCGTTCTGCCTTTCAATGCCAGTGCCGAACAGGTGCAGGCTGCTTGGGGCGAGGATGTCCGCCTGGCTGAATTCACGGCGTGGAGTTCCGAAGAGGACAAGGACGGCAACATCGTCGGACTTTCTCTGACATTCACCTCCACCTCTGAAATTGTGGCCAATACACCAATGCTCATCTGCACGTCGGCAGACTACACGACAGCAACATTTGACGGTGTGGTCGTAGAGACCGAAGAGGAGCCTGCGGTACAAGTGGGGAAGAAGAAGGCCGAGCGCGGCTACTTCACAGGTACCTACGTGGCTGGTGGCCTTGTTCCTGAAAACAACCTGTTCCTAAGCGGCAATCACTTCTACTACTCCAACGGCGACGTACCTATCCAGGGCTATCGCGCCTACTTCGAGCTGGCCGATGTACTGACGGAGGCGGAGGGTGCTTCGGTGAAGATGCGTCTGGACATCGACGGCACGCCCACGGGCTTGGAAGATCCGATGAGGAAGCCCGTCACAGCAGACAAACAGATTTACGACCTCGCAGGTCGCAAGGTAAGCTTACCGCGCCGCGGTGTTTACGTTGTGGACGGCAAGAAGGTCGTAGTGAAATAAGAGAGTGTACAGAGATTAAGAAATGCAAAAGACTTGAACAATATAACAATGAAAAAGAATTATATCATTCCCGAGGCTTTGACTCTTTGTATGACTGCCGAGCATACGTTGGCAGGCAGCAACCGAATTACCTCCAGCGGCGACGTGATCGACATCGACTACGGCGGCATATCCGACGGCAACACGATGCCAGAAGTCAAGCGCAGCTATTACATCTGGGAAGAGGACTGAAACAAGTAAGATCCCTATTCCTCTTGTGAGCAGGCTTTACTCAAATGACATACTAAAGGGGCTTTGTCAAGAAAATGCTTGACAAAGCCCCTCTGCCATTTCCAACAACGAATTATTCTTATTAGACGAATTGGGCATAGCCTTCAAATCATCGCTTTATAGAATTCGGTTAATTCGATTAATTCGTTGTAAAGAGATATATGTAGCTTTCAGACACTGTTTCTTTCCCGCCTTCATGGTCAGAAGGCCTTCTCCAGGTCTTCCATCGACAGCTCCATCAACTGCTGCTCCGAGAGACCGCTACGCTTCGAGAGACGATCAGCCTGACGCTGTATGGTTTTCTCAAAAACGTTGCGGACATAGCGGGCATTACCGAAATTACGGTCTTTATGTGCCACCGCATATTCAAGCTTCTCACGCAACAGCTTGTCGGCATCCTTGGAAATGGTGTATTCGTTCTTTCTCATGTACATGTGGAAGATGTCCACCAGTTCTTCCGGCGTGTAGTCAGGGAACTTGATGTAGCGGTTAAAGCGCGATCGCAATCCCGGGTTGGAATCAATGAAGCGCTTCATCTCATTGGTGTAGCCGGCAATGATGACCACCAACTTATCGCGGTCATCCTCCATGCGTTTCAGCAGCGTCGAGATGGCTTCCTGCCCATAGTCGGAATTCGAACCACCCTCGGGCACCAAGGCATAGGCTTCGTCGATGAAGAGAACGCCGTTCAGGGCCGAATCCACGACGGCATTGGTCTTGATGGCTGTCTGTCCGACATACTCCGCCACCAGCCCCGAGCGGTCAGTCTCCACCGTATGTCCTTTTTTCAAGATACCCAGATCCTTATAAATACGCGCTACGATACGCGCCACGGTAGTCTTGCCCGTACCAGGACTGCCCGTAAACACCAGATGGTATGACATCTTAGGTGTCTTCAGGCCCTTTTCCTGACGCTGCTTCTGCACCCTGACAAAGTTGGCCAACGACTTCACCTCTTCCTTCACAGCAGCGAGACCAATCAGTTCCTCCAGTTCCTGATAGGGATCGCCCTCGACAGGTTCATTGACGACTAACTGCACAGAATCCTCTGGCACCTCTGTCTGTTCGGTGTTGTTCGTTTGGCCCACGCTATCCGTTTTATCATCGGTATCAGTAACGTTAACGACAGTGGTCATAATAGCCATGACGGTGAAGCACACCGCGACGGCGAGTGTCACGATTTGCTTACTTGTAAACTCCATAGTTTTATCTTTTGATGAATAATGACATATAAAGAATAAATAAGGTACGGGAGCACATAGGCCAAGAGGTCTTGCACGTCGAAAGTGCCGGGCAGCCACCCTACGCGTTGTGCCGTTTCAGAAAGAACTCCAATGAAGGGAATGATAGCCCCATAGCCCAGACGTTGGCGACAGCTCTCTGTTGACCAGACGGCATCACAGACAAACAGATAAGCCACCGTCCACAAAGCATCAGGAAGCACGAAGAGCATCCATTCCGGCAAGAGCGCCAACCTCGGACGCAACCACACATAGACAGATGCACCTAAAGCCAGAAGCAGCACAGCAAACAAACATTTCCCCTGCCTTCCCATACACTATATCAGTTGATGCTGTCGACCACTTTTGTCTCCTCGTCAGAGTAAACGAGTTCGATGCTGTCTAATGCCAAAGTATCTGCGACATCAAAGTCGTCACCTCCTTTTGGCGGACGATATTGTCCGGCGGCGAGACCTATCAAACAGAAGAAAGTCAGTATGGCGTTGATGACTAATCCGACGAATATCCCCAGAGACATCAACCACTTCCGCCGGAAGAGCGCCAGCAACAGATAGACCACTTGCGCCGCAAACAACGCGAGGCACCCCATCATGCAGAGAACTCGCGTTGTCGTGGCCTCTTCATGTTCGATAACATCGAACACAAGCATGATGATCAGTACGCCATACGCGATAGGCAAGACGAACCACCATCGCAGGAACGCTGTCAGTACAGATTTTGTTTTTTCTCCCATGCTTGCAGTTTTGAACTTAAATAATGTTTGATTTCTATGCAACCGTCAGGTACGTCAACGCCATTGCCTCTCGTCTGAACGCTGCCACCACCCAAGCCGCAACGAAAACTCCAGTCAGGAGGGCCGCCGCAGGGCAGCGGAGCCTTAGGGAAAGAAGGCGGGAGTGTATAGCTACGTAGTTCTTTGTAAATCTGATGCTTTTCAATGAGCAAACGAACGCTGTCCATCACGCTTTCGTCCAGATTAATCTTCAATGGCTCATAGCTCCGAGTCTCAAAATCATGCCCATACAGCACCACTCGTCCCGAAAGTGAATCCCGATAGAGACGATAGAAGACATCAACAGGACGGGAGCCACCGCTCTCTTCATAATCAAAATAAAGCACCCTACCCTCCGGCATCGTCCTTGCACGCGCTTCACGCTGTTGTTCCGACACGCCATCGCAATACCTGCGCAGTAAAGCATAACGGGAGGACGTCTCGGCCACCTTCTGCTCGGCAAGAGAAAACAGGATATCCAGTTTCTCCTGATTATAACCTGGGAAAAACTTACGGTCCTTCAATGGTATAACATACTGGTGCTGATTTATCCACTGCATTTCGCGATACCACGCATTGACAGCAGCCGTGTCCTTAGCATACTTTTCTTCGCTACGCCAGGCCATGCCGTTGCAATAATCGTAGGCGGCCTGATCATCAGCAATGATAGTCGGCGGCAACTTTAATGAGTCCTCGGCCAACTGAATCAGACGGTCCACATCGGGCTTTATTCTCATCATCTCCTCGCGCTTCTGTTTCTTTTTGCTGATAGTCAATGCAGGAAGGGACACTGGCATAACCATCAACGCAACGGCCAGCAACACGGGAACTGATGGAAGAACCATCTCACGGAGACGAGGAATAAAAAGATAACCTGCTCGTACCATTTTTTTGTTTTGATGGGACAAAGGTAGAAAAAAATACTTATCTTTGCGCCGTTATGAAACATTTTTTTCTTTTTCTGTGCTTCACACTGATGTTTTCCCTTCCTGCAGACATCTTTGGTAAAAAGGCACACCAGCCCAAGAGCCGGCTGAAAAGAGTAGAATATCATGTGAGGGGCGGTATGATGCAAGGCGACCACGAATATGTATATCTGTGGCGCGGTAAAGACGGGACACAGACGCTGACGCTGAAGGCCGACTGCATTAATGAGCGGCTAACCTTCGATGTCGCCGACAGTGTCTTCCAACGATGTGAGCAGATTATCGGCGAGACAAAAATGTGGCGCCATAAGGGATCTTACGATTTCAAGGGCGAACACATCATTCTCGATGCCCCGAAAAGCACGTTCACCGTTGGCTTCGACGATAAGGACGAAACCTTTTGGATCGACGGCAACTTCGTACCCAAAGAAGCAACCCAGTCCATGGACATCCTCATCCGTTACCTCAAGGGGCTGCGCGGAAACCGTGAGGCACGGGGGCATCTGATTGCACGTGAATTCCCATTGGAGGTAGAGGAAGGGACGCAGTGGACCAATGGAGAGTTTCGCTGGACCTGCGAGGAGGCGGGAGTAGATGAACTCTTGTCCTATCTCTGCGAGAAATATGGCGAAGCGTATAACCGCGATGAATGGAAGCTACATCGCCTCGGCGGTTCAGGCTTCGAAGCGATTCAGGTATCCAACTCTGCCCGCTGGCTGGAGGAAGTGCTGGTCAGCGAACGGACAAAGAATCATGTAATTCGCCAGGAGGAAGAGATTCATGGCCGTTGGCCGGAGACTGCCCGGCGCCTCATCACGCATCATGACTTGGATGCGCTCCCGACAGACTCCGTTCAGATTATGTGCGACGAGATACATGCACGCTATGGTTACTCCATCAAAGACGCACGCAGCCAGGAATACTTCAAGCAGCAACCTTGGTATGATGATGGGCAATGGGTGCAGGAACGGATGACCGATCTGGAACGGCTGAACTACGAATTCATTTACGGAGAGCTGAGACGTCGAGAATATCGTGTTCATTCGGCAGACTGAAACAGCAGTCTGTCAAAGGTCTTCTGCCGACGGAGGTGGTAGGCAGCCAAAAGACTGCCCGCATACATTTCTGGTATGGGGTCCACAACCGTGCTGGCCAGATTCGCCTCACGGTCGCCTCGGAAACCACGACGAATACGATGATAGTCGCGGCGTGCCTGCCATACGGCCAGGAAACTTCTGTGCTCACCCTTCAGCAAGAAGGCCAGCGAGGCGAGCAGATCCAGCCACCACCGCACAAACATCACTTTGCGCAGGCGGCTCTCGGGTAGGTTCTTGTAGAGCAGCAGCAGATTGTTGCGGAAGTTCAGATACGTCTTTCGGGGATTCTCTTTTGGGAGAGTGCCACCACCGACGTGGTAGACTACAGACTGGGGTATGCACACCAGACGGACCCCTCGGGCACGCAAACGCCAGCACAGATCTATCTCCTCTTGATGAGCAAAGAAACGCCCGTCCAGCCCTCCGACCTCCCAGTAGCACTTCGCCCGAATGAGCAGGGCGGCACCCGTCGCCCAAAAGATATCTGCGACGGTGTCGTACTGTCCCATGTCCGTTTCCACGGTGTCGAAGATACGCCCTCGGCAGAAGGGATATCCCCACGCGTCGATGAATCCTCCTGCCGCGCCGGCATATTCAAACTGCGACCGTGTGTGCTCGGCGCGTAGCTTTGGCTGGCAGGCGGCCACGTCGGGATGACGTTCCATGTAATCCGTCAACGGAGCGAGCCAGCCCGGAGGCGTCTCGACGTCTGAATTCAGCAGCAGATAGGCATCCACCTCTCCGCGCACCCGCTTGAGAGCTTGGTTATACCCTTCGGCGAAACCATAGTTCTGGTCCAGCGGGATGACCTCCACAGAGGGAAAGTCAGAAGCCAGGACGGCCATGGAATCGTCGGTGGAGCCATTGTCGGCCACGATGATACGCGCCTCGGTTTGCGGTGTGTTGGCTACGACCGTAGGCAGAAAGCGGCGAAGCATGGAGGCTCCGTTCCAGTTGAGAATGACAATGGCTGTTTTCATTGTGGTTGTTGGGCTACTAAGGCTGTATGGTCGGCATTCCATCCGCCCAGTAAAAGGGGGAGGATCTGATTGTCGACAGCCTCTTCTGTACGGTATTCTATCTTGATGTAATTGTCGGTGAACCCATTGTAGAGGCCGGGCGTATGCGAATGTTCCAGCAGCACTGGACGCACCTGCCCGGAATAGCGGTCGTAAAACGCCTGGAGTTTCTGCTCGCTGATAGCCAACAGACGCTGACTGCGCTCGTGTTTCTCCTCGGGACGAACGACTGGAGTGATCCGAAGTGCAGCCGTTCCCGGGCGTTCACTGTAGCTGAACACGTGGAGTTGAGAGATGGGCAGCTGCTCAATGAAGCGTTCCGCCTCAGCAAACAGTTCCGGCGTCTCGCCACGTGTTCCCACGATGACATCCACGCCGATGAATGCATCGGGCATCAATTCACGCACGCGCGCGATCTTATTATTAAATAAGGTTGTGTCGTAACGTCGGTGCATCAGTTTCAAGACCGTATCACTGCCAGACTGCAGGGGGATATGGAAATGCGGCATGAAAGCACGACTTTGCGCGCAGAAACGCAACACCTCGTCGGTCAGCAGGTTCGGTTCAATGCTGGAGATACGGTAACGCTCGATACCCTCTACGGCATCCAATGCTCGAAGCAGGTCGAGAAAAGACTCGCCCGTGGTACGCCCGAAATCACCGATATTGACACCCGTTACCACAATTTCTTTGCCCCCGTCCGCTGCGGCCTGCCTTGCCTGTTCCACCAGCGACGCAATGCTTCCGTTACGGCTGCGTCCGCGAGCAAAGGGAATGGTGCAGTAGGTACAGTAGTAATCGCAGCCATCCTGCACTTTCAGGAAATAACGGGTGCGCTCACCGCAGGAACAAGAGGGCACAAAGCGTGTGATGTCCTGCACGCGCTCGGCAGCATGACTCTCATGCGCCGCCATGCGGCGTTCCTCCGGCAACATCGCCAGCCTTTCGGCCACATACTTCAGCAAGTCGCCTTTCTCATTTTGTCCCAGCACGAGGTCGACGCCGTCGATGGCAGCCACCTGCTGAGGCCGCAACTGGGCGTAACATCCCGTCACCACGACGACAGCACCGGGATGACGACGCACCAGGCGGTGAATGGCCTGACGGCACTTATGGTCTGCCACCTCCGTCACGCTGCACGTATTCACGATGCAGAGATCAGCGACTTCATCCTCACCGGCCGTCACCACGCCGGCTTCTGCCAGTTGTCTACCCATGGCAGAAGTCTCTGCAAAGTTCAGTTTACAGCCCAACGTAAAGTAGGCAGCTCGTTTTCCTGCGAAAAAATCTTGTCTATACACTTCGTTTTGACTTCGTTTTGACTTCTTTACGATTCTCTTTCAAGCGGTTAACACCTTAGGATGTGCAAAGATAATGCAAAACTTGATTAAAATCAAGCAATCCTCCGTTTTTAACATTTCGTTGCATATTGATAATGAAACGATTGCGTAAATGCACACCCCTTTTCTTTAAAAAAAGTATGGGTAAGTGATACAACGTATCAAAAAAGTCCGTACCTTTGCAGTGTTTTAAAAAGCAAACTAATTGTTTTACAGATTAAAAAAGCAAAAAAAATGAAAAAGGTTGCATTTATGTTCGTTGCCGCTATGGCAATTTCGTTCGCTTCTTGCGGTGGTCAGACCAAAGCTACTGAGGAGACATGTGACAGCGCCACTTGCTGCGAGGCTACTGAGGTAGTCGAGGAAGTCGTTGACAGCGCTGCTGCTGTTGCTGACACAGTTGCTGCTGCTGCTGAAACTGCTGCAGAAGTTGTTGCCCAGTAATCTTCGGACATTACAGACAAACAAACTAAGAGAGTCTCACGATGTGAGGCTCTTCTTTTTTGTACCCATTCCTCCCCCACCCTACCGTGTTTCACGAATGAACGAATGGGCGAATGAGCAGATGAGTGAATGAGTGAATGAACATACGAACGGATGAACAAAAGGAATCGCCGCACCCCTTGAGGAGTGCGGCGATTCTTTCACTTTGAATATATGATAGGATTTTACAGATTATCCTCATCCAGAGGACTTAAGCCTCAGCCTCTTCTGCAGGAGCCTCGACCTCAGCAGCAGGCTCTTCGACAGCGGGAGCCTCCTCCACGGCGGGAGCGGGTGCAGCCACAGGACCGTCGGCCACGACAGTCACGGGGATTTCCACAGCGACTTCCTTGTGCAGACGCACGGTAGCCTTGTGCTCGCCCAGGCTCTTCACGTCCTTGATGGTGATGAGCTTACGGTCGATGTCGAAACCAAGCTTCTTCAGTTCGTCAGCAATCTGAACGTTGTTCACGCTGCCGTAGATGGTGCCATTGTTGCTCACCTTAGCGGCGATGGTCAAGGCAACACCAGCCATCTTGTCGGCCACGGCCTGAGCGTCGTTCTTGATTTTCTCGAGCTTCTTAGCCTTCTGCTTGAGTTCTTCTGCCAGCATCTTCTTGGCGCTTTCAGAAGCGATGACACCCTTGCCCTGAGGAATAAGATAGTTGCGGCCATAGCCGGACTTCACATTCACGATATCGTGCTTGTAACCCAAGCCGATAACATCTTCTTTCAGAATAATTTCCATAGTGCTTACTCCTCTTTATTATTATTTCATCATATCGGTTACGAAGGGCAGCAGAGCCAGGTGGCGTGCGCGCTTCACGGCCTGAGCCACGCGGCGCTGATACTTCAGGGAAGTGCCAGTGATGCGACGGGGGAGGATACGTCCCTGCTCGTTGAGGAACTTCTTGAGGAACTCAGGATCCTTGTAGTCGATATACTTGATGCCGAGCTTCTTGAAGCGGCAATACTTTTTCTTCTTGACGTCTACGGTAGGCGGTGTGAGATAACGAATTTCTGTTGACTGTGCCATAGTTTAGTCCTCCTTTTTAGCTGATTTGTTACGTCTCTTCTCGGCATACTCTGCGGCATACTTCTCCATCTTCACGGTGATGTAACGCAGCACACGCTCGTCGCGGCGATAGTTGACTTCGAGCTTGCTGATAAGGGTAGGCTCTGCTTTGAACTCGACCAACACGTAGAAGCCAGTGGACTTCTTCTGGATGGGGTATGCGAGTTTCTTCAAACCCCACAGTTCTTCGTTCAGGATCTCTGCGCCACCGTCGGTGAGCAGCTTCTTGAACTTTTCGACCGCTTCCTTCATCTGTTCGTCAGACAAAACGGGAGTTAAAATGAAAACGGTTTCGTACTGATTCATAATACGTTAATGAGTTAATAAATGATGTTTTTGCAAAAATGCTCGGCAAAGGTAATGCTTTTTTTTGACATGGCAAGGCTTTTTCCCATATTTTTTCGTTTCTGGTGCCCGTTACTACCTTGTTTGCATCAAAGACCTTGCCGTCGGGACAAGCGATGTAGAGTTTGCCACGATGGACAAACTTGACGGTCTCTCCGCACGCATGTGCATCCTGCCGCATCTGCTCCACGGCCACGACGATATCCTCTTCCTCCGGCAGTTCAAAGAGCGCCGTGACGGTGAGGTCGGAATAGACCTGGGCAAACGCACAATCCCATCCGATGAACTTGTAACCCTCGCGGGTGGGTCTCTGTGCAGGAGCCTGAGCTGCGTCGCCATAGCTGACGGTCTGCGAAGAGAGCTGCGTGTGGTCCCAGTTCTGGAAAATGACGGTGAAGGTGTTGATTACCTCATTGAAGCAGGCTTCGTAATAAGCCGGCCCTGTGGCAGCCGCCAGTTCGGGCGTCCAACCAACGAATTCAAAGTGCGAGCGGTCAGTGGCCTCTTTCGTAGGCGCCGCGCCGGCATATCTGGGCACTTGTCCTTCCTGGACGCTGCACGCCTGCAGCTCCTGGCCGTCCTGACAGAAGGTAATCAGGTAATACTGATTTTCATACCGTGCACGCACCGTCATATCGCTGCGTATCTCACTGATGTCCTGATCCCACCCGATGAAACGGAAGCCCGTGTGGTGTGGCGGATAGGTGCCGTAGGCCTGTCGCCCGTCGAGCACCACTTCCGAATCAATCAAGGTGCCGTCATCATCGAGGAAGGTGACGGTGTAGGTGATGTTATCATTGCCGTAGCGTGCAGTGAGTGTAAGGTCTTGGGTAACATACTGGTAGTCGCCGCTCCATCCGAGGAAGGTATAGCCCTCGCGCACAGGGTCTGCGGGCGGCGTAGCACTATAGCCTTCTTCCACGAATTCTTTTTTCAGCTCTGCACGGTCGTAGTCGCGGAAGATGACAGTATAGGTATTAATGTCTTGATAGTCAAAGTTTGCTTCAAAACCGATATTATCCATTCAGGTTTGGAAGCGCACGGTGACGGTCTTTGGCGCCTTCACCTGTATGCTGAACGCCAGATCGTCGCCGGCCAAGGCGATCTCTTCGCTGCCTGCGAAGGTGCCGGTTCGCGAGGCGTAGCTCTCCACGGGCAGGTCGCTGCGGTGGTAGTCCATGGTCATCTTCATCTCATACCCTGGGACGGCATAGCTGGCACGGACATATAGGTCTTTGTGGACGTTGGTATAGTCCTTTTCCCATCTCTTGAATTCCATGCCATCATGTTCGGGCAGCCTCGGCGGCGTAGCGGTGCCTCCGCAGTTCACCCGTTCTGTCTTCAGGACTGTGTTGTCATAGTCCACGAAGGTAACATCCTCCAGTTTTCCTCTGTCATTACCTGTTGGGGCTGTGGAATGGAGAAAGAACATCGACTCTTGACGAAGTTAGGAAACAGTATCGGGGACGATGCGCATTGCTGGCGCACCGTCCCCGATGGTGATGATCAAAGGTACAAATCCTTTACAGGGCGTCGTCCCAGAGGTTACCCTCCTTATTGTCGATGTACAAGCCATCATCCAAGCCGTTGGCCTGAACCTTCGTCACCGATACGGCGACCATCTGCTCCATCTCTGCCTGCAAGATTTCCATTGCGGGCTTCTGATATTCTTGTCTTTTCATATCTGTGTCCTCCTTGCGTTACTTAATGACCTTTTTACCATTCTGAATATACACACCTTTCTGAACTGTGTTCTGTACGTGGCGACCATCCAGCGTGTATATACTCCCCTCGCCCTTTGGAGAGGCGTTGGGGGTGAGGCTTATGCCCGTGGTCACGCCGTCGCCGAAGTCCAACACGAAGTTCTTGACTTCTGAGTTGCCCTTCAGCTGGAAGTAGGCGCGGAAGCCCTTCATGTTGGCGGGCAGTGCCGAGGGGTTCAGCAGCGTGTTGCCTGCTGCCAGGAAGAGCACGGCCTTCGTGTCGCCGTCGGGAATGGTCGTTGCGCCCAGCGTGGGGATGAAATCGACATCGGTCGAGGTGAAGGGCTGTGCATCCTTGCTCACGATGGCTCCCGTGAAGGGTGCTGTGGAGAGGTCGGTGTTGGCAGCGACCTTCACCAGATAGGGTTTGCCGGCCTCGATGCTGGCGGCATTGGCGAAGTTCAGGGTCAGCGTTCCGTCTGCGAACGTTGCGCTGCTGAGTTCCTTCACCGTCCAGCCCTCGGGGATGGCGGTGCTGAACGGAGCAGCAAACGTATTGTACGAACCGGCGCTGAGCGTGCGCGTCAGGGTGACGTCGGCCTCGTAGCCGTCCCACTCTGTCAGTGCAGCGCTGTTGTCCGTTGTCTCGGAGAGGGCCAATTCGGTCTCATACTCCACCTCCAGCTCCACGTCGAAGGCGGGAGTTGCGGCGAGTGTCC
>CAMVFC010000049.1 GCA_947166655.1 uncultured Prevotellaceae bacterium
CCCGTCACTTTCACCTGTGCCGATGCCGACGCCGCCAGCAGCAGGAATAATATAAGGAAAAACTGTCTAAACATATCTATTTTATCTCGTAATTGATATTTTTCTTTAATTTCCTTTGGCTGTTCCAATTATTTGTAGTACTTTTGTATCGACAAATCCCGCCTGCTTCCCGTAAGATCAGCCTACCCGGCGGGACATTTTTTTATTTATAGAGCCTATAGAGCTATGAGATACACCAAACAGGCGATGCCGTTGCCGCCAGCACAAATGTCAGCATAAACACCAGAATCTTCTTCATTCTTTTTGTCTTTTTACACAAATTACCACTAATTGACCGTAAATTATTCATAAATCAATTCGTTTTGGACCGAGTCTCATTTTAATTTCGTACCTTTGCCCCAGAAATCGTAAACAACATGGTTATGAATCCCACAATAGACACATATCGGTTAACAAGCATGGAGGAACCGTCGGATGCCGTTCTTTCGCAGTTGATGAGAGAAGCAGCAGAGGATGCAAAGCGTACCAACGACGAGGCAACCAATCGTTTCTTTGAACAGATGCGACAGGATGCCCGGAAAATCAATGTAGCATGGTAGCCACCGCCCATAAACCCGTTCTCATTGTCATTGCCGGGCCTAATGGTTCGGGCAAGACGACCACACACGCCTCATGTTCTTCGACATGATGGATGTCGAATAACCCCATTCCCCTCCCGCTTCCCTCCGAGCGGGCTTTTTGTTTCTGTATGTCTCGAAGGTACGTCATTCCTTTTCTAATGGCTGATACACATGGCTCTTCTGGGGAACAAGCATGTGGTTGGCAGAATAGTAAACAACACCATTGACTCTCATTTCGCCAAAATCGTCCGGTTCTTCCGCTACATAGTAGGTTGGTTCTTTCGCATAGCGTGGATTGCCCAGAGTTTTTTTCTTGAACTCCATCAGCTTCTTGCGGCTCAACTTTTGTAATTCGGGATGGTCTAAAGTCCCGATGCCCCTCACCTCGTTCTTTGTTCCGTACAGTTCGAAGCAGTGAATACCCTCGCTGTCTTCGGCCTTCACTATCAGTCCCGGCAGTCCGCGCAGTTTCCACGGGCCAGCCGACGAGGGCATTTCCTCCGTGTACCACGCCGTCCACTGCTTGCCGTAGAGCTTGCCCGTGGCCCGATGGCAGGGCAGTCCGCTGATGGTCAGCGTGTCCTCCGTCAGCGTCCAGTCCACTTTCGCCAATGGTTCTTTAGACAGGTAGCGGTAAGGATAAATTGGTTCGAGAGCAGTGACCTCCGATTTCTCCAGGTCGGTCAACACGTTCTGATGATGCATGATAAAAGCATTCATCATTTCAGAACTTGCCCGGCCGTCACGATTATAAGCCAATACGGTGGTGCAATACGTGGCACGTGTGCCCACCAGCAGAGCCAACCGCAGCGAGTCCGTGACGTTCTGCCCTTCCTCGTCCTGCGTCTGAATGGTGTAATTGTAGAAAGCTACAAACTGAGTTGAATCAATTTTTTCGGCCTGCGCTGCTATCGTCAGCGCGAAGGTCATCATCATCACTAAAGTCTTTTGCATGTTGATAAAAGTTTTTATGGGGTTATTTACTTCTTCTTCGGATTCTTATTCCAGTGATACACCAGATGCGCCATGACGTAGTGCGGGAGGGAGCGGTACCATGTTTCGGTGCGGCCCTGGGCGTTGACAGCGTACTGCGTGTTGGAGAGTTGGTGCAGCAGGTCGAAGGCTTCGATGCGGGCGATGAGCTTGCCCTTGAAGAACGGCTGGCTGATGGAGGCGTTGAGCACGAAGTCGTCGGTGTTGAGTTCGCTGCTGCCGTAGCCGCGACGGGAGTACATGTTGCCGTCGGCAGACAGCGTGGTGTTCAGGCGCGGCAGGGTGTAGCGGGCGGAGAGGCCGTACTGGAAGTCGGTAGCGTTCAGCGTCTCGAAATCGTACATCTTGCCCTCCGAGTGCCGCCAGCGGATGTCGCCCGTGGCGCGGATGTTCAGTGTACCTTTATTATATTGTATGTAAGCCCCGTCGTGCAAGGTCAGGGTGTTGACAATGTTCTCCTCGCTCGCCGTCATGCCTGTGAGCATGGCGTGGTCGATGGAGTGATGATAGCCTGCATCGGCGTTGGTCTGCCACGTCCAGTAGCGGTTTTTGTCGATGGTGCGGCTGATGTCGAACTTCGCATTCAGACGGTAGGCTCCCTTCACGTTCATGGGCTTATAGGTATAGACACCGCTTGCGGGGTCGTAGCTTACGGCCTGGGCCGCGCTGCGATGATAGTAGTTGAGCGAGGTGCCGACGTGGAACGACTGCTGATGGCCGTGGGCGTTCTTGTCGAAGTAGTCGATGTTGGCATTCGTGGTCACGTTGCCCTTCAGGCCGGGATTGCCCTCGCGGACGATGAGCGGCTGGCTGTCATCGCGCCACCCGATGCGGTTCATCAGCTGTGCCGTGCTGCGGTTGTGGCTTGCGCTGAGGCGGAGGTCGTGTTTGCCGTCCATGCTCACCAGTCGGTACGAGGCCGAGGTGTTCAGGAATACGCTGTTTTGCGTGGCCACCGTGTCTATCGCGCCGCGCTCGTAGTCCAGCCGTTCGTGACGCACGGGCAGGCTCAGGGCAATGTTCCACCGCTGATACTCCATCGACATCGGCAGGTCGGGATAGGGCTTGCACTTGGCAGTCTGATACAACGACACGCGGGCAGAATTCTCAAACATGTGACTATGGCTGTCGTAGGAGTTCGAGGGGTCGGTGATGGCCGTCAGCATGTCGATTTCCGACGGTAGCAGCAGCGTGTCGGGGTGGTAGAGGTAGTCGTGCGTCCGTCTGTACACTATCTGGGCCTGTTCTATAACGAACATCCTTACGTCCTTGCCGAGCGGCATCCCGTAGCCGAGGTTGACGAAGCCTCCTGTCTGGCGGTTGTAGATGTCGCTGGTGTTGTGCGTCAATTGCCTCGAATTCGAGGCGAATTGTTCCGTCAGATAGCGGCTGGCTTGCTGGCTTTCGTCGTAGTCATGCGCAAACGTAAAGTGGTAGTCCAGATGCTGCTTGTTCTTGCCCACGTTGACGGCACCGCCTATGTCGGCCTTCACGTTCCAGACCTTGCCCTCGCTCATGCCTACTGCGCGTTTCGAGGCGGTCAGCGTGTCGTTCCACTGGTCGAACGATGAGTTGAACGAGCCGTCGCGCGTGGCATAGTTGAATTCAAGTTCCGTACCCAGATACAGCGGTTTCGATACGCTCAAGTTGTTGTACAGTTTCACCTGACGGTTGCCCGAACGGTTCCGCATGGCAGAGATGGACAGCGGCGTACTGCCCGCCAAAAATTGCTCGTAGCGCTGGCGCATCTCCTGTTCGTCGGTGGTCGAGGTATAGTCGGCACTGAACGTTTCCTTCACCTTGTCGCCCTTCGTGTGGTAGTCAATCTCGGTGGCTGCGCTGCGGGTCGTCACCATCGACTTCGGCATCGTGGCGGGCGTCCAGTGGCCCGACTGCCCGATGTGGCGGCTCTCGTTCACATTGTTCACGTTGCCAAAAAGCGTCAGGCGCAGACGGTCGGTGAAGCCAAGCAGGAAGGCACGTCCGAGCCACCTGTCTTCAGTGCCCACGGCTCCCTCCACGTTGGCAATATAGCCCCGCTGATATTCTTCTTTCAGGTTCACGTCCATTACAAATTTCTTCGGGTCCACGTCGTAGCCCAGCGCCATGCTCTTGTCGCTCTGGCGGTCGTACACCTTGATGTCCTTTACGGTGTAATAAGGCAGATTCTCCATCAGCACTTTCTTGTTCCCCCTCATGAAAGAGCGCGAGCCGAGCAGCAGTTCATCCACCATGCGCCCGTTGACGAATATCTGTCCTGCCTCGTTCAGCGTCACGCCTGGCATCTGGCGTATCAGGTCATCGAGCATCGACCCTTGCGGCAGTTTGAACGCCGTGGCATCATAGACGATGGTGTCGCCACGATAGAACATCTTTACACGGGTGGCTTTCACAACCACCTCACCCAAGTCCACCTCCCGCATCTTGCGCATTTCTATCGTCGGCACTTCCATCTCCGTCTGCTTGCCAATGCTCACCCGCTGCCACACGTCGTCGTAACCCTTCAATTTAGCGTGTACCAACAGTTCCTTCGCGTCCGTCGTCACCTTGGTCGTGTATTTGGCAAACAGCGGTTTCAGGTCGCGGTTGTAGGCCGTGAATATGGCTGCCGAATCCACCAGCACACTGCTGTCGGCACGGCATATTGACACTTTGGCGTGGCTCAGCGGAATCTTCAGGAATCCGTCCTCCACAGAGCCAGATAGTTCTATTTCTCTCTGCGTCTGCGCCCATGTGCTGCATACGGCAACGAGGGCGATGATGATGGTGAGGATGTGGCGTTTCATATTACTTCAATTCCAACGGCTGATATTTATTCACTTTCTTGGGGATAATCATGTCGGTGGCAACGACCGAGATTTTATCTTCGGCAGGAGGTTCTGGGCCACCCGGCCACATCTCGATGATATTCAGGTGGTCGTAGGTTCCTTGCGGAATGTAGTAGTTCGGCTTCTGCACGTACTGCTTGTTGCAATAGAGTTTGTTGCGGTGGGAAATGAACTTGTTGCGTTTGAGGGTAGTGTAGCCGCCCTTAGAGAAGTACTTGATGGGAGCCGTCCTTTGCATCAGTCCTACACAGACGAACGAGAAGATGCCGTCCGCGTCCTCCGCTTTCAGAATCATGCCCGGCAGTCCGCGCAACTTCCAAGGGCCAAAGGATGTCGGTACATCTTCCGAATACCATACCGTCCACGTCCTGCCCGCATACTTGCCTACGGCTTTCTGGCAGAGGTAGCCGCTCACGGTTAGCGTGTCGTCCGCTAACTCCCAAACGAAATCAGGCAGCGGCTCCGTATAGAAGTAGCGGTTGGGCACAACTTTGTCGAACGAACTCAGTTCACCTTCGGGGTATCCGATGAACAGCACGGGCAGGTTATACTTCCGAGCATCCCACTCGCCATACTGATAGGAACGATTCTGCCACTCGCCGAAGTCCTCCAGCATTGTGCGGTTATACTCCATGCACTTCGCAACATGGCTTCCCACCACCACCGCCAACTGCACAGAGTCCTTCACGGCATTGCTGTTTCTGTCCGTTGTATTCGTCACAAAGTCATAAACCACCACAAACTGGCATTGGTCTATGCTGTCATTCTTCTGTGCCATTGTTTGAGTAGAGAGGAACAACCCAATGATGGCTGTGCTCATCAAACGCAAGCACTTCACTTTTGTATCTACCATGTCATTCTGATTTTAAGTGATAAACATATATAATAAATTCTGTGTCAGTACTGACTACCGAGGCCAACTTGTCCCGTGCAAAACCTATCAAGGAATTAGGTTCGATGTCCTGTCCCTGAAAGGTGAGCCGTTCCACACGCTCCACCTTCGTACCGTCCACATTGCAGATATAGTCCTCTATCTTGCCTTTCCGAAAGAGTTTTATCCACATCTTCGAGCCTCCGAAATATCTGATACGTGCAATGCGCCCGTTCTCTGGCAACGTAACCTTGTATTCGGGGAAGCAAGTCAGATAGTCATGGCCTATAGCCACCCTCAGCGAATCGTCCATGCTCAGGGAAAAGTCCGCACTGCTCACATTGATAGAGTCCAACGTCTCACCGGTCGCAAAGTCCATCTTCTTGATGAAGTTGATGCGGCTGCCTCCCACGATAGCATTGCCCCATGCATAGCAGTACTGCCCACTGCTATCCAGCAACGCCGAACCGGGATGCACGGCTGGCTCACCCGTCATTTGAGACTGATGGAAAGGCTGTTCATTCATCCGTCGAACAAGACTGCCGTCTTTGATTCTAAACACAGCTCCATCCATTGCCCCCAGCATCACAAGACTATCATTGACAAGCAGATTGGCATTGGGGATGGACCGAATGTCTATAATCGACTTATTTATTATAATTGTATCAGCATTTCTTGTGATATGCTCCAGATGGAGTATTGTATCCTGATATGAAACAAAATCAATCATGTTCTGTGCATATACATTTGGGAAATGAACACAAATTAACAATATAAATACATATTTCATTATTATCGTTTTTTGGGGGGGGAGTGTCAATCACTGGCACTCCCCATTCATGTTGAAGTTTACGATGGTTTACTTCTTCTTCGGATTCTTATTCCAGTGATACACCAGATGTGCCATGACGTAGTGCGGGAGGGAGCGGTACCATGTCTCGGTGCGGCCCTGGGCGTTCACGGTGTACTGGGTGTTGCTGAGTTGGTGCAGCAGGTCGAAGGCTTCGATGCGGGCGATGAGTTTGCCTTTTAGGAACGGCTGGCTGACGGAGGCGTTCAGCACGAAGTCGTCGGTGTTCAGTTCGCTGCTGCCATAGCCGCGACGGCTGTACATATTGCCGTCGGCTGACAGTGTGGTGTTGATGCGCGGCAGGGTGTAGCGGGCGGAGAGGCCGTATTGGAAGTCGGTAGCGTTGAGTGTTTCGAAGTCGTACATCTTCCCCTCGGAGTGCCGCCAGCGGATGTCGCCTGTGGCGCGGATGTTCAGCGTACCTTTATTAAATTGTATGTAGGCGTTGTCGTGCAGGGTCAGAGTGTTGACCACGTTCTCCTCGCTCGCCGTCATACCCGTGAGCATGGCGTGGTCGATGGAGTGATGATAGCCTGCATCGGCGTTGGTCTGCCACGTCCAGTAGCGGTTTTTGTCGATGGTGCGGCTGATGTCGAACTTCGCATTCAGACGGTAGGCTCCCTTCACGTTCATGGGCTTATAGGTATAGACACCGCTTGCGGGGTCATAACTTGCCGACTGCGCCGTCTGCCTGTGGTAGAAGTCTGCCGATGTGCCCACATGCCATTGCTGCTGGTTCTTGCCGGCCTTGTTCGAATAGTCTATGCCGAAGTTGGACGTGACGGAACTCTTCAGGTCGGGGTTGCCCAACTTGACGACGAGCGGCTGGCTGTCATCGCGATAGGTGATGCGGTCGGAAAGATTAGGGGCACTGCGCTTGTGGCTGGCATGGATTCTGAAATCGTGCTTGCCACTTTCCGATGCATGTCTGAAAGATGCCGAGGTATTCACGAACAGTGTGTTCTGCCGTGCCAGCGTGTCGAGGCTGCCGCGCTGATAGTCGAGCGACTCATGGCGTATGGGGACGCTGATGCCCACATTCCATCGCTGGTAGTTGATGGTGAATGGGCTGTTGGGAGCCATCTTGTATTTCCCTTTGCCCGAGAAGGAGATGCCGACCGTATTATCCACTACATTCGTCCGGCTGTCGTATGAATTATTGAAGTCGGTGATGGCTGTCAGCGCGTCAATCTGCGAGGCCAACAGCAGCGTATCGGGATGGTACAAATAATCGTGGGCATCGATGCGCATCAGATAGAAGCTTTCACCCAAACCCATTTCCACACCCTTGAACAGCTGCATGCCGTAATTCAAAGATGCGATGCCCCAAGTAGTGCGGTTGCTGATGTCATCCAAGTTATGCTGAACGTTCTGCTGCGGGTTCACATATTGACGTATGCTGTATCTCATGGCAGATTCCGACTCGTTCTCGTTGTGCTGTACCATGACGTGGAAGTCGATATGCTTCTGGTTCTTGCCCACGTTGAACGCGCCCTGCGTATCCATGCTTCCGCTCCATGCCTTTCCCTCGTTGAAGCCACGGTTGCGCTGCGAGGCCGTCAGCGTATCGTTCCATTGGTCGAACATGGAACTGAAGGCACCGTGATTCTTGGAATATCGGAAATCGGCAACCGCATAGAGATAGAAGGGCTTGGTCAGCGTGAATGCATCCCGCGCATTCCACGCCCGGCTGCCCGTGCGGTTGCTGCTTTCGGTCAGCGACGTGGGCGTCAGTCCTTGCAGGAATTGCTCATAGCGGCTCCGGCTCTCGCTGACGTCTGTTGTCGAGGTGTACGAGGCCGTCAGGTTGTTCTTCACCTTGTCCTCTTTGGCATGGTAGTCCATTTCGCCAGCCACACTTCTTGTCGTGAGCATATTCTTGGGCATCGTGGCAGGAGTCCAGTGCCCCGATTCTCCGATGTGGCGCGTCTCGTTCACGTTGTTCAAGTTGCCCAACAGCGTGAAGCGGTAATGGTCGCTGAAGCCGAGGGCAAAGGCACGGGCAAGCCATCTGTCCTCAGTACCCACGGCACCCTCCACATTGGCGATGTAGCCCCGCTGGTACTCCTGTTTCAGGTTAACGTCCATCACAAACTGCTTCGGATCCACGTCGTAGCCCAGTGCCTTGCTCTTGTCCGACTGCTTGTCATAGACCTTGATGTTCTGTACGGTGTAGTACGGCAGATTCTCCATCAGCACCTTCTTATTCCCCCTCATAAACGAGCGCGAGCCGAGCAACAGCTCGTCCACCTTGCGCCCGTTCACGAAGATTTCGCCCGCCTCGTTCAGCGTCACACCCGGCATCTGCCGTATCAGTGCATCAAGCATCGAGCCGTCGGGCAGTTTGAACGCCGTGGCATCATAAACGATGGTGTCGCCACGATAGAACATTTTTACGCGAGTGGCTTTCACCACCACTTCGTTCAAGTTCAGTTCCCGCATCTTGCGCATCTCTATCGTCGGCACCTCCACTTCCTTCTGTCCCTCAATGCTCACCCGCTGCCACACGTCGTCGTAGCCTTTCAGCGAGGCATGGACGAGCACTGCGTTTGCGTCCGTCGTCACCTTCGCAGAATATACGGCCAGGAACGGCTTGTCGCTGCGCATGTAGATGGTCATGCGGGTGGAGTCGAGCACGCTGCTGTCGGCCCTGCATATTGTCACCTTTGCGTCGGTCAGCGGAGTTTTCAGGAATCCGTCCTTCACGTCGCCCATGATGTTTACTTCTCTCTGCGCCCAACTGCTGCATACGGCAGCAATGGCGATGATGGTAGTGATGATTTGTCGTTTCATATTCTGTTACTTTTTCTTAGGATTCTTATTCCAGTGATACACCAGATGCAGCATGACGTAGTGCGGGAGGGAGCGGTACCAGGTTTCGGTGCGGCCCTGGGCGTTGACGCTGTACTGCGTGTTGCTGAGCTGGTGGAGCAAGTCGAAGGCTTCGATGCGGGCGATGAGCTTGCCCTTGAAGAACGGCTGGCTGACGGAGGCGTTCAGCACGAAATTGTCGGTGTTCAGTTCGCTGCTGCCGTAGCCGCGACGCGAGTACATGTTGCCTTCGGCTGAAAGCGTGGTGTTGATGTGCGGCAGGGTGTAGCGGGCGGAGAGGCCGTACTGGAAGTCGGTGGCGTTGAGCGTTTCGAAGTCATACATCTTCCCCTCGGAGTGCCGCCAGCGGATGTCGCCCGTGGCGCGTATGTTCAACGTACCTTTATTATATTGTATGTAGGCGTTGTCGTGCAGGGTCAGGGTGTTGACGGCGTTCACGTGACTCTCGGTATCTCCTGCCAGCATAGAGTGGTCGAGCGAGTGGTGGTAGTTGGCATCGGTGATGTTCTGCCACGTCCAGAATCGCTTCTCGCCTATGAAGTTGGAGATTTGGAACTTGGCATTGGCGATATATGCACCGCTCACATTCTCCGGCTTGTAAGTATAGACGCCGCTTGTGGGATTGTACATGACTGACTGCGACACGTCGCGATGATGATAGTTGAACGATGCCGAGGCGTTCCACTGTTTCTGACTATGCCCGCTGCCACGGCTAAAATACTCCGCTCCGACGCTGGTACTGGCATGGCCTTTCAGTCCTGGCGTGCCAAGTTTCACCACTAACGGATTGCTGTCATCGCGATAGTTGATCATGTCGTAGATGTTGGCCGTGGTCTCCGTATGGCTGATGTTAAGGTGAAGCTCATGGTTCTTTGCCGTCTTCCTGCCATACGACAGCCAAGGCGTGACAAACAGCGTCGTGTTGGTGGCAAGCGTGTCGATGGAGCCTCGCTGATAGTCGAGGCTGTGGCGGGTGAACGGCACTTGCAGGCCAAGCTGCCAGTTGGTACTCGATTTCTTGTCGGGCTGTAGTTCGTTGCGCGTATAAATACTGATTTCCGTCGTGTTCGTCAGCGAACGCAGTTTGCTGTCATAGCTGTTGTTCACGTCGGTAATGGCAGCCAGCGCATCCAATTGCGAGGCCAGCAGCAAAGTGTCGGGGTGGTAGAGATAGTCATGGGTAGCGGTTCGTGACAGCCCCGTCCTGTTCTTGATTCTGAACTGCATCCTGTCCGTCAGCTTGCCGATATGGTCAAGCGAAAGTTCTCCTGCCGTCACCCGCTTGTCATAGTCGCCGACGTTATAACGCTGTTCCGATGATGGAATCGTATAGTTCCGCGTGTCGTAGTGGATGGCGCTCTCCGACTTGTCGCTGCTGTGTTCTGCTTTGACGACGTATGTAATTCCCTTGATATCGCCTATCACCTCCATTATGCCATTCCACGATGTGCCCTCACTCATTCCGACGGTGCGCATGGAGGCCGTGAGCGTATCGCCAAATTGCTGGAATATGGAATTGGACCTGCCATCGCGCTTGCCATAGTTGAAGTCCGTGGAAACCATTATACCAAAAGGGGCATACATGTTAAATAAGTTATGCAGTGCAATCTTCCAGTTGCTCGACTTGCCAGTGCGCTCGGTGACTGACAGCGGATTGCTGCCCATGAGAAACTGCTCATGGCTTTGGCGCATCTCCTGATTATCACTTGACGAAACGAACTCCGTGCGGAACGTCTCTTCAATCATCTGGTCTCTTGATTGGTAGTCAATCTCCGACCGTACACTGCGCGTCGTTATCAGCGACCTCGGTCTGCGGTCGGGCGTCCAGTTGCCAGTCTTGCCAATGTGCTGCGTCTCGTTGACGTTGTTGACGTTGCCCAGCAGGGTGAAGCGATACTGGTCGGTGAAGCCCAGTCCGAACATTCGCCCCAACCAGCGGCCATGCGTTCCCGCTGCCCCTTCCACATTCGCGATATAGCCCCGCTGGTACTCCTGCTTCAGGTTGACGTCCATCACATATAGCTTCGGGCCATCGTCACGTCCCAACACCTCGTCCCTCTTGTCCTTCTTGTTATACACCTTGATATGTTTCACCGTGTAGTACGGCAGATTTTCCAAAAGTATCTGCTTGTTGCCGCCGAAGAACGAGCGAGAGTTCAGCAGCAGTTCGTCCACCTTCTTGCCGTTGACGAAAATCTCTCCCCCGTCGTTCATCGTCACGCCCGGCATCTGGCGGATGAGGTCGTCGAGCATCGAGCCGTCGGGCATGTTAAAGGCCGTGGCATCATAAATCAGCGTGTCGCCCCGATAGAACATCTTTACTTTTGTGGCCGTCACCACCACCTCATTGAGCGTGATGTGCCGCGCCCGTCGCATCTTGATGAGCGGCACCGACAGTTCTTTCTCCGTAGTGTTCGTCACCGACACCTTTTGCCACGCCACCTCATAGCCCGGCAGCTCAGCCCGAATCAGATAGTCGTGCGGGGCGGCTTTGACTGGCGCATAATACGGGGCAATCATAATGTCGCCATCCCCATCCTCTATTTTTTCCACATGCACGGAGTCCAACACGCAAGTCGTGCTGTCCGTCTCATAGACTTGGATTTTCGGGACGAGCGGTTTCTTCAAGAATACGTCCTGCACTTGTCCCACAAGCGTTATCGTCTGGCTATGTACTGCCTGTGAAACGAACATTGCCGCGAGGGCGATGATGATGGTGATGATTTGTCGTTTCATTACTTTTCGGTTCTTTATTTGCAAAGGTAATTATATATAATACCTTTCAGACGATGAAAAGGCTAACCCATTTGTTTTCTTTCTGCCCTTACTACTCCATCTCTAACGGTTGATACACATGCGCTTTTGTCAGCAGGGGATGACCGTCGGCAAACGCGAGCTGCTGACCGCCCAACTCAAACACTGTCATGTTACGGATGCTGCCGCCCAGGGAGAGGTTCTTGCCGTTGAGGTCGGGCACGTGGAAGAAGGGGTTCTTGGCATACTGGCGATTGCCATACACATCGTTGCGGTGCTTCAGCAGTTTGGCGTATGGCATGCGTTGCACGTCAGGGTTCTTATCCGGTGCCGTGATGGGCGTATACTCTTGTCGTAATTCTATGAGGCAGAAGGTGTGTGCCTCATTCTCCGCCTTTACTATCAGCCCGGGCAGGCCGCGCAGCCGCCATGGCCCTGCCGACGACGGAATCTCCTCGGTGTAGCACACGTGCCACTCCACGCCACGAAACTTGCAGGTGGCTGTCTGGCATAGGTAGCCGCCGACAGTCAAAGTGTCATCCGTCAATGTCCACGCAATTTTAGGTGTCGGCTCACAGCCCTCGAACTCATGCGGGAAAATCCAGTCGCGCACAGTCGTTTGCCCGTTGGGGTAGCCCGTCCACACCGTCGGCATGTGCAGGTATGCCTCCTGATGTGCTGCCATGATGTCATCTTCCTCTTCCATGTCCATTTCTTTGTAGGCAGAGAGCGGCATCGACTTCACTACAGTCCGTCCAACCTGCACTGCCAGTTGCATCCTGTCGGTGATCTCCTGTTCCTCGTCGTTCTGCGTCCTGCACTCATAGTCATAGACGGCCACAAACTGCGTCGAGTCGATTGCTTCCTGTGCCGACGCCGTCGCCGCCAGTGCTATATATAATATAATGTATAGGAGTCGTTTCATATTTGTTTTATTCTAATTCCAACGGTTGATAATACCGCACATTCTCTGCTTTGGGAATACTTCGTATCGGGTCGAAGAAGTTATCTGCGGGAGTTGAATCTTCTTCGTCCCAGAAAAGGAAAGACGTTCCATCATAGTAACTGACTCCGACCATACCTCTCTTGCTGCTAAGATAATAGGTGGGGTCTTTGGCATAGCGACTGTTACAGCGTAGCTTATTTCGCTCCTTGATAAATTTGTCACGCTTTTCGTGCATATCCTTTGGGTCGTTGAATAATGGCATCGCCACGGCTTTCTGTTCTAATGACCGAAGACAGAAGGTGTGTATGCCCTGATTATCCGTTGCGCGGACAATCAGTCCTGGCAGCCCGTGCAGTTTCCACGGGCCGGCGGTCGAGGGGATATCCTCTGTATAGCATACCGTCCAATCCCTGCCGGCATAGTGGCAAGTAGCCATCTTGCACGTATAGCCCATCACCGTCAGCGTATCGTCGGTCAGCGTCCATTGCTGCGCGTTCATTGGCTCTTCGATGACGTACAGTCTTGGAGCAAGGAACTCTCGTGTAGTCATCATGCCATCTGGATAGTTGCCGTAAATGGTAGGATAGAGGTGTATGCTGTTGCTTACCACCTCGATCTCCACGCTACGTTCGCCCAGACATTGCCACACATACTGGTAATATTCCATCTGCATCGTGTGGCGTGTGCCCACCATGAGTGCAACGCAGCAGGAATCGACGAATTCCCTATCGTCTTTTCCCATCTTGGTTTGAACTGCGTAGTCGTAGGTGACTACAAATTTACTCGTGTCGATTGTCTCTGTCTGCCCCTGCGCTGCTATCGTCAGCGCGAGGGCGATGATGATGATGATGATTTGCCTTTTCATATTGCTTTATTTATGACCTGCCAAAAGTAGTTTGCATGTTAGCATGACGGTGCGACCTACGAGGTTCGTGGTATGCACGAAGCGGTCGGTATCCATAAATGAGGTAAGCGTGTATTGGCGCACATCGAGGAGGTTTTCTCCTGTGAGTTTCCATACAGCCCACTTGGTTTTGTACTGAACCGATGCTGAGAGCATGGAGGCATCCTTGTACTTGCCAGGCTCTACCATGTTGTGCATATAGTTACATGTGCTGCGTATCTCAATGGCTGGTATCGGGAAGACTGCAACCGAACCAGTACAGCGGAGATTATCGGACGATTGGTTTGAGGATGTGGTGCGCATGAAGTTCTTTCCATAGTCGCCCCTGATGTTTGTCTCAAGCCACGGAACTGGCGTAACGTCAGCTTGCAGACGCACGCTGTAGCCCGTATGGTAAGAGGTGACAAGACTGTTCTGCATCATATACTCACTGCTGCTCCACGACACATTGGCATTGGCAGAGAGCTTCGTGAAAATGGACAGTATGTTCTTCGACGCATTGATACCTCCACTTGCTGACCGCGAATGGCTGTCACGGAATATAGACGTACTCTCTGTTGCCGTCTGGCTCACTGTGCGAGATGAGAGCACATTGCGTTTGCCTTGACTGTAACTGGCATTTGCGCTAAAGGTGAAGTAGCTGAATGGCACTTGCTTGGTGTATCGAAGGTCGGTGCTCCACGACTGGCTCTTGGCAATCACTCCCGATGCTGCGGAAGTGCTGCGATAACTCGTCTGAACAGGCGTGGTAAGAAGATCCATGATGTCGCCGGCAGCGTTGCTGAACCCACTGCTAAAGTTCAGTTCAGATGTTGCGTTGAAAGTGTAGCGAAGAGAAACATGTGGTTCTGCAAACACCTCAGACATTGTAGTGCGTTTGTTATCGTATTTTGAAAGATAGTTCAGGTTCAAAATCTTCATATTGAGTCCCATCGATGAATAGAGTTTCTTATTTGCCGATGTCCATGAGGTGGAAGGGTTGACGCTTGGCACGAGCTTCCATCCGCTCATTCGCTGGCTTTGGTCAGCGAAGCCGGGCTTTACGAGTTCCGTCTCAATGAAGTTATAGTTTGCAGTGAGATCAATGGGCATGTCTATCTTCCATTTGCTTCCCAGTTTCACCTGTAGTGAAGTGCTATGGCGCGTGTTGAGCTGAGTACTCTGACCGCTCTGCGAAATATCATTCATCAGCATCAACACCTCAGGCGTGCGGATGAAATCGACATTGCTAGTAAACGACAGCTTCTTTTTACCCATGCGTATGGTGCCCCAGAAGTTATTGTGCAGATTGATGGAAGTAGCATCTCTGTGCTGACTATTTAACTCACCATCGCCTTCTCCCCCTGTGAGTGTCAGGGTGGGGCTTTCATTTGTGAGAAACTGTGCCCTTGCGCTGAAAGTGTCAGAGAAATAATGATTGCTGGCATTGTTCTCAAACTTCACGCTGAACATAGGGCGATGAGCTTTGGCAAGCGGACTGACCGACTCGGAGATATAGATGTTTTCACCTCCTGCAAAGTAGTACGCCTCAGAACTGGCGCTGCTGTTCATGCGCTCGTAGGTGTAATCAGCATTGATCCTGACCAGTCGCACACTGTCAATCTTCTGTATGGCATTGAAGCTGCCATAGCCATTTGTGCGATAGACCGATTCGCCTACACTGCTGCCTGCCTGTCCCCATGCTGGGAGCTTGTCGGTGGCAAGCGAACCGAAAGTGTCGCCGCCGGAGTGATTGACCATATCGTAGAGACCGAAATTGCCGCTGTTGCTATATTTTGCAGAAGCCAGCAACTGGAAGTTATCGGTAAACATCATCCCGGTAGCACCTGCTGCATACAAGACCTTGTCCTCCCTCATACCAACGCCAAACTCTGGTTGCCCAAATGGCTTGAACTGTGCCTTTTTGCTCAGTTTTATATTGATTGCCACGGCATCGCTCTCCTCGTCAGCATCTATCTTGCGATGCTTGTGGTGCTTCATGATATCCACCTGAGTGGCATATTCGGCAGGGATATTCTTCGTGGCAAGATTATAGCGACCTCCCAGCATGTCGAGACCGCCGATGTAGAAGTAGGAAATGCCCTTGCCCATGTAGCTGATGGCACCATTATCCGAAATGCTGATGCCTGGCAGATTCTTCAATCCGTCTTCGAGTGTCACATCACCTTTCTTGAGAAATGACGCAAGGTTGTATGAGAGTGTGTCGCCCCGCTGCCGCAGCGGGTCGGGCTTCACCGTCACCTCCTTCAGCGAAACTTCTTTCGGAGTCAGCACCATGTCCACCTTTGTCAACCGCTCTTTCAGCGTCAATCGTTCCGACTCCTTCTCATAGCTGATGTGGTTGAACTGTAGTGACACCTCACCGCTGGGCGCACTCTTCAATTCCAGTGCATACTCACCCTTCGCATTCGTGCTGGTAAACGCCAGCGTCTTGCTGCCGTTCACCACCTTCACGATGACATCACTCACGGGCTTGTTTTGCAGGTCAATCACCCGGCCCGTCACTTTCACCTGCGCCGAGGCCGTCGCCGCCAATGCTATATATAATATAATGTATAGGAGTCGTTTCATTATCATTATTTCAGTTCAAGCGGTTGATATTTATGAGCCTTATCTGGTACATATAATCCTCCCATGAATTGATAGTTCCCACTCTTTTGGCCTACACTTAGGATTTCTTTCGAACCGGTCATATAAAACATGGGATTGGTCAGGTATAAGCGATTGCCAAACACGTTCTTTTTCTGTTTCTGCATTTCCTCTCTTGTTGCTTTCTCGTATGGTATCACTGTCATTATCATACGGAGCTCTTCCATGGAAAACTTTGAAACCATCGAACCAGCGGAATATGTGATGGGTACCGCTTCTTGATAGATGCCGATAAGCTTGAACGTATGGATACCCTCATTGTCTGCCGCGTAGGTTATCAAGCCTGGTAATCCCTGCAATTTCCAAGGACCGGCAGCGGTAGGAATGTCCTCGGCATAAAGTACATTCCATGTCTTGCCACGGAACTTTCCACTTGCCTTCTGGCACAGATAGCCGCAAACAGAATCGCTTCCTTCCACTATATTCCATATCGGCGTTTCTGTATCTTCAGTCACCTCATACTGAAGCGGGGGAATCGATTCGAGTGTAATGGTCTTACCTTCTGGATAGCCTACCGTAGTTGTGGCGATATGCATCAGCGCCTCATTGTGCATGAACCAAAAGTGGTCTTCGCCTATCTCCTCGTCTCTTTGCTGCTGAAACAGATAGCGTTCGTAAGTCCACGTCTTCCACACGCCATCGCCCACCTGCAAGGCCAGACGGATGGAGTCGGTGACAGGCTGTTTTTCGACATCGGTTGTGTTGATTGAATACTGATACACTGCCGTAAACTTTGTCTGGCACAAAGTATCCAGCTTTTCATTGTCTCGTGTAAGCATCTGTGCCGACATTGTGCTGGCAACCAATGCAAGGATGATTGTAAGTTTTGTTTTCATTTTTGTTTGATGTTTTTGGGGTTATTATTACTGTTTGCTTTTTCTATGAAGTCTATCAGTTCCTTCTTCTCCTCCTGGTTGAGTTTCTCCCTGTATAGCAAATAGTGAAGATCATAACAGTGGCGCCACAGGAAACGGCGGATGGATGCTTTGGTAATCATGGGTTATTCGTTTATGGGTTTTCTTCTTGTCCGACAATTTCCCCGCCGAAACTTTGGGGGTGGGTGGTGAAGTGGCGTTTCAGCCAGTGCCACACATCCTCGAAGAACCAGCCGATGCGGGTCCAGAAGAGGGTCTGGAAACTGATGACGAGCAAGAGCACGATGAGGATGACGAGCATCGCACAGAGCACGATGCACTGGATGTCGTTGCCGCTCAGGGCTGTGCCGCTGAACAGATGCCCGAAGGCGGTGGTGATGTCGTTGATGAGTTGTTCCATATCTGCTGTTATTGGTTTGGTGGTCTTGTGTCCTGTCTGTTCGTCAGCAGAGCGTTACACCTTCTTTTCCTGTTGGTTAAACTTCCTGTTATCTGCCTCGTTGTCTCCAAGAAAACCTCCCCGCCGCCCGTCGCGACCGGGCGAGCGGGAAGGACACATCATAGAAACAACGTGTGTGGGGGGTATTGCTTTCATTTCTGTTCCTCTTGGTCAATCATTTGGAGGATTTCTTTGATTTCATCGTCGGTGAGGTCTTCTTTCTTGAAGCATGTGCCGTTGATGAGTGTGAAGCGTTCGTATCTCGTCAGCCAGTTGAATGCTTTGCGGATGTATTGGAGTAGTTTCATATTGGTATGTAGTTTATTGTCTTATTGTATCTATTATTAGTGAATCTGATTCTGCCTCCAGACGAGGCGTCACTTTCACCAACTTCATGCGGACGGAACTACAATCATCGTCGGCATAGACAGTAAAGTAGAACGCGCCGGGTGTCTGGCTGGGCGAAATGGCCTGTATCCAACGGTCGAAGCGGTAGGTGGCTACGAGATTGCCGTTCCAATCGAGCACCAAGATATGGGTGGAATAGGTGTGGTAGTCGTGACTGAACATTTTGCCGCAATAAACCAGATAGATGTGTGCATCGTCGGCTGCCGAGCAGAGGAAGGCGTGAAACTGGTTGCTTGCACCGACCACACGCTGCGTCTGGTCGAAGGTGGCACTGATGCCTCTACCTTTTTCTCCGCGATGGCGTATCTGATGCATCGTGGTCTGCGGTTTCCCAACGCTTATTTTCTGTGCTAACCCTTCCGATGGCATTATCAGGCTGTGGATGAGGTGCAAAGAGCCGTCGTAGAACTCTACAAGTGGCTGGCGGTGGGACACGAAGCAGGCGCGCCCGTGGGTCTCGCTGTAGTGGATGTCTGCCCCTGTATTGACATCAGCCACTTGGAAACTGACTGGCTCGTGGGGATTGAGGCATCTGCCATTTCTGAAGTGGAGCAGTCGCGGCACGTCGTTGTGTATGCCAGCCTCTTCGTTGGAATAGCATTGTGGATTCTCGACCAGTAAGCCGTCGCGGAACGGGGTGATGGCTACACCGCGCTCCTCAACACCCGACGGTGACAGATGCAATTCATCGGCAGGAGGTAGTTTTTTGAGGGGGATGCTGCAATAGCGGCCGGTGTAATAGGAATCGCTGACAAACAGTTCATCGCCCGCAATATGGATGCCGCAAGCCACCATTTCGTCAGTGTCGGAGCCACGCGGGATGTAGTTGGCCAGACGCCGCAGGGGATTGCCCCTGTCGTAGAGCGAGATGATGGGTTCGCCATACGTTTTTTGGCTGTGGCTGACGATGAGAAGGCTATCTTGATAAACGAGCATTTGGTTGGAATTCACTATGTGGGCAAAACGCTGGTCTGCGCTGTCGATGACCAGCACCGTGGCACTGTCTAATACCGTTTGGTCAATGACCGTGGTTTGGATGTCGGGTGATGTCTTGTTAGCATCGGCACACGATGCGGCTGCGAATAAAATCAGTACTGCAATAATCTTCAATACGCTCTTCATTGTCTTTTTTTAGGTTGTTTGTTGAACTTATACGATACACTCAGCATGGCATATCGTCCGAGGACGTTCTGCCAGGTCTCGGTACGGCCGTAGGCGTTGACGGTGCGGGTGACGGAATCGAGTTGCTTCAGCAGGTCGTAGGCAGAGAGACGCAGCAGCAGGCGGTCGTTCATCAGTCCGCGAGAAAGCGATGCCCCCACCACGAAGCGGTCGGTATTCATGGACGAATCGTTGTAGCCTCGACGGGTATAGACCTTGGCCTCGGCGGTCAGTTCAATCTTGAATGGCAGTCGGGTGTGGCCTTCTGCTCCGTAGGTGATGTTGAAGAAGTTGAATGGCTGGAAGCCCGCTTCGTCCGACGTGATGTGAGCATACTCTGTATTGGCTCCCACTTCGATGCGCGTATGCGACTGCTCGTAGGACACATGAAGCGATGCCGACGGCATGAAAGTATTGACCGTGCGCTTGTGGTTGACGAACTCCGTGGAGGTGGAGTATGTGGCTTGGGCTGTAGCGTTGGCGTAGAAGCGGCGTTTCTTCGTGAACGGCGTGCGGTAGTTGACCATCCCGCTCACGGCATTGCGTCCGTGCATGTTCATCAGACTCACCGTCTGTATGCCTGTCGCGGTGTCATACTGAATGGCACGGGCTATCTGTCGCGGCTGCGTACTGGCAGCGATGGATGCCTGGAACATCTTGCGCGAGCGGAAATCCATGTTGCGGTAGAACAATGATACGCTGTGTGTCAGCATACCCCGTATGTCGGCATTGCCGCCCAGACTGACGATGAGCGGGTTGGCGTTGTCGCTGTAGGGGATGAAGTCGGTCATGGACGGGGCTTGCTGCTTCATGTCATACTCAAACTGGAGCAGCCACACGTTGGGCTTTTCATAACCGATGCGCAACTGTGGCTCGACGAAGGCAAACCGCTTGGTCAGGCACGTATCGATGACGTTGCGCTGGTAGTCGAGCTGGTGGCGTTCCATCCGCAGCAAGGCATTGGCAGATAGATTGAGCCGACGGCCGGACTTCAACTGCCGGAAGAGGCTGACCTTCAAGTTAGGCGTACCCGTGAGCGTGCGCTGGGTGGAATGGTAGGAGTTGATGACATCCAGCGTCTGAAGCGTCTGACTCACCGAGTCGCTTACCAGATAGAGCATCCGGGGCGCACGGTTGTAGCTCATGTCGAGCCTAAGCGACGGTGTGAGCGTGAGCATCCATCCTGCCACATCGTTCCACGTCACGGGACAATCCACCGCGAATGTCCCGTTGACCGTGCGTAGCGGAGCGGTTCCCTGTGTGTGGCGTTCGATGTCGGGAGTCTCAGCCGACTGGAAGAAGCGCACGTTGTTGAGTTCTCCTGTCCTGGTGCGTCCGTCGGCAAAGTTTCCGCCGAGGCTGAGGTGGAGCACGTCGCCCAGTTCGGAAAGCTTGAACGAGGCACTGGCATCCATACCGCCCGTCCATAGATGGCCGTTCATGTGCCGCTGGATGGCTTGTGTGGAAATGAGGTACGGCTGCTGAGAGAAAGGACGGTCGGAAAGGCTACGGGTAGGCGACGATACGTCGGGAATCATGAAAAAGATGCTGTCGATGACCGTGCCCATCCTTTCATCTATGGGATTGGAAAGTTCTGCCAGCCACGACGCGGCATCCGAGCGGTTGTCGGTATATTCCATTTTCGGCTTCAGTGTCGCATGGAAGCCGCTGCCCGGTCGTTTCAGCTCCAGCGAGTGGCGCGTGACGATGTGCGTGGACTTCTTCTTGTCCTGTGCACGCAGACGCGAGTAGGTGTCGCCCGTGGTGAGGAAGCGCACCGACGACTGCCGCGTCCGTATGTCCTGACTGTTGTAGTCCACCGACACCTCGCCCTCGTAGGTGAAGCGCCGCTGGCGGTCATCGATGGTGTGCATCAGTCCTGCCGACGTGTAGGTGGACGGTACGGTAAGGTTGTACTGGCTGCTCCACTGTCCTGAAGTGCCGGGCGTGGAGGCATCGTTAGTGTTGTTGGCGTTGAGATAGGCCACGGAGCGCGTGTAGTTGGAGAAGCGCAGACCGAACAGCTTGGCGCGATAGCGGCTATCGGTGCCCATGCCTACATCAGCATTCACCGACCAGCCAAACGAATAGATGCGCTTCAGACCCACGTCCATCACCAGTTCCTTCTCGCGGTTGTTCAGCCGCTGTATGCCCAGAGCCACGTCGCTGTCCGACTCGCGCCGATAGACCTTCACCTTATCAACCATATAGGCAGGCAGGTTATCGAGCGCAATCTTCGGATTGCCACGGAAGAAGTTCCTGCCGTTCACAAGAAGGTTATCCACGAACTCACCGTTCACATAGATGCGTCCGCCCTTCAACTCAACACCAGGCAACTGGCGCACCAGCGCGTCGAGCATCGAGCCGTTGGCCAGTTCAAAGGCATCGGCGTTATAGACAACGGTGTCGCCACGCATCACCATCTTGATTTTCGAGGCCGTCACCACCACCTCGCCGAGGGTTCCTTCCATTTCATATCCGGCGGCTTTCTGTTGAGGTTTCTTTCGCAGCTTCACAGGGTCGAGGGTGATACGTGGCCGACGATGTCGGCTGAAATTCAGACGGGCGTGACGCGACTGAGGGGTATAGCGCTTGTGTGAATAGCTGACAATGAAGTCGCCACTTGCCGGCAGGTCGATGCGCCAGCCCCAGCCAGCGTTGTAAGTGCTCCCTACGACGCTGGTGCTGTCAGCATTCCAGACCTCCACTAAGCAACTGTCAACAGCCTCGCCCGTGAAGCTGTCAACCACCGAGCCTGACAAACGGAAAGTTGGCTGTTGTTGCGCCCATGTGCTACATAAGGTGGCGATGGCAAGGATGATTGTGATGAGTTGTCTATACATATTATAATATGGGGGAGTAATGGGTTTTCTGAAAGCTCCGCCGCATCTCCCGACGAAACGGAGTGGATGCCTATAGGTCTTCTCTTGTTTACTAACTTTTATCTGCTTTATGAAATTCGCTACTTAAACATGCTCTGCTTGATGCTCTGCTGGATGTCGGCGGGGGTTTTCTTCAGCTTGCAGTAATCTACGATGTAGCGGACAACCTTCTCGGGCATGTTGGGCTGCTTTACCCAGGAGTCAGAGCGGTTCTTCCAGCGTCCGCGGAAATGGGTCTTGTCGGTCATTTTTAATTCTGAGGCGGGACGGCCCATCTCGCTATAGATTCCGTTCTTGAAAGTGTAGGTGCCGTACTCATGGGGCATGACTACGACCGTGCCTTTGCGGGTCAGGACAATCTCAGCACAGGCATACTCGCCGTCGGGGCCGTAGTACTTGAACTGGGTGTAGCCCGTGGTCTTGCCGCCCATGATTTTCTTCTCGCCGTCGTACTGCATCCATTCGAGGGTCCATACGCCGATGAGGTCGCGGTCGGTGACACTCGCCGTCTGGGCGTTGGCGGTGACGGCGCACATCAGCAGCGCCATCGTCATGAGGAGTTGTTTCATTCTTTTCATAATATGTTTCGTTTTGGTTTGAAATCGGTTGCGAAATTAGTGCTTTTGCGGTGCGCGGCCATGGATTTTTGCTCGCATTTAGCTCGCATTTGACTTCGTCTTATTCCTTCTTGCAAGGCATAGTGCAAAAAATTGCCCTCTGCTCTTGCTTCGTGCGTCATTTGCTTTGCGAGCAGCTCGCATGGGGCGTCAGGTGCCTATGGAGAGGATGAAGTCGTCCCAGTCCTTGGCTCCGCCCTCGCGGTCGAACACTTTCTTGTAGAGTCGCTTGCGCAGAGAACTAATGGTGTTGGCTTCGCGGGCCAGCACGGCGGCAATGTCCTTGGTGGGGATGCGGAGCTTGACGAGCA
>CAMVFC010000050.1 GCA_947166655.1 uncultured Prevotellaceae bacterium
CAGGGCGGCTTGGGGACTTGCACCCGTTAGAGTATGCCCATGCTGGGCGAACGAAGAGAAACGAAGAGAGTTCCCCCGAGGGAGCTCTCTTCGTTTCTATGCTTTATTTGTGCCCAGTAAATAATAAAAGCCAATGTCGATAGCCTATATATTGGACTAATGACCGATTGGGTCTTAGCCCAAACCGATAGAAGCTCTTCGCATGAAGGCTGATTTCTGCAACCGATTTGGCTGAAAGAGGCGTTTGAGTGACGTCTTTTACCAAGGTGTTTTGTTTGACGATTCGCGAATCGTTAATTGAACATTCGCGAATCGTTAATTAACGATTCGTGAATCGTCAAACATTTATGCCAAGCAAATGCCGTGTGTGGGAAGGGCGGCACGCATGACTTTTCTGGCCGTCTTTGTCTTCAACCCAAACCCATATAATAACATTTCCTTTCTATGGGTTTGGGTTGAATGGATAGTATTTGTTTCTTTACAGGCTCAGCACTTCCAATGCCGTTATCAGTTCACGCTTCAGCGGCTTGTCGCTCTTCACCGCGCTGGAGAAGGGCACATACACCACTTCATCGTTCTTGATGCCTACCATCACGTTGCGCTGTCCGTCGAGCAAGGCATTGATGGCTCCTACGCCAAGGCGCGACGCCAGAATGCGGTCCTGTGCCGACGGCGAACCTCCACGCTGGAGATGCCCTAAGATGGAGACGCGCACGTCATACTCAGGATATTCGTTGCGCACACGCTCAGCGTAATACATAGCACCGCACTTGGGACTCTCTGAGACGATGACAATACTGCTGGACTTACTCTTTCGGATACCACGCCCGATGAACTGTGCCAACTGGTCCACGGCCGTGCTATCCTCCGGAATAATCGCGGCCTCGGCACCTGCGGCCAGGGCCGAGTTCTGTGCCAGGAAACCGGCATCGCGCCCCATCACCTCGACGAAGAAGATGCGCTCGTGCGAGTTCGCTGTGTCGCGTATCTTATCCACACACCCCATAATGGTGTTCAACGACGTATCGTACCCGATGGTGAGGTCTGTGCCGTTGAGGTCGTTGTCGATGGTTCCGGGAAGACCGATACAGGGCACGTCATACTCTGCTGCAAACAAGCGGGCACCCGTCAGCGAACCATTGCCGCCAATGACCACCAGCGCATCGATATCCGCAGCCTTCATCTGCTCATAAGCGCGCTGCCGCCCTTCTGTCGTCATAAAGTCTTTCGAGCGAGCCGTCTTCAGAATAGTGCCGCCCCGTCCGATGATACCCGAGACGCTCTCGGTGGTGAATTCTTTAATCTCGCCGTGGATAAGACCTTCATAGCCGCGGTAGATACCTTTCACACGAAAACCGTTGGCGATGGCTGCACGCGTCACAGCGCGGATGGCAGCATTCATTCCCGGCGCATCACCACCCGAGGTGAGAACGCCAATACATTTAATTCTATTCATAACATCATACCTTTTATTTATGCGTATTCTGTGCGGCAAAGATATGAAAAAGGACGCACAAGCCGTGCGTCCTTTCACTTTATTTAAGGATATATTTCCTCTTATGAATCGGGAACGAGTGTTTTTCTTACTCGCCCTTCTCCAGCTTAGCCTTCAGCGCAGCAAGAGCGTCGATGTCACCGAGAGTGGTGCTGGCAGCCTGATTCTGAATCACGGGCTGCTCCTCACGTGCCTTGGCGGGACGCTTCTGTGCGGCGCGCTCAGCCTTGCGAGCCTCGCGGGCCTCGCGGCGAGCCTCATCCTCGAAGATGCGGCTATGGCTGACGATGATGCGCTTGCTGTCCTTGTTGAACTCAATCACCTTGAACTGCAGCTTCTCGCCCTGCTGAGCCTGGCTGCCGTCTTCCTTGACGAGGTGCTTCGGCGTAGCGAAAGCCTCGACGCCATACTCCAGTTGGATAACAGCGCCCTTCTCCAGCATCTCTGTGATGGTGCCTTCGTGCACGCTGTCCACGGTGAAGATGGTCTCGAAGGTATCCCAAGGATTGTCCTCAAGCTGCTTGTGGCCGAGGCTCAGGCGACGGTTGTCCTTGTCGATCTCCAGCACAACGACGTCGATGTCTGCACCGATCTGCGTGAACTCGCTCGGGTGTTTGATCTTCTTAGTCCAGCTAAGGTCGCTGATGTGAATGAGACCATCGACACCCTCTTCCAGCTCCACGAATACACCGAAGTTGGTGAAGTTGCGGACGCGTGCGTGGTGCTTGCTGCCCACGGGGTAGCGAACCTCGATGTTCTCCCACGGATCTTCCTTCAGCTGCTTGATGCCGAGGCTCATCTTGCGCTCCTCGCGGTCGAGGGTCAGGATGACAGCTTCGACCTCATCGCCCACCTTCATGAAGTCCTGAGCCGAGCGCAGGTGCTGGCTCCAAGACATCTCGCTGACGTGGATGAGTCCTTCCACGCCGGGAGCGATCTCGATGAATGCGCCATAGTCGGCCATGACGACAACCTTACCCTTAACGTGGTCGCCCACCTTGAGGTTGGGATCGAGGGCCTCCCAGGGATGGGGTGTGAGCTGCTTCAGACCCAGAGCGATGCGCTTCTTCTCCTCGTCGAAGTCAAGGATAACGACGTTGAGCTTCTGATCCAGCTCGACCACCTCATGCGGATCGCTGACGCGTCCCCAGCTGAGGTCGGTGATGTGGATGAGACCGTCCACGCCACCCAGGTCGATGAACACACCGTAGGAAGTGATGTTCTTGACGGTACCCTCGAGCACCTGACCTTTCTCCAGTTTGGAGATGATCTCTTTCTTCTGCTGTTCCAGCTCGGCCTCGATAAGAGCCTTGTGGCTCACGACGACGTTGCGGTATTCCTGGTTGATCTTCACGACCTTGAACTCCATCGTCTTACCGACGAAAACGTCGTAGTCGCGGATGGGCTTCACGTCGATCTGGCTACCGGGCAGGAAGGCCTCGATGCCAAATACGTCAACAATCATGCCACCCTTCGTGCGGCACTTGACAAAGCCCTTGATGATTTCTTCGTTCTCCAAGGCGGCATTGACGCGCTCCCAGCTCTTGGTGGCGCGAGCCTTCTTGTGAGAGAGGATGAGTTGTCCTTTTTTGTCTTCCTGATTCTCGATGTAGACTTCCACTTTGTCGCCTACCTTCAAGTCGGGGTTGTAGCGGAATTCGCTGACGGGAATGATACCGTCACTCTTGTAGCCGATGTTGACGACCACTTCACGCTTGTTGATGGAGATGACCTCGCCCTCAACGACCTCATGATCGTTGACGCCGGTGAGACTCTTCTCGTAAGCATTTGCCTGCTGTTCCAGGCTCTGCTCAGTTTGTGCACTGCCTTTCTCGTAGCCTTCCCAATCGAAGTCCTCGAGGGGCTGAATGTTTGTTAAGTTTGACATAGGGTTAATTAAATAAGAATGAATAATTTAACAGAGTTAGACTTTATGTTGTTCAAAACTCGGCTGCAAAGGTAGTTATTTTTTCACAAACAGCCATCATTTTCAGCAGATTATTTTATAAAAACAGGTACAATTCTTTTTCTCTTCATGTCGTGGGACTGCTGGGACGAGGTCTCGTCATTTGGGCACATTCGTCCGTACGCCCTTGCCATCACGGCCTAATGTGGTTAGGGGAAGCTTCATACCTTTCCCGCCGTCGCCGCAGTGGCCTTTCGCATGTCTTAGAAGGCCACCTGTCCACTTCACCAGTATGCTCCCCCTCCTACAGCCGAGGGTGAATTCCGTGAGTGCAAAACGCCTGAGCGCCTGGAGTTCTGCACCGCGACTGCCTGCCGGCAGCGGCAATGCCAGCAGGCCATTTTTCACAATATACATACACAACAGAGCCCACACGAACAAGACGTGCGGGCTCTGGCATATTGGTTCTTTTTGTGGCGGATGACTTTCTTCGTCGTTCCCTTATGCGTTCTCGTCGCCAGACTTCTCGGCCTTCTTGCGGCTGCGACGCTTGGGCTTCTCCTCCACTTTCTGAGCGGTCTGTACGCCAGCCAGTTCGGGGTCGATCATGATGCGTCCGCAGTACTCGCAGACAATGATCTTCTTGCGCATACGGATGTCCAGTTGGCGCTGAGGCGGAATCTTGTTGAAGCAACCGCCGCAAGCATCGCGTTGCACATAGACAACTCCAAGACCGTTGCGTGAGTTCTTGCGGATACGCTTGAAGGCGGAGAGCAAGCGTGGCTCAATGGTGGCCTCAAGGTTCTTGCTGCGTTCGCGCAGTTTCTCCTCCTCGGCGCGCGTCTCCTGAATAATCTCATCGAGCTCGCTCTTCTTGATATCGAGGTCAGTGCGGCGGTCGGTGACGGTATCGGAGCAGTGGCGGATGTCCTCCTGGCGGTGTTCCAGAGCGACGCTGGCTTCGCGTATCTTCTTTTCATGAAGCTGATTGTCCAGCTGCAGATACTCGATTTCCTTGGAGAGGTTCTCGTACTCACGGTTGTTGCGCACATTGTCCATCTGCTGGGTGTAGCGCTCGATATTGGCGTTGTTTTCCTGAATGCTGATGCGGCGGCGCGCCATCTCTTCCTGCAGGCTGGCGATGTCGGCCTGAATCTTCTCGATGCGCGTGGTGAGGCCTTCGATCTCGTCTTCGAGGTCTTGCACTTCCAGGGGCAGTTCGCCGCGCAGTGTCTTAATCTTGTCAATCTCAGAGAGCATGGTCTGCAGCTGATAGAGGTTCTTCAGCTTTTCTTCGATGCTCAGGTCCTGAGGGTCTTTTCTTTCTCTTGCCATAACGGTATTATAGAATTTAGTGAATTTAGAATCTTATTGATTTGCTTTCTGAAAAGGTCTCATCCTACAGACGAAACCGTCTTTATAGTATCTGAATGGGGTTGGTGCATACGTCGGTGTCGTAGATGGGCAGCTGTGGCGCAGCCTGCTCGATGACCTCCCTGAAGATCTCGCGCGTGAACTGTTCGCTCTGGTAGTGCCCGAGCACTGCTATCTGTATCTGCTGCTCGTGTCCGAACCATGTGTGGTAGTGCATCTCGCCTGTGAGGAAAGCATCGGCCTCGGCACGGATGGCATCATCAAGAAAGAAATCGCCTGCGCCGCCGCAGATGACAACGCTCTGCACGGGACGCTCAAGCAGCTGATTGTGCAGCAGGGCCTCGACGTCGAAGGCCTGCTTCACGCGCTGCAGGAAGGCCAATGAATCTTCGCCATCAGGCAGATAGCCGATGACGCCACTGCTGGCGCGAACCGTAGTGCCGCCGACGTCGATGCTTCGGGGCTGCAGCAACTGCACGTCGATGAGCCCCAGTTTCTCGGCGATGCGGAAATTGACTCCGTCCTCTGCATTGTCCAGATTGGTATGGGCAGAATAGATGCAGATGTCGTTCTGCAGTGCCAGTCGCAGACACCGCTGCACCATATTGGCATCGCACACCTGCTTCAACGCATGGAAGAGAAGGGGATGGTGGCTCACGATGAGATTACAGCCGAGGTCGATTGCTTCGTGAAGCACGTCTTCGGTCACGTCCAGACACAACAAAGCCCCTGTAGCATCCGCCTCTGTCAATCCGCATTGCAAGCCAGCATTATCGAAACTTTCCTGCAAGGGCAGAGGCGCGAATCGCTCAAGGGCTGCAATAATTTCCTTGATTTTCACGTCTGTTTGTACGCTTTTGTGGGTGCAAAGGTACAAAAAAGTTGGCAAATAGAGGCCGATAGCAGCAACTTTTTTCTTCTGATGCGCGTTTTTTCAGTCTTTTTATGTATTTTTGCAGGCAGAACAATCCCTTCAACGGACAAACGGTTTACAAAATAACAAGTAACGATTAAGGGACCAACAAGTAAAAGATCATTTCAACTTTTCAATATTTCAATCTCTTATCTTCCCATGCGTACCCTCTCTTTCTTTGTTCTTCGCGCCCTCTGTGCCTTGTTTGTCGGCTTTCTTCTGGTCTGCAATCCCACTGAGATGAGCGCCCTGCTGGTGCAGATTATCGGCGGCATGTTTGTGCTGTCGGGCATCGTGGTGTTCATCGGCTATTTCGTGGGCCGCTATCGTGCCCGACGCACGCGAGAACAGTTGGCCGCGATGGGCCAGCTCTCCACCACGCCTTTGTACATCCCCTCACCCTCATCCATCAATCTGTTTGTGGGCATCGGTGCTGCCGCACTTGGCATCGTTCTGCTGCTCAGCCCCACCACATTCATTCAGATTCTGATGTATGTGCTGGGAGGTCTGCTCATTCTTGTCGGCCTGGCGCAAGGACTCACCTTCTTCAATACGCGCCAACTCGTGCCCTTTTCCTTTGCACTGCTGCTGTTGCCACTACTGGAAATAGGCGCCGGACTCTTCACGATTCTCAAGCCGCAACTTGCCAACCAGATTGCCTTCACGATTCTCGGCATCGCCTACCTCTGCTACGGCGTCACAGAGTTTGTCTTCGGCATACAGTTGCACAACGCCCAGAAGAGGTTGGAGGATCAGGTCCGCTATATGGAAGAGCAGATTCCCGAAGCGGTCGTCGTCGAAGAGATGGAAGAGGCAGAGGAAACAGAGGAGCAAGTGCCTCCCTCGTCCATAGAGAATGTATAAAACACCTTGTCAAGCAGAGTGACACATTCCCCCAGAAAGTGTCACTCTTTCTTTACCCAAAGATCCTTGCCTGACTTGAATTGCGACTTTTCTTTCTGCCCACTTGGCGTACTCTCCTCGGTGAGGATGAACGTTTCTCACTTTTTGTTCTCTATTCCCTTCATCTCGCTGAGCACCTCGCAGGCTTGGTACACGCTGTTGATGTTGCGAATGAGCAGGGATCTGCGTCCGTTCACTTCGTTGAGCTGACAGTCTGCCACGTGAAGGGTACAGTACGTGATGCACTGTCCGAAAGCCTCCGACTGGAAGAATGGCGACTCGGCATCACTGACGAAGTACAGACGCATCCGTTGGTTCTTCAAGATAATACGCTCGGCACCGAAATATTTGCCCAGGCGCCGCAGGCGCACCACACGGATGAGTTCCTCGCCTTCTTCCGGGATGGCGCCAAAGCGGTCAACAAGTCTGCGCCGGAAGGCCTCGATAGCATCGTCAGTTTCCAAACCATCCAGCTCGCGATAGAGAAGCATCCGCTCCGAAGAGCCGGGTACATAGGTGTCGGAGAAGAACAACTGCAGGTCGCTCTCCAACTGACATTCGTCCACGAAAGCATCGCCACTGGTCACCTCGCCCGAAGCCACCTGCTGCTCATAGAGGTCGCGGAACTCATCGTTCTTCAGCTCCTTCACCGCCTCGGACAGCACTTTCTGGTAGGTCTCGTAACCCAAGTCGGCAATGAAACCGCTCTGCTCGGCGCCCAACAGATTGCCAGCACCGCGGATGTCAAGGTCCTGCATGGCTATCTGGATGCCACTGCCCAGGTCTGAGAAGTTTTCGATGGCCTGCAGGCGGCGGCGCGAATCCTGCGGCAGCGCAGCAAGGGGAGGCGCCAGCAGATAGCAGAAGGCTTTCTTGTTCGACCGCCCCACTCGGCCACGCATCTGATGGAGGTCCGAGAGTCCGAAGTTCTGGGCCGAGCAGATGATAATGGTGTTCGCATTGGGAATGTCGAGTCCGCTCTCGATGATGGTCGTTGAGATAAGCACGTCGTAGTCGTAGGCGGCGAACTCCGTCATCACCTGTTCCAGGTCGCCAGGCGGCATCTGCCCGTGTCCGAGAACCACGCGCGCGTCGGGTACATATTTATGAATTATCTGTTCCAGCTCTGCCAGGCCCGAGATGCGGTTGTTCACGATGAACACCTGACCATTACGGCTCATCTCGAAACTGACGGCTTCGGCTATGAGCTCGGCCGAGAAGGTGTGCACCTCGGTCTGTATGGGATAACGGTTGGGAGGAGGTGTCTGTATCACACTGAGGTCGCGGGCTCCCATCAGGGAGAACTGCAGCGTGCGCGGAATAGGGGTGGCCGTCAGCGTGAGGGTGTCTACGTTGACGCGCATCTGCCGCAATTTCTCCTTCACGGCGACGCCGAACTTCTGTTCCTCGTCGATAATCAGCAAGCCCAGGTCCTTGAACTTCACGTTCTTGCCAATCAGTTTGTGTGTACCCACGAGGATGTCTATCTTGCCCGAGGACAAATCGTCCAGCAGCTCCTTGGTCTGCTTGGGCGTGCGGGCACGGGTCAGATAATCCACGCGCACAGGCAAATCTTTCAGACGGTCGGAGAAAGTGCGGAAGTGCTGGTAGGCCAGCACCGTCGTGGGCACCATCACGGCCACCTGCTTACCGTCGACCGCCGCCTTGAAAGCAGCACGCACGGCTACTTCGGTCTTGCCGAAGCCCACATCGCCGCACACCAGACGATCCATCGGACGCGCACGTTCCATGTCGGCTTTCACATCGTTCGTTGCTTTCAGCTGGTCGGGCGTGTCCTCATAGAGGAAACTGGCCTCCAGCTCGTGCTGCATGTACGTGTCTGGGCTGAAAGCGAAACCGCGCTCCTCGCGCCGACGACTATAAAGCTGTATGAGGTCACGGGCGATGTCCTTGATTTTCGATTTCGTCCGCTCTTTCATGCGCTCCCATGCACCGGTGCCCAGACGGCTGATGCGCGGGGGCTCGCCCTCACGGCCCTTGTACTTCGATACCTTATGCAGCGCGTGTATGCTGACATAGACAGCATCGCCTGCGCTGTAGGTGATTTTGATGCTCTCCTGCATGGCGCCCCCGGGACCGCCCGGCAAACGGACCAGACCTGCGAAACGACCGATGCCATGGTCCATGTGAACCACATAGTCACCGACCTCGAACTCCTGCAATTCTTTCAGCGTCAGCGCCACCTTACCCGAACGTGCCCGCTCACTGCGCAAGTTGTACTTGTGGAAGCGGTCGAAAATCTGATGGTCTGTGAACAGGCAGACCTTCAGGGTATTGTCGGCAAAGCCGGCATGAAGGGTCTTGGAGACGGGAATGAAGTTCATTGGGACGGGTCCCTTCTCCTCAAGTATCGCCTTCAGGCGGTCGGTCTGCTTCTGCGAGTCTGCTAATATATATAAGGTATAACCTCGGGAGAGATAGTCCAGAAAGGTCTCACCGAGCAGGTCGAAGTTCTTATGGAAGATCGGTTGAGGTGTGGTGGAGAAAGAAAGGGGCTTGCTTCCGCCCGAACGTTTTCCGCCCGAGGAGGAAGCGGATTGGAGCGCGTGGAGATGCATCTCCACCCGTCTGAAGGGAGCGAAGCCATACTCGAAAGTCGGCGCATCAATGAGAATTTTATTCTTATCCAATTGTAAAGCTGCCCCAGAAGAGCTTCCCTCACCGTCCCCGCCTTGAGAGGTTGAGGTCTGCGAGCTGAGTCTGGCGGCTGTGTTCCGGCTCTTCTCCTCTATCAACGCTTGCTGACTGAAGCCTTCATTCCACACCTGCCCGATGCGCTCTGCAATGAAAGCCATGTCCTTGGCCACGACCACCAGCTGCTCGGGCAACAGCGTCGCCAGCGGGACAGCGTCCTCGCGCTGACCACCGAGCTCTGGCACCAGCGTCACCTGCTCCTGGCGATTACGGCTCAATTGCGTCTCGACCTCAAACGTGCGAATGGAGTCCACTTCGTCGCCGAAGAAGTCTATGCGAAAGGGGTACTCGCTCGAATACGAAAACACGTCCACCAGCGAACCGCGGACGGCAAACTGACCAGGCTCATAGACATAATCTGTGCGATGGAAGCCAAAAGCCATCAGCGTCTCTGCCACAAACGAAGGGTCGACGTGCTCACCCTGCCGAAGCTGCAGCGTCCGCTCGTCTAAGGTCTTCTTCGAGACGACCCTCTCGGCCACAGCTTCAGGATAGCTGACCACCATAGGTGCTACGGATGCGGCACCCGTGGCTGTCAGCCGGGCCAGCACCTCCGTACGCAGGATCTCGTTGGCCGCATCGCGCTGTCCGAACTTCACTGCACGACGAAACGACGAGGGGAAGAACAACACCTGCTCTTCGCCCAACAGCTGCACCAGGTCGTGATAGAAGTAACCTGCTTCTTCTGCATCATCGAGAATAAACAGCAATGGTGCCCGACGGGCATCTGCGACATCACCCGGCATATTCGCAGCAGCAAAAGTCAGCGCAGCAGCACTGCCCTGCAAGCCTGTCATGTGCAACGTACGTACCGAATCGTCTGACAAGGCGTGCGATAAGGCACGAACCTGCGGATGGCGGGCGTACAGAGCCAGCAATTCCTTTATTTCCATTCAAAACATGCGATTTGCGGCTGCAAAGGTAAGCATTTTCTTCGGTTTTTCGTACCTTTGTCCCGCAAAAACTCAAAAACTATGCCCCAGACACTTTCCCATTCGTCTACGTCTGCCCGTCGCCCAACGCTCATCTTCGACCTCGACGGGACACTCACTGACAGCGGTCTCGGCATTCTCCGATGCGCCCAGTATGCCCTCGAACACTTCGGCATTCACATCGGACAGCTCGACCTGCTACGTCCCTTCGTGGGGCCACCCCTGGAAGATTCTTTCATACAGTTCTATGGCTTCACGCCCGAACAAGCCGACGAGGCGGTGCGCGTCTATCGCGAGCGTTATTTCACCACGGGAGTCTACGAGAACGAAGTCTATCCCGGCACCATCGAAGCACTCGCCGAACTGCAACGACGCGGCTACCGCATGGGCATAGGTTCCAGCAAGAACGAGCCGATGGTACGCGAAGTGCTACGCCACTTCCACCTCGCCTCCTATTTTGATTTCATTGCCGCCCGCGACGAAGAAGGCGTCCGCCACACCAAAGCTGATGTCCTGCGCCACGCGCTCATCCTCGAAGACATCACTCTGCCAGACTGCTCTGCCTGCGAACACTCGTGGCTCCGGCCTTCCGACTCTCCTGCTCTGATGGTCGGCGACCGCTTCTATGACATCGAAGGAGCCCACGAAGTAGGCTTGCCTGCCGTAGGAATCCTGTGGGGCGGCTATGCCACACGTCAAGAGATGATTGACTGCCACGCTGACGCCATCGCCGAAACGTGGGACGATCTCCTCCATTACCTCGACACACTCTAAACGCATCGTCCATGAGATTCAGGCACAACGTCTTCCTGGTGAACAAACGCTGGATGGGCAGGAACTACTATGCTTTCTGCCTGTTCGGGTTGATTTTCGCCAAAAGACCGCTGAATGCCGTCGAGCTGAATCACGAAATGATTCATGCTGCCCAACAGAGAGAACTCCTGTACCTCCCGTTTTTCATTTGGTACGGCATCGAATGGCTCGTCCTGTTCATCAAGTACAGGGACAACTATCGGGCCTATTCTTACATCAGATTTGAGCAGGAAGCCTACCGCCATCAGGCAGACCTGCACTATCTGGAGCACAGGAAGCACTACCATTATCGTTGAAAAAACCTCGGCTGAGGGTCACTTCTGCACGGCAAGGTGCATAAAGAGCATAACAACAAGGTTCTCAAACCCTAAACATTCGACTATGATACTGACTACAACCCCAGCAATTGAAGGACATCCCGTACAGGAGTACAAAGGCGTGGTGACTGGAGAGACCATCATCGGCGCCAACGTGTTAAAAGACTTTATGGCCAGTCTGACCGACTTCTTCGGAGGCCGCAGCGGGACCTATGAGAAAGTGCTCATTCAGGCCAAGGACAGTGCCATGAAAGAGATGATGCAACGCGCACAGCAACTCGGCGCCAACGCTATCGTGGGAATCGACCTCGACTACGAGACCATCGGGCAAACTTCCTCGATGCTGATGGTATCGTGCAGCGGGACGGCTGTCGTCATCTGAGAGAACAGCCATTCCAGCCGTTGAATATAGCTACCGCAATCCCAACTCTTGGCAACACAGGAGTTGGGATTGTCATATATATACGACCAGCTTCTATTTCAGGCCCCCTGGCACTCTTCGCAAAAACTCTTGGCACTTTTCGCAAAAACTCTTGGCAGTTTTGATGAAAACTCTTGGCAAATTTCATCAAAACCCTTGGCACTTTTCATCAAAGCCCTTAGGACTTTTTTCTGAAAGCTTCTGGAAATCAAACGAGGGAGGTGCAGACAACCACATACGGACGTATGCGGACACGGCTGCGCACGTGCAGGCGAAGACGTGGGGCGCTATCGGCTTAAAAAACCTTTTCCTCAAAAAAATTTTTATACATAAGGGACACCCCACTACCTTTTTAAGATACTTAATTGAAAACTACTTGGTTAAGGGGTAATGTACTGGGGTGTGGTAGGTAATGTACTCCCCCCTATTTATGGTCGAAAATGTACATAAATCGACCAAAACAGGGTGACAAAAATCGACATTTTACGCCCTAAAATGATGAAAAAGGCGAAATGGAGTGACAAAAAACGTCATTTTCATGCTCTTTTTGGGCCAAAAAGCCTTTTTCACCTTCCAAAAATGTGCACTGCAATCCCCAATGCATATCAACCCATATCGGCTTAACAGACCAATGCACAGACTCTCTGGCGCAGTTTTTTTGTTATTACAGCCCACTCATTTTGGGTAAAGGGGGCATATTTAGCGGGCAGTAATAAAAAAAGTAAAATAAACTGGGTTCGCAGTCGATTTATTTGGTGATTCAACCGCTTTACTGTATTTTTGCAGCACTAAATCCCTATTTTGCCATGCAAGCAGACAGCATCGTAATCATCCCGACCTACAACGAGAAGGAAAACATCGAGAACATTATTCGCGCCGTCACGGGCCGAGAGGAACACACGTTCAACATCTTAGTCATCGATGACGGTTCGCCCGACGGCACCGCGGACATCGTGAAACGACTGATGGCCGACGAGTTCCGCGACCGTGTGTTCCTGGTGGAGCGCAGCGGCAAGCTGGGTCTCGGCACGGCTTACATCGCCGGGTTCAAATGGGCGCTGGAGCACGGCTACGAATACATCTTCGAAATGGACGCCGACTTCAGCCACGCTCCGGCCGACCTGCCGCGACTGCTGGCCGCCTGCAAGGACGAAGGCTACGATATGGCCATCGGGTCGCGGTACATCACGGGAGTGAACGTCGTGAACTGGCCTATGGGACGAGTCCTGATGAGCTACTTTGCATCGAAGTACGTCCGTATGGTTACTGGACTGGACATCCACGACACCACAGCGGGCTTCGTCTGCTATCGGCGTAACGTGCTGGAGACCATCGACCTCGACGATATCCGCTTCAAGGGTTACGCCTTCCAGATTGAGATGAAATTCACCGCCTACAAGTGTGGATTCCGCATCAAAGAGGTGCCCGTCATCTTCGTGAACCGCGAACTGGGCACAAGCAAGATGTCGGGCGGAATCTTCTCTGAAGCGGCCTTCGGCGTCATGCGACTCAGGTGGGACGGATGGTTCAAGAAATATAAGAAGTCAAAAACTGCCTAAAGCATTCCGGGAGATTCCCAAGAACTCCAGGAAAGACAAGATTATCTATGCCGACATTCTCTTTCAACGATATCCTGTATGTCTCCGACGGAAGAATACGGAGGGGGGATATCGTCGTGGAAGATGAGTATATCGCCAAGATTACAGACAAGGAGGATATCAGCCCTGATGAATTAAAGTTGCAGACTGACGGAAACCATCAGCTGTCTGCTGTCGGCATACTTCTCCCCGGTGTCATCGATGACCACGTACACACGCGCGAGCCAGGACTGACGCACAAGGGAGACCTCTGCACCGAAAGCCATGCCGCTGCTGCCGGAGGCGTCACGTCAATTTTAGACATGCCGAACGTTGTGCCGCAAACGACAACGTTGGAGACGCTGGCTGAACGCCAACAGAACGGAGCCAGGCACGCCTTTGTGAACTATGCCTTCTACTTTGGCGCCACCAACAGCAACGCCGCTCTCCTACCCCACCTCGACCCGACTACAGTACCCGCCGTGAAGCTCTTTATGGGCAGCAGCACAGGCGGGATGCTTGTGGACCACGGCGACTCTCTGGAAGCGGTCTTCGAACAGTCGCCACTCATCATCATGACGCACTGCGAGGACTCGGACATCATCGCTCAAAATATGCGAAGGGCGCAAGAACTGTACGGCGACGATCCCGACGTGATTCACCACGCCGAGATACGAAGCCGAGAAGCCTGCATCCGTTCGTCACAGCGGGCTGCAGAGTTGGCTCAGAAATACAGAAAGCATTTGCATATCGCACACGTGACGACGAAGGACGAGCTGGAACTGGCGAAGAACGACCTCATTTCCCTCGAAGCTTGCGTTCCCCACCTTCTTTTCACAGAGAAAGACTATGCTACGCTCGGCACACGAATCAAATGTAATCCCGCCGTGAAGACACGTGCCGACCGCGATGCGCTGCGTGCCGCACTCTTGGACGGCCGCATCAGCGTCATCGCCACGGACCACGCTCCCCACTTGCTCGCCGAGAAAGAAGGAGGCTGCAAGCGTGCCGTTTCAGGAATGCCGATGGTGCAGTTCTCGCTCATCGCGATGCTCCAGCTCGTGGAAGAAGGTGTACTGCCGCTGACGCGTCTCGCCGAACTGATGTGCCATAATCCCGCACGCCTCTTTGGCATCGAAGGACGTGGTTTCATACGGGAAGGGATGAAAGCCGACCTCACACTCGTCCGACGTCACCCGTGGACGCTCACCGCCGAGAACGTTGTCAGCCGATGTGGATGGAGTCCCCTGGAGGGTCGCACCTTTTCATGGCACGTGGAACAGACCTACTGCAACGGACGTCTTATATATAATAAAGGTAGGTTCGCAGAAGGGAACGCACATGCACAAGCATTAAGATTCGGGGCCTCTCCGTGCCCGGCTTTGTAGGGGGGAGGCGTCCCTATCTCCATCGCACGGAAGAGAGTGCTTCCTCCTCTGCTGGGAGTTAACACCTTTCAAGAATGAAATTCAAAGATCTTTCATCTGCCAAAGTAGCCACATCCTCCCTGAAAGGTGGCCAGGAAGGAAGAACGCAGTGTTCTTCCCAGACGCTTTTCCTGGGGGAGAGCGTTGCAACACTGCATTATACCCTCTCCGAAGTCTCCCCCTACATCAATTGGCTTTACTTTTTTCACGCCTGGGGTTTCCCTGCACGCTTTGCCGGCATTGCACAGATTCACGGGTGCGACGGTTGCCGCGCTTCTTGGCTGGCTTCATTTCCCGTTGAAGATCGCGCCAAGGCTGCCGAAGCAATGCAGTTGCACAAGGAAGCGCTCCGGATGCTGGCATGGCTCGACAAGAAAGGCTTCAAGACACACGTCCGATTCGGCCTCTTCGAGTGTAACAGCGAGGGAGAAGACATTATCATTCATCGCGGGCTAAGCACCATGAAGGATGGGGAAAGGCTGACAGGAGATTTGAGGAATGAAGAAACTCCCATAATGAATCGCACTACCCTTTCTTTCCTCCGCCAACAAACTGTCCCTTACCTGTGTCTGGCCGACTTCATCCGTCCTGTGAATGCCGAGGGGAAGAAAGACCGTATCGGCATTTTTGCCGCTTGTGCAGACGAAAGCATCGAGCAGCTCTATTCAGAGCCTGCCCCCGATGCCGATACATACAAGCATCTGCTCTGCCAGACATTGGCTGACCGGTTGGCAGAAGCGACCATCGAGTGTGCTCACCAAGCCGTCCGACGCTCCTATTGGGGCTATGCCCCTGACGAGCAGCTGTCCATTGCCGACCTCCATGCCGAACGGTTCCAAGGAATTCGACCCGCTGTCGGGTACCCATCGCTGCCAGACCAGAGTCTCAACTTCGATCTCGACCGACTCATTGACTTCTCTGTCATCGGCATACGGCTGACAGAGAACGGCGCCATGCAACCTCACGCCAGCGTAAGCGGATTCATGTTCGCACACCCCGACGCCCGCTACTTCGCCATCGGGCCCATCGGAGAAGACCAGCTCGCAGACTATGCTCAACGAAAAGGACGTACCCCGAAAGAGATACGTCCGTTCCTGACAGCCAACCTTTAGCGGCTTTACTCTTCGTTCTCCATCCTCTCCATATTCTCTTTTGCCCTGCGGACATACTCCCGCACGTAAGCGTCATTCCGGAAGGATTCAGGTGCTAAAGTAATAATCTCTTCAATCTGTGGGTTCAAAACAGGGAAGGGGAAACTGGAAGTCACAATCATAAAGACCCCGGTACCCAGCACATTGTCTATATTATCTTTTATGAAACGGGTGACGAGTGTCTCATTCTGAGCCTCCAGCGCAGCAGCTTCGCTGTTCAGCTGCATCAGAATCTCATCATGATCGAGCCCGTTCAGAATCATCTGACTCTCACGCCGCGGCAACTCTGCCAGGGCACGGTCGATGGCTGTCTTCCGACGAATGAAAGCAAACAGCGTGTCGTTCAGCACAGAGCCCTGCACCACACGTTCGCTGTCATCCAGCGTAACCGTGAGCGCACTCCCGTCAAGTACTATCGGCATGACGCTCTCGTCGTCCAGAAAGAGATTGGCAAACACCACAGAGTCTGGAACCGGACCCGAGAAACGGAACTTGCCATGAACGATGCGCGCAGAGTCCAGCGTTGCTAAATCCGACTCTGCGAAAGCACGCAGATACAGCATCTTTCCCTCAAGCTGAGGGATGGAAGTGCTTCCTTGAACGTCCAGACGCTGCTGGCAAGCCGCCAACAGCAGACCCAGGAGAAAGAGAAAAAGAGTTCTTGTATGCTTCATTTGTATTCTATACTTTCAATTATTCTATTCTTCCAATCTGTCAATTGTTCAACCTTTCAGCCTCTCGCCAGCTGCGGGCGGCTGCAGAGCAGACTCTATGATGGAATGCACCTCTTCCATAGCCGTACGTTCGGCGGCCGCACCTTCACCTTGAACGAGGACCGGCGGATGGATAGTCAGGGAAAGAGGATGCCAAGAAACGAAATTGAACCCGCGCCAACGAGGCAACACATCGTAGGAGCCGTTGATGGTGACTGGCAGCAATGGCAGCCCCACTTCGTCGGCCAGCTGAAACGCTCCACGCTTGAAGGGACGCAGTCGGCCATCCCACGTTCGGGCGCCTTCAGGGAAGACGACCAGCGAAATGCCACGTTGAAGAATCTGGCGAGCACGTTCGTGCGTCTCTTTCAGCTGGCTGGGGCTCCCCTTTTGGTTCACAAAGATAAAGCCGGCACTCTCGCAAGCTTTCCCGACAAGCGGCATCTGCCGCAGTTCCTGCTTCAGCATCCATTTGAAGTGTCGATTCAGGAAGCCATAGACGAGAAAGATATCGAATGCCCCCTGATGGTTGGGCACGATGACATAGCTCTGACCGGACTGAACATTTTCGCGCCCTTCCACCCGCACAGGCAGTAGCAACAGACGCACAAACGCTTGCGACCACCAGCGCCCAGGATAATAGCTCCACCACGAGGCACGCCCCAACGTACAACCAAGGATGGTGGCCACCCCCGTAAGGATGGTCAGTCCCAGCAAGAGAGGGGCCGCAATCAACAACTGGTAGAGTCTATATATGAGCTTCAGCATTCTCCGTCTCGTTTCAGTTCAGCTGGTATTCGAAATGCCGTGTAGAGTTCCAGGACACAAGCGACAGCCAAACAGACCACCCACTCGTTTCGACGGGCGAAGCCCAGCTGCCAAGCCTGCATCAGCATAAAGACTGGCGTCAGTAACAAGGCGGCAGCCCCTAAAAGTTGTTGACGACGCAGACGACGAATGACGAAGTTCCGGCCCTCATAGCGTTGAAGCAGTTGCATCGAACTGAACGCCAAGGCACCTATGAAGAAAACGACCGTGGCCACCTGTGGATGAAAGAGGAAGAGAACCGCCCCCACCAGCAACAGCACCGCGCCTGACTGCATCAAAAGCACCTGAAATGACGTCAACTTATTCATCGGGCAACGAATCGGGTTCGACAAATACGAAGACGTCCTCGTTCGGGCGTTTCATGAAATAGCGCTCACGAGCCATGCGCTCCGCGGCCTGAGGGTCGCGCTCCAGGGCTTCCAACTGCGCAGTCTCTTCGTCATACTGAGCCTGGAATTTATCAATCTCGCGTCGCAGGTCGGCGATTTCCACGCGCCGTTGGTATCGCGACCACAGATTGTTTTCGTCTACGACACTGATAAAAAGAAGGAACAACACAATCGCCACACCATACTTGTGTCGCTTGATGAAGCTCCAGAAAGTAAGCAAACGTCCCATATCTACTCCTTATTATTTATAGAACACATCGTAATGCGTTAATACGCGAATGCGCGAATGCGTTAATGTGTTAATACGCTTGTACATTTGATGGCGCGAAGATACAAAAAAATTGAGAGCGCGACGACTGAAAGTGAAAAGTTTTTTCCTTCCGACACTATTTTTTCAATCTTTTTATGTATTTTTGCGCCGAAAAGAGCTCTCAAACCTCAGCCCCGCCGCATCTACGAGCGTCAGCAAGTCTGAAGAGTTCATTTGTCAGCATAATCATTCATTCTCTCAACGTCTCACTTTTACAATCTCACAATTTTTCATCTCTCATGTCAGAATACATCGTTTCTGCACGTAAATACCGCCCCATGACATTCGACACAGTGGTCGGGCAAGGTTCCATTGCCACTACGCTGAAGAATGCTATTCGTGCGGACAAGCTCGCACACGCTTATCTCTTCTGCGGCCCACGCGGTGTCGGCAAGACCACCTGTGCCCGCATCTTCGCCAAAACCATCAACTGCCTCAACCCAAGAGAAGACGGTGAAGCATGCGGCGAGTGCGAGTCGTGTCAGGCTTTCAACGAAGGACGGTCGCTGAACATCCACGAACTCGATGCCGCCAGCAACAACTCGGTCGACGATATCCGCAACCTGATCGACCAGGTGCGTATTCCCCCGCAGATCGGAAGATATAAGGTTTTCATCATCGATGAGGTTCACATGCTGTCCACCGCCGCCTTCAACGCCTTCCTCAAGACTCTGGAAGAGCCCCCGGCCCATGCGGTCTTCATTCTCGCCACCACCGAGAAGCACAAGATACTGCCCACCATACTCTCCCGCTGCCAAATCTACGATTTCCAACGCATGACGGTAGAGAACATCGTGCAGCATCTGGCACACGTGGCCGAGCAAGAAGGCTACACTTACGAACCGGCGGCACTGAACGTCATCGCACAGAAAGCTGACGGCGGTATGCGTGATGCCCTTTCCATCTTTGATCAAGTAGTCAGCTACAGCGGCGGCAACATCACCTACCAACAGGTCATTGAAAACCTCAACGTCCTCGACTACGACTACTACTTCCGCCTCGTCGACCTCCTTCTCGAAAAGAAGATTCCTGAAAGCCTGCTTCTCTACAACGAGATTCTGAACAAAGGTTTCGAAGGCGGCCCTTTCATCAGCGGCTTGGCGGCTCATCTGCGCGACCTACTTGTCAGTCGCGACCCGCAGACGACGCAGCTACTGGAGGTCAGCGACGATATCCGTCAGCGCTATGCCGAGCAGGCTGCACGCTGCAAAGTGCAATGGCTTTACCGCGCCATACGCCTGTGCAACGAATGCGACCAGGCCTACCGCACCAGCCGGAACAAGCGTCTGCAGGTAGAACTGACGCTTATCGAGGTAGCACAGGCCGACGATGATGAGCCTGCCGCGGGGCGTCGCCCCAAACATCGCATTCTGAAACCCATCTTCACCCTCCTGGCAGCAGCTGCCGGGAAGGCCTCTCCTGCTGCACCCTCGGAACAGGTGGCAGCCAGACCCGCGACACCCGCGACGCCCACTCCTACGCCACAGGCATCACAGACGCCACAGCCCTCACAGGCACCACAGACGCCGCAATCCTCACAGGCAACGCCATCAGCGCAGAAGCTGAAGACATTCAGCCTCAAGAACCTCGGGCCCTCCATTCATGCGACATCCCCCTCTTCCGGCCGTGCCACGCGGGTGCAGCCCGAAACCGGCACTGATGTCCAGCAACCTCTCAGTACTGAAAACGACACTTCGACAGCTGCAGACGCCACCCCTCCGACAGCCGACCGCCCCGTCAGACCTGAAGACCTCGCCGTACAATGGCAGGCGTTCGTGCAGTCGATGCCGCAGCAGGAAACAGCATTGGCACAGCGAATGAAAATCATGCATCCGCAAATCCAACCGGGAGACACAGAGATCGACGTTACCGTGGAGAGCGAAGACGTCATCCAGATGATGAAAAACATTGAGCCGCGCCTGCTTCAGGCACTGAGGAAGGAACTATCCAACAGCCATCTCACCCTGCGCCTTCACCTCGCAGAGAGGAACCAGCCGGCGACGGTCGTCTACAACGACAGAGAAGCCCTCCGCCGCATGTGCGACTTGAACCCAGCCCTCATCTCGCTCGGGAAGGCGTTCAAGCTGGAAATCTCCTGACACTCAGAAAGGCACCGGCGACGAAAAATGCATTCTTTCCCGATTGACGGGATGCGTAAACGTGATACTTTCGGCGTGCAGGTAAAGTCTGTCTGCCACCCTGCCATACAGACGGTCGCCGAGGATAGGAGCATTCAGTCCGTCGGGCGATGCCGAATGCACACGCAGCTGGTGGGTTCGTCCGGTCTCGGGATAAAAGACCGTGCGCGTAACCCTCGCCACTTCGGCCCGACCGCTGACGGTTCGCGTCTCTTCGCCAACAATTTCATAGCGGGTCACGGCCTCCTTTCCCGTTTCTGCATCCACCAGCTGACGAGGCAGATTCTCCCGATCCGGTCCCAGCGGCAGACAAATCATGCCCTCCGGTGCGGCAGAGACGTGTCCTTCCAGCAGTGCTACATAGCGTTTGTGCACTTCGCGTCGTTCAAACTGCGCACAGAGTGCGCGATGCACCTGCGGGTTCTTGGCAATAAGCATCACGCCCGATGTGTCCATATCCAAACGATGGACGATGACAGGCCCGGTAATGTCCGGCCACAAGCGTTCAGCTTCGTCTGTCAGACAAGGCTGGTCGCTCTTCCCAGGTATACTCACCCACCCCTCCGGCTTTACGACAACTGCCATCCATTCGTCTTCCCACAACACGCGAGGCGAAGCATCGATGCGATTATAATGCTCTGCCGGGTCGGGTTCCACGTTCAGCCCCTGTAGCATGTGTCCCAGAATAGGCCGGCACCTGCTGTGACAGGCAGGAAAGAAAGCGCCCGGCTGCCGATAGTGCCCGGGCTTGGACGTTCCCCACCAGAATTCACCCATCGCCAGCGGTTCCAGGCCCAGCCGATAAGCTGCCTGCAAGAGTTTCGGCGCACTGCACTCACCGGCACCCGAGGGTATTCTGCCCACCTTGTCCTTCCCCTCAAATATCTCCACCAGATTCTTTCTACCGCCCCGGGCATTCAGGAATTCAAACTGCTCAAACAGCCACTGCTGAAGCGCCTCACTGCGCTGCTTACGTCTCTCATAAAGCTGTCGGATCGACGCATTATAAGCGGCCAACTGGGCCACCAACGCCGCTATCTCCTCTTTGTGCAGCTGTCTGGCACGGTGGATATCCGCCTTCTGTTTCTGGCTCTCGCGAATCAGTTCCTGAATGACATCATTGTCCCTTTCTCTTTCTGCCTCATCGCATTCCCCCGCTTTTCCCTCGCAGGAGAGAAGGCGTGCGAGTTCCTCTTTTCTTTTTTCCCTTTTCTCTTTTCCTCTCTTATAGAGCAGCTTAGCCTCCTCCACGGCGGCCTGTTGTTCTGCTTTCAAGTCCATCACACGCCGTTGCCACTCGCGCCTCTGCTCACTGTCCCGCATCGCTTCGAGCTGTTTCCCCATCGCCATGATCTCTGCCTGCTCCCGCTGGAAATAACTATCCGGGTCCAGATAATCCACCACAGGCGGCACGAACCACGGATGTGCGTAGCTGCCAGCGAGCTGTCCCGAATAGGCAGCCAGGAAAAACAAGCGTCTCGCAGCATCGTCAGGGAACCGTCCCACCAGCACCCCATACATCTTACCTTCCGTCACGCCCATCGCCGTCAGCTTATCCTGCACGAAAGTCGCAGCCTTCATACAGAGCGGATGCGGCGTGTAGCGAAACGGGAACGTAAAAGCTTCGGGCAGCGCCTCGGTGCCGCCGTCCAACGGATGAAGATAGCTTA
>CAMVFC010000051.1 GCA_947166655.1 uncultured Prevotellaceae bacterium
GAGCACCTGACTGTTAATCAGGGGGTCGTTGGTTCAAGCCCATCCTGGAGCGCAAGGGCGTTGATCCGCAGTTCTCTTCGGAGTCTGCGGATTTTTTTATCCATATCACCAACCTATGACATTTCAAGAACTTGGCGTCTGTGAGCCCCTGCTTCGCGCCATCACTGAATTAGGCTTCGAGACACCCATGCCCGTCCAGGAAGCCGTCATTCCCCATCAGTTAGAGAGCCGCCAAGACCTCATCGCACTGGCACAGACCGGCACCGGCAAGACAGCAGCCTACGGTCTGCCCCTCCTGCAGCGGCTCGCCACACAGCCCCCTGCTACATCTGCCGAGACAGACAGCCAGGGTTCCGAGCCGCCCACCCGCGCCGTCATCCTCGCGCCCACGCGCGAACTGTGCCTGCAGATAGCCGACGACCTGGAAGGCTTCTCCAAGTATCTGCCCGGACTGCGTATCCTTCCCGTGTACGGAGGCGCCGACATCGTGCCCCAGCTCCGCGCATTGCGGCAGGGCATCCACATCATCGTGGCCACGCCCGGCCGCCTCATCGACCTCATGCACCGCGGCGCCGCCCGCCTGAGTGCCGTCGACACCATCGTCCTCGACGAGGCCGACGAGATGCTCTCCATGGGCTTCTCCGAGAGCATCGATGCCATCCTCGAAGGAATCCCCGAGGAGCACACCACCCTGCTCTTTTCCGCAACGATGAGCAGGGAGATCGAACGCATCGCACAGAACTACCTTCACGACGCCCGCGAAGTCGTCGTCGGCAGCCGCAACGAAGGCGCCGAGCACGTGAACCACATATATTATATGGTACGCGCGACCGACAAATACCCGGCCCTGAAACGCGTCGTAGACTACTATCCCAAGATCTACGCCATCATCTTCTGCCGCACACGCCTGGAGACACAGGAGATTGCCGACAAGCTGATCCAAGACGGCTACAACGCCGACGCGCTGCACGGCGACCTCTCCCAGCAGCAGCGCGACCTCACCATGCAGCGCTTCCGCCAGCACCGCATACAGCTGCTCGTGGCCACCGACGTCGCTGCCCGCGGACTGGACGTCGACGACCTCACGCACGTCATTAACTACGGCATGCCCGACGACACCGAAAGCTACACCCACCGCAGCGGTCGCACCGGACGCGCCGGCAAGCGCGGCACCAGCATCAGCATCGTACACAGCCGCGAGCGCGGACGCATCCGCGATGTCGAGCACACACTGCACAAAGACTTCGAGCGCGGCACCCTGCCCTCGCCCAAGGAGATCTGCTCCAAGCAGCTCTGGAAAGTCATCGACGACATCGAGCGCGAAGAGGTGGACGAAGCGCAGATCGAAGAGTTCCTGCCCGAAGTGCGCCGCAAACTCGAATGGCTGGACAAGGACGACCTGCTTCGCCGCGTCGTCAGTCGCGAGTTCAGCCGCTTCCTGCGCTACTACGCCAATGCACCCGAAATCGAAGAGGTCGTGCCGGGCGAGAAGCGCAAGGACCAGAAGAACGGCGACCGCAAAGGCGGTCGGCGCACAGCCGGCGACAACGCTCCCGAAGAGGGCTACACCCGCATCTTCATCACCCTGGGCAAGGTGGACGGCTTCTACGCCAAAGAAATCATTGGCCTGGTCAACAACCGCTGCCAGGGGCCCAAGATAGAAATGGGGCGCATCGACCTGCGACCCACCTTCTCCTTCTTCGAAGTGCCCGAAGAAGAAGCCCAGCGCGTCCTCAGCGGCCTGAAAGGACTCTTCGTCAAGGGACGCCGTATCGGCGTAGACATCGCCGAGGCCACCCAAGGCTCCGCCGACGGACAGCCCGCCAAAGCAGGAAAGACCCGCAAGAACCGGGCGCAGCGACGCTTCGAGCAGGCACAGGCCAACGGCAAGAAAGGCGCTCAGGGCAAGAAGCACAAACGCGATGCCAACAACGACTTCGCGCCCGCAAAGAAGAAAAACAAAAAAGACGACTGGCAGCAGTTCTTCAAGACGAAATAAACGACGCTGCACCATTCTTCTACCACAAAAAGCCTATCTTTGCACCCAAATAACAAACATCGACGAGCACATCAACGAGTTATTCATTCATTCAAGAATCAACAATCATGAAAAAGTTATTCTCTATGGCTGTAACAATCATGATGACAGCCATGAACATGTCTGCACAGGAAGACACCGTGCAACCGTATTTTGAGCTGGATCAGATGCCGAAGCTGATAGAGATCATGCCGGCACCGCCTGCCTTCGAAAGCCCCGAGTTTGCCAACGACGTGGTACGCTTTGGCTGGGGCAAACAGCAGCGCCAGAATCCCGACCGTCTGGCACTGGCCATCGCAGATGCTGAATGGGATGACCACGCCAAGCTTTTCCTGCAGTGGAAGGATGCTTTCGGGCTGGAGGTCAACGCTACGGCCACGCCAGAAATATGGAAACTGATGGAAACGAGCCTGGCCACGACAGACCCCATGCGCAAGGAGACGAAAGCTTTCTACCAACGTCAGCGTCCGTTTGAGCGCTTCGACGACGCGATGCCTTCGCATGAGGAAGACGAACTGCGGGGCGAGGGCAGCTATCCCTCCGGTCACAGCCTGCGCGGATGGACCATTTCGCTGCTGCTGGCTCAGATTGCCCCCGAGCGTGCCAACCTGATCTTCAGCCGCGGATGGGACTATTGCAACAGCCGCGTGATCGTGGGTGCCCACTGGCAGAGCGATGTCGATGCAAGCCGAACGGCTGCAAGCATCGGGTTCTGTGCCTTACAGGGAAGCGACGCTTTCATCGCTCAGATGAAGAAAGCGCAGAAGGAATACAAGGAGAAGACTGGTCAGGAAGCCAGCGTACGGGCTGCCATCGTGGAGCATCCCGCCAGTCAGTCCTATCGGCTGGACGGCACGCGGGCGAAAGACAACGCACGAGGTCTGGTAATTGAAGACCAGCAAAAAGTAGTGAGGAAATAAGAACTGACTCTGTCCGCCTGAAAGACCGCCTAAAGTTACATAAGCGTGTATGGGCGGACTGCCGATGAAAGGTTCTGATGAGAAGCCTCCTCAGAAAGCAGATTCACCTTTCGCACGCAGCACATCTGCACAGCACACACTGCAGCAACCAGTATTCCGTGACCTTGGAATCATCGTTCCAAGACCACGGAATACTCTTTTTATGGTATGACTGTCATTCTGACCAAGGCGTCACTTGTACTTATGCAGAGGCTAACGCCGAGCGATTGGGGGCTGAAACGGGAATAAATGTCTCCGTGAACAAGCGACACCTCTGGGAGCGGAATCTGTTTCCCAGGTAGATATGGCCTCTCACCACAGGCGCAGGAGGTCGGGTTCGCAAGAGGGGGAGTTTGTTCCATCACGATGGAATGATGGTTCCATCACGATGGAACGATGGTTCCATCACGATGGAACAAACTCAAGTGTCAGGCAAGGTGAGCAAAAGTCAAGGAAGTAGCGAGAAGGAGAGAGGAGCTGGCAGGACATAGGAATAAGGCGTGGCGGGCGTGAGGGAAGCGTGTAGCGGACGTGAACCCCTACCGCCAAAATGAATGATAGCTGTCCGCTAAAGGGAAAAACTTAGCGGACAGCAATCATTTTATGGCCACAATTCGTGGCTCTCGCCGGATTTGTTTTGATGAAGGCAAGGCGGTATCCCTGTCGCACAGCAGGCGGAAACTGACGTTTCCTCTAAACTGTCTGTGCTGTATCCCCAAGGATATGACCTCAAAATCCGACCATTATTCCCCCTTTTTCTCTTCAGCTTTCGAGTGTAACGGCTTGGAGAAATCCCTTTTTGGGGGCGGCCTGTGGATAATTGATGCTGAAGGGCGGTCCTTTTCTCTCTGCTCGTCCCGATGTCCCCCTGTGGCTCGTCGGGCGGATGCGTCGGGCGGCACTGCAGGTATGGCTTTCGTGCTGCGCGGCCCTATCAGAGGATTTCCTGCAGCGGACGCATCACGAAGGGGCGCTGCTGCATGAGGGGGTGCGGGATGGTGAGCCGAGGTGTCTGGAGGTGCAGGTCGTCGTAGAGCAGGATGTCGATGTCGATGGGACGGTCGGCATAGCGAGGGAGCGTGCCTGCGGCGGACGGCACGGGCGCGGTCTTCTCTGTCCGCCCGAGCTGCCGCTCGATGGCCTGTGTCTCTTCCAGCAGTGCGAAGGGCTCGAGGTGTGTGTGCAGCAGCACGCAGGCGTTCAGGAAGGGGTGGGGCGAGGCGAAGCCCCACGGCTCTGTCTGTATGAAGGAAGAGGCGCGGATGAGGGGGCCCACCCGGTGCGTGAGCAGGTCGATGGCGCGCAGCAGCGTGGCGTGCCGGTGGCCGAGGTTGCTGCCGAGGGAGAGGTAGACGGCGTGCATCAGTCGTTCATGATGAGCATGGCATCGCCGTAGGTGCCGAAGCGGTAGCGCGAGTCGCGCAGGGCTTCCTTGTAGGCCTTCATGACGAGTTCGTAGTCGCCGAAGGCGCAGGCGATCATGAGGAGCGTGGAGTAAGGCAGGTAGAAGTTGGCCACCATGCAGTCGGCGACGCCGAAGGTGTAGGGCGGGTAGATGAATTTGTTGGTCCATCCATCGAACTCCTTGAGGCACTTGTCAGCTCCGATGGCAGTCTCGAGGGCGCGCTGCACGGTGGTACCCACGGCGCAGACGTGGTGTCCGGAGGTCTTGGCGGCGTTCACCAGTCGGCATGCTTCGGCATCGACGTGCATCTCCTCGCTCTCCATCTTGTGCTTGGAGAGGTCCTCGACGTCGATCTCGCGGAAGTTGCCGAGTCCGCAGTGCAGTGTGACGAAGGCCATTTCGATGCCTTTGATTTCCATTCGCTTGAGGAGGTTCTTGCTGAAGTGCAGTCCTGAGGTGGGTGCGGTGACGGCCCCTTCGTGGCGTGCGAAGACGCACTGGAAGTCCTCCATGTCCTCGGGTGTGGCCTTGCGGGTGATGATGTGCTTGGGCAGGGGTGCTTCGCCGAGGGCGTAGAGGGCTTCTTTGAACTCCTCGTGGGGTCCGTCGTAGAGGAAGCGCAGGGTTCGGCCTCGGCTGGTGGTGTTGTCGATGACTTCAGCCACCATGCTCTCGCTCTCGCCGAAATAGAGTTTGTTGCCGATGCGGATCTTGCGTGCCGGCTCGACGAGGACGTCCCACAGGCGGTGTTCCTGGTTGAGCTCGCGCAGCAGGAAGACCTCGATCTTAGCGCCAGTCTTCTCTTTGTTACCTTCGAGGCGTGCGGGGAAGACCTTGGTGTCGTTGAACACGAAAACGTCCTTGTCGTCGAAGTACTCGAGGATGTCGTAGAAATGATCGCGGTGTTCGATGACGCCGCTTTTGCTGTGAAGCACCATCAGCCGGCATTCGTCGCGAAAGGGTGCGGGGTACTGTGCGATGCGGTCTGTGGGAAGTTTGAATCGGAATTGTGAGAGTTTCATATTCTTGGTGTCTCGTCGTTGATTTTTGTTATGGTTTCGTCCACGGTCATGCAGTCGTCGACGCGCACGTCGCCGACGCGTGTGCGGCGCAGGGCAGTGAGGAAGGCTCCGCTGCCGAGGGCCTGCCCGATGTCGCGGGCCAGGGCTCGGATGTAGGTGCCCTTGGAGCAGACGATGCGCAGGGAGAGAGAGGGATGAGCGCCGGTGTCGTCAGTGAGGGCGGGAGAGGTCAGGAAAGCTTTGTTGCGCAGGCCGGTGCGAGGGAGGGGATGAGAGAGATCTTCGCCCGAACGGCCGGGTTCACCCCCCCCGGACTCTCCCCCCGAACGAGTCCAGCCGGAACACTTAGTTCCGTCTTCCTCGCACCCTGAAGGGAGGGAGCGGTTACCTGACAAGTGCAGGATACTCGTGTCTTCTGCTTTTAGAAGTAATTGCTCCCTCCCTTCAGTAAGGGCGGGGGGAGAGTCCGGACAGTCTGCTCTGTCGGGCGTGGGGTTGCTGTATTCGAGCAGCTCGATCTCGTCGATGACCAGCTCTTTGGCTTTCAGTGCTATGTCTTTGTCCTTGCGGGCAAGGTCGTAGGCGCGCTTGCCGTCGACCTTCACGGCAGAGTAGGCTGGGGGAATCTGCTCGATGCGCCCGACGAACCGCTGCAACACGCTTTCCACTAATTCGCGTGTGATGTGCTCCGTGGGGTAAGTGGCATCGATGGGATGCTCCATGTCGAAGCTGGGTGTGGTGGCACCGAGGCGCAACGTGGCGACATACTCTTTGGTGGCGGCCTGCAGCTCGTCGATGCGCTTGGTGGTGCGGCCGGCACAGACGAGCATGACGCCTGTGGCCAGAGGGTCCAGCGTGCCGGCGTGGCCGACTTTCAGCTTCTTGACCCCAAGCTTGCGACACAGCTGCCAGCGCACCTTGTTCACGACGTCGAAGGAGGTCCACCGATAGGGCTTGTCGATGTAGAAAATGGCGGAGAAGGGCTCAGATTCCATGGCTAAAGACGATGAGCAGGGCGCCCACGATGGCGCAATAGATGCCGAAATAGATGAGTTTGCCGCGGCGGACGATGCCGATCATCCAGCGGCAGGCCAGACAGCCGCTGACGATGGCTGCGAGGAAGCCTGCGGCCAGGGGCACCAGTCCGATGCCGGAGGTGGCTGCCTCAGCACCGCCTTCCATGGCTTTCAGCACGTCGAGCAGCGCCTCGCCCAGGATGGGCGGGATGACCATCAGGAAACTGAACTGCGCCAGCTTCTCCTTTTTGTTGCCCAGCAAGAGGCCGGTGGCGATGGTACTGCCGGAACGGCTCACGCCAGGCAGCACGGCCACGGCTTGTGCCAAGCCAATGATGAAGGCGTCGAGAAGCGAGATTTCCTCTTTCTGCCGCGGACGGGCGTAGTAGCTGAAGATGAGCAGTGCTGCCGTCAGCAGCAGGCAGCATCCCACGACGAGCAGACCGGCGCCGAAAATCTCCTCGACATAGTCTTTGAAGAAAACGCCGACGATGCCTACCGGAATCATTGACACGAGGATGGCAAGGGCGTAACGCTGTTCAGCATTGAGGCTGCCGTCCCAGCGGAACAGTCCTTTCAGGAGCCACTCTATTTCTTTCCACAGGATAACGAGTGTGCTCAGGACCGTAGCCACATGGACGGCGATGGTGAAGGTGAGGTTCTGCTCGCCGTTGACGCCGAACAAGGCGGCGGCGATGGTCAGGTGGCCGCTGGAGGAGACGGGCAGGTACTCGGTAAGTCCCTGCACGAGGCCCATCAGGATAGCTTCAATGGTACTCATTTCTCTGTCTCTTTTTTAGGATGATGCATAATCGCATAGACGATGAAAGCGAAGCCTGCGAAGCAAACGACAGGGGCCACCTTGATGCGCGTGGCCGAAAAAATGTCGGCGTTGAAGGCTGTCTCGCTGGAACCGGAGCCTGCCATCAGGATAAAACCCACGATGACGACGGCCATGCCGATGGCGAGAAGGATGAAATTGGAGCGCCCGAAGGCGAAATCTTTCTTTTCCATGTTTTATTGGGGAGTTAAGAGAATAAGAAGATTAGATAATATGAGAATAAGGAGTTTGGATGTTTATTGGGGGGAAAGTCTATCGGTACATCTCGTTTTCCCGCATCCGCAGGAAGTGGTTGACACTAAGCCACGTGCAGACAATCGTCAGCAGAACGGCGGCCAACAGCACGGCACCTGCCATGATGGCGATGACGGCAGGTGTGACAACGGTCTGCACGAAGGGGTCCTTCTGCATGACCCACCACAAGCCGGCGAAGAGCAGACCGATGGCCAGGAAAGCGGCCACAAGGCCGATGCCGAGGCTCTGACGGATGAATGGCCAGCGGATGAAAGCCCACGAGGCGCCGACAAGGCGCATGGTATGAATGGAAAAACGTCGTGCATAAACGCTCAGCCGCACAGTGGTGTGGATGAGGAATACGGAGATAATCATCAGCAGCGCTGCCAGTACTGCCAGCACGAGGGTAGTACGACGAAGGAGTTGGTTGAGATTGTCTACCAGCTCCTTCTGATAGACGACGTCTGTCACCTGCCACATCGACCGCAGCTCATTGGAGATCCACACGAGACTATCCGTACAGGCGTAGTCGGCCTGAACGTTCATCTCAATACTTGCCGTATATGGGTTCTCGCCCTCGCCGAGGAACTCCATGGGGTTTGTCCCCAGACGCTCCATCTCTTCTTCCAGCGCCTGCTCTTTAGAGATATAGTTCATCGCGGCGACATAGGGCCGTGCACTCAGCATCAGACACAGCGTATCGGTGGCGGCGGAGTCCAGGTCGTCGTCCAGAAGAAGGGTGACAGTGAGGTTCTCTCGCACTTGTTTCGAGAGATTATGTGCAGACAAGCCAAACAGCACGACGAGCCCCAGAAGAAGGAGTACAAGGGTGGTGCTGATGCAAGAGGTGAAGGTACGCATGGGAAGATGGAGAAATTGTAAGGTTGAAATATTGAAAGAGGAAACGTGAAAACGTGAAATAGGATCTGTGTAACCAGTGTAAGTTGCGGTACAGGAGAACTTGCGAATGCTGAATTGTATGATTGAATGTTTGAGATATTGAGAAGTTGCGGGATGGAAGATCGCTTATTCTCTCATTCCTCCACGACCTCTCCTTTCAGCGTTGCCGAGCTACTGCTGGTGAGACGCACGCTGACGTGCTCGCCGATGTGGTGTTGTCCGCGGTCGAAAACCACGACGCGGTTCTGCTCGGTGCGCCCGAAGAACTGTTCGCGACTTCGACGCGAGGTGCCCTCGATGAGCACGTCCACCGTGCGACCCACCTGCCGGAGGTTGTTCTCAGCGGAGATCACCGTCTGCAGGTCAATAAGTTCTTGCAAACGACGCAGCTTCACCTCCTCTGGCACATCGTCGGTGAAATGGCGTGAGGCGTAGGTGCCTGGCCGTTCGGAATATTTGAACATGAAGGCCGAGTCGTAGCCCACTTCCCGCATGAGGGAGAGCGAGAGCTGGTGGTCTTCCTCCGTCTCGCCACAATAACCCACAAAAATATCCGTGGAGAGACCACAATCAGGGACAATGCGCCGAATGGCTTCCACACGGTTCAAGTACCATGCCCGCGTGTACTTCCTATTCATCCGCTCAAGCACAGCATCGCTGCCACTCTGCACGGGCAGATGGATATGCTTGCAGACGTTCGGTTCTTCGGCAATAACGCGTAGCGTCTCGTCCGACATATCCTTCGGATGACTTGTGGTAAAGCGGATGCGCATCTGAGGGGCTTCATGAGCAACAAGGCGCAGGAGTTCTGGAAAAGAGACCTCATAAGAGTAGCTATTCACATTCTGTCCCAACAGCGTCACTTCTTTGAAACCACGGTCGCGCAAGTCGGCCACTTCACGCAAGATACTCTGAACATCCCGACTGCGCTCGCGACCGCGTGTATAAGGCACGATACAATAGTGGCAGAAATTATTGCAGCCTCGCATAATGCTTACGAAGCCGCTGAGATGATTCGTGTGGAGACGCTGCGGTACGACGTCGCGGTAAGTCTCGCTCGTAGAGAGTTCCACGTTGATGGCTTTGTGCCCCAACTCGGCTTGAGCAATCAAGTCGGGCAGCGACATATAGGCATCCGGTCCGCAGACAAGGTCAGCACCGTGCTGTTCAAGCAGCTCGTCCTTCACGCGCTCGGCCATGCAACCCAGCACACCAATGAGCAACGGGCGGCGACGCTTCCGGCTCTGCAAGAATTCCAACCGCGAAAGTATCTTCTGTTCGGCATTGTCACGAACGGAACAGGTGTTCAAGAAAACAGCATCTGCCTCGTCCAACGACTCCGTGACTTCATAACCCGCCAACTGCATGACGGACGCTACGACCTCCGAATCGGCGACGTTCATCTGGCAGCCGTAGGTCTCTATGAGAAGTTTTTTCATCAAATTATCCTATTTCGGCTGCAAAGATACAACCTAAAAAGAGCAAAGTCAAGGGAAAAGACGAAAAACTTTCCCTTTTTGCGCGTCTTTACACTGCTTTTTCAAGAAAACAACGTAACTTTGCACCGCAATCAAGAATTAGCGAACTCACTTCCCACAATGAAAAAGATTCTTTTCTGTGCGGTCCTGACCCTGACCGCCGCGACGACAATGGCACAGACTGCAACGAAAAAAAGCTTCACTCTCGACGACCTGCTCCCTGGCGGCTCCACTTTTTGGAACCTTCAGCCGAAGTACATCTTCACGGCCTGGTGGGGCGAGGAGCCTGTGGAGCTCACCGTGGACCATGCCACTTCACTCGGTTCGAAGGAAACACTTTTCACCGCAGCCGATCTGAATGCCATTGCAGGCGATACGCTGGTACGCAGCTGCACAGGGCTCTCTTTCCCCTACCCTGAACGTTCCGTCGTGAAAGTGCAGACGCCGAAGGAAATCGTCCTTATTGATTTTCGCGAGAAGAAAGTGGAATGGCGTGGCGCCATACAGGCTGGTGCCAGCGAACTGGCATGGAATGCCGAGAGCCGCGCCATGGCCTATTGCATCGGCCCCGATGTCTATGTCCAGAAAGCCGATGGCAGCCGTCTGCGTCTGACCACGGACGGCTCCGATGACATCGTCTACGGGCACAGCGTCAGCCGCGATGAATTCGGCATCTCGAAAGGCCTCTTCTGGAACCCCGAAGGCACACGGCTGGCTTTCTACAAGAAGGATCAGAGCCGTATCCCCAGCTATCCACAGGTGGACATCACGAAGCGCATCGCCGCCACCTACGTGGACAAATATCCCATGGCGGGCGAGGAGACGGAGGACGTCAGCGTGGCCGTCTTCGACCTCGCAACGGAGCAGACCGTCTGGCTGCAGAATCCCAAGCCCAAGACTGATTACATGACGAATCTCTCATGGGCACCCGACGGCCGCAAACTCTACGTTTTCGAACTTAACCGAGACCAGAACTTCATGCAGCTCTTCGGCTACGACCCTGCGACGGGTGCAAAGGATACGCATCCCATCGTGGAAGAGAAGCATCCCAAATACGTCGAACCGCTGCACACACTGACGTTCCTGCCGTGGGACGCTTCGAAAGCCGTCATGCAGAGTGCCCGCGACAACTGGAACCACCTCTACTTGCTCGACCTCAAGAAGCCGATGTACCCCGAATGGCGCGAGGCTGTGGGCGGCGGTACGGTGTGCGACCACGTCGCCGTCGCTCTCCTTACGCCCGGTGACTTCACCGTGCGCGACTTCCTCGGCTTCAACCGTAAGCAGAAGACCGCCCTCTTCATCGGCAACGTCACGCACCCCCTGCACCATACCGTCTGGAGCGCTCCCGTCAGTGGCAAAGGCACGATGCGTCTTGTCAGCGCTGGCGAAGGCGTGCATACCGCCACCCTCAGCGCCTCCGGTCGCCACATCATCGACACTTACTCCTCGCCCACGGTCACCCGTCAGGTTTCTCTCCTCCCCACCGATAAAGGGAAAGAACTACCTGCCGACCCCTCGACGCTGTCCGCCTATGCTCCCTCGCTGTCGGGAAAGGCAGGAAGCGGCACGTCCCTCCTCAGTGCTCCCGACCCTTGGCGCGACTACGATGTTCCTGAGATTACCGGCGGCAGCATCAAGGCTGCCGACGGCCAGACCGACCTCTACTACCGCCTCATCAAGCCCGTGCACTTCGACCCCTCCAAGAAATACCCCACCGTGGTCTACGTCTACGGCGGCCCCCACGCCCACAACGTTCAGGCCTCACGCGGTTACTACTTCCGCGGTTGGGAGATCTATATGGCACAGCTGGGCTACGTTGTCTTCGTGCTCGACAACCGCGGCTCGCAGTACCGCGGACAGCGCTTCGAGCAGGTCACCTTCCGCCGCCTCGGACAGGAGGAGATGCGCGACCAGATGTGCGGTGTCGACTTCCTGAAGAGCCTTCCATACGTGGACGCCGACCGCATGGGCGTCCACGGTTGGAGCTACGGAGGTTTCATGACAACGAACTTAATGTGCACCTACCCCGATGTTTTTAAGGTGGGTGTAGCCGGAGGACCCGTTGTCGACTGGAAATATTATGAAGTGATGTACGGCGAGCGATATATGGACACCCCGGAGCAAAACCCCGAGGGCTACGCCAACTGTGGCCTGCTGCACAAGGCAAAGAACCTGAAGGGACGCCTGCAGATCATCTTCGGATACAACGACCCCACCTGCGTACCGCAGCACACGCTTTCCTTCATTCGCGCTTGCATCGATGCAGGCACGCAGCCCGACCTCTTCCTCTACCCCGGTGACGGGCACAATATGTTCGGCACGGACCAGATACATCTCCACGAACGCATCACACGTTATTTTGAGGACCACTTGAAATGACTTCCGACGAACGCTGGCACCTGCACTTTCTGCAAATCCGGGACTTCATGGCAGCCCAAGGGCGACGCCCGTCGAAACACAGGCTGGAAGAGCATCGGATGCTGAATTGGATAAAATTCAACAAGCGACAACTCGCCAAGGACAAGTTGTCACCACATCGCCGACAGCTATTCCTGCAGCTTCTACAGATGGCGGAGGCCTGCCAACGCGTCAACCAATACTCCTATTTATATAATTCAGAAAAACGAACTACGATTATCAGACCTATGAAAATCCTCTTGTTAGGCAGTGGCGGCCGCGAGCACGCCCTCGCATGGAAGATAGCACAGTCGCCCCGCGTCGATAAGCTATATATCGCTCCCGGTAACGCCGGCACGCAAGAAGTGGGCACCAACGTCGCCCTGAAGGCAGACGATTTCGAAGGCATCCGCGACTTTGTCCTCAGCCACGACATCCAGATGGTGGTCGTAGGCCCTGAGGATCCGCTCGTCAAGGGCATCTGCGATTACTTCCGTGCCGACGAGGCGCTGCGCCATGTCCATCTCATCGGCCCCTCCCGCGCTGGCGCACAGCTCGAGGGCAGCAAGGACTTCGCCAAAGGCTTCATGCAGCGCCACGACATTCCCACTGCCGCCTACCGCACCTTCGACGGTACGACGCTCGAAGAGGGTCTCGCCTTTCTCGAGACACTGAAGCCGCCCTACGTGCTGAAAGCCGACGGTCTCTGCGCCGGCAAGGGCGTCCTCATCCTGCCCACGCTGGACGAAGCCCAGAAAGAGCTCCGCGAGATGCTCGGAGGTCTGTTCGGACAAGCCTCCGCACGCGTTGTCATCGAGGAGTTTCTCAGCGGCATCGAGTGCTCCGTCTTCGTCCTCACCGACGGCCGGCATTATAAGATACTGCCGGAAGCCAAGGACTACAAACGCATCGGCGAGGGCGACACAGGGCCGAACACCGGCGGCATGGGGTCTGTCTCACCCGTGCCCTTCGCCGACGAGGCATGGATGAAAAAGGTGGAAGACCGCATCATCCGCCCCACCGTCGAAGGCCTGGCTGAAGAAGGTCTGGACTACAAGGGATTCATCTTCTTCGGCCTGATCAACTGCGACGGCGAGCCGAAGGTCATCGAGTACAACTGCCGGATGGGCGACCCCGAGACGGAAAGCGTGATGCTCCGCCTCGGGAGCGACCTGGTGGACCTCCTCGAAGGCGTGGCCACGGGAGACCTCGACCGTCGTCCTCTGGTCGTCGACCCGCGTCCTGTCGTTTGCGTGATGCTGGTCAGCGGCGGCTATCCCGGCAAGTACGAGAAGGGCTTCCCCATCATAATAAAGAGCGAACCTGCCCCACTCCGCAGTGACCGGACAGAAGAAAAGACGGCTCGTCCCGGACGTCCTTCCGGGGACAAGCCATCGGAGGGTGAGTCTTCCGTTCTTTTCCACGCCGGCACCGCCTCGGACGCTCAAGGCCGTCTCGTCACCGCCGGCGGACGCGTCATTGCCGTCTCGTCCTATGGCAGCGATGCAGCCGAAGCCGCTGCACGCAGCTACGCCGTAGCCTGCCAGATAGAGTTCGAGGGAAAATACTTCCGCAGAGACATCGGTCACGACCTAAACGGATGAGCAGATTGATGAAGAGACGCTTCCAGAACCGCGTCGCCGAGAGCACCGTCACACTGCCTGCTGCGTGCATCGCCACCACCTTACTGTGGTGGCTGCCGCAGGGAGGCTACTCCGTGGAATACCTGCTGGGCTGGCTGCTGTGCGCCGTCACGGCGTACGCCGTCATGGAGACCGCAGCCATCTGCCGCCTCTTGCGAGTGCGCTCGCGCATGACTTCCACCCTGCTCCTGCTGCTGCTGGCCGTCTGCGGCTTCCTGCACCCCATACAGTCCGGGACGTTGGTGCTGGCCTGCGCCGCCCTCGCGTTCCGCTTTCTGCTGCAAACCTATGACCAGCCCTACCCCCAGACGGACACGTGGCACGCCTATCTCTTCTGGGCTCTCGGCAGCCTGTTCTGGGCGCCCCTGCTCTTACTGACCCCCCTTCTGCTCTGGAACCAGGGCATCTTCCTGCGCACGCTGGGGGGAAAGAGCATGGCAGCCGCACTGATAGGCCTGCTGCATCCCTACTTCTTCTGGGCTCTCGGCGCCCTGTTCCTGGGCCGGACAGACACCCTCGCGGCGCACTTCGACGCCCTCTGCGCACCTTTCACAGCGCCCTGCTGGTGGCAATGGGCCTTGGATATCATCCACACTGCCAGTGTAGACGACTGCTGGCCGCTACTGCGCGGGGAGTTTCTCTCGCGCCTGCAGTCGCACCTCCCCGAGGCTGCAGCCCTGACACTCCTGCTGCTGCTGGCGTCCACAGGCTTCATCCATTACGTCCGGAAGAGTTTCGACGACAAAATCCGTGTGCGCGCCAGTCACTATTGCTATCTTACGCTGATGTGCGGCGCTGGCCTGTGGCTCGCCCTGCAGCCCATGCACTTCCCTCAGCTCTTTCCCCTGCTGCTGCTCGCCACGGCACCCTCTGCGGCTCATTTCGTGGCACTGACGCACACCGCCTGGACCAACGCCTGGACCCTCGTCCTCGCTCTTGGCCTCCTCGCCGTCGGCATCGTCTGCCTCATCCCCCACACGTGAGGAAGGGGAGCGTGAAAAGTGAAGAGTGAAGAATGAAGAATAAGAGTTACTTTCGACGGCAGCGGGCAGGTCAGGGGCACAGGAAACTATAATTCTTCACTCAACTTTCGTAAGTTCTCCAGTACCACAGATTCCACAGATTTAACAGATTATTTTTCACCTTTTCAATGTTTCAATGTTTAGCTTTGCTGACTTTTGTCGCGACTCGGCCATTTAAGAGCAAGCTCTTATGGCCCTCGCTGCTCCAAAAGTTCAATGTTTCAATTACACAGATTTCTGGCGAAAGGCTACGCCGCTTTCGAGTGTCGTTCTGCCAGCGTGTCTGTCTGCACATGCGAAGCGTGCTGCACGGAATCCGTGTAATAGCGAACTGGAATCATCACGCAAAGGACAGACTAAATCTGTTTAATCTGTGGTTCTTTGAACAGCCGAAACTTTCATTCTTCACTCTTCATCCCCCGCCGGGGGATTACAGAGGGCTTTCATTCTTCACTCTCTTCAAGCTATTACCGCCCAATGCCGCCTTCAAAAGTAAATCTCATTCTTCACTCTTCATCCCCCGCCGGGGGATTACAGGGGGCTTTCACTCTTCATTCATCACATGAGCGCCTTCCTTGAACTTCTCCAGTCGTGGGGCTACGTCGGAATGTTCATAGCAGCCTTCCTGGCGGGCAGTGCCTTCCCCTTCAGCAGCGAAGCCGTGCTGACGGCCCTGCAGCTCGCAGGCCTGCGCCCCCTGCCCCTGTTCCTCACCGCCACCGTGGGCAACGTCCTGGGCTCCATGCTCAATTACGTCGTCGGCACCTTCGGACGCATGGAGTGGATAGAGCGCTACCTGCACGTGGCGCCCGACAAGGTCCGCCGCGCCCAGAAATGGATGGAGCACTATGGCGCCTGGATGGGCCTTGTCACCTTCCTGCCCATCTTCGGCAGCGTCGTCGCCGCGACCCTCGGCCTCATGAGGGCCAATCCTTGGCTCACCACACTCTCCATCGCCATCGGCAAGGCCGCCCGATACGCACTGCTCATCTATGCCTTAGAATGGTTACAAGGATAGGGCGGGCCCCGCAGTCATTGCACTTTCTGCCTTTCTTTTCTCTTTTTATCCCCTCATCGGCCACTGCGATATGCCTCCTGTGCACATCGCCTGCTCTTCGAGTATAGGCCTGTAAGAACGTCTCTCTTCGGCGGATAACCGAGGCGTTACTTTTATTTATATAGAAGCTAACGCCGCACGATTTGGCAGAAATGGAATCAACCGTTCCCGTCAACAAGCACCAACTCATTGATTTAGATTTACTTCCCAAGCAGTTTCTGCCGCTCAGTTCAGGCACAGAAGGTCGTGTTCGCAGGCTGGGGAGTTTGTTCCATCACGATGGAACGATGGTTCCATCACGATGGAATGATGGTTCCATCACGATGGAACAAACAAAAGTGTTGGGCATGGTGAGAAAGAGAGGAGGGCATGACGAGCAAAAGAGAAGGGCGAGCAGGACAGGACAGACAGAAGAATGATGGCTGTCCGCTAAAGAATGCAGAGCAAGAAAAGCGTATCGAGTTTACTTTTGGAAGAGAGAATCCGCAATGTCGGCTAATCGACAATGCCGACACCGATGGCGTCTCCACTCCACTTTCAGCAGACAGCAAGCAAAATCTTGCAGCCAAAGCACCATGGGAGTCAGCAGCAGGTCAACCACTTCACCAGGACGAGCGGCCTCTCTGTGCGCACATACAGGCACGAAGGTGAAGCGTCGACGTCTGTCGGGCCTGTAAGTGGGGGCACAAATGTCTAAATCGCGGATAAAAAATGTCTATTGACAGATTTGTAAGATATTTTTTACAAATCTTACGCACACTCTTTAATAAAAAGTTATATCTTTGTCGCGACAATTCGACAAAAACTAACTAAATCCACTTTTTTTACTATGAACAAACAATACATCCTCTTCAGGATGATTGCAGCAGCATTCTTCATACTGAATTCTGCCCTCGGCATCCAAGCACAGACGTGGACGGCCAGCACTCCGGCAGCAGGCACGTTCTACCTGTACAACGTCGGCAACGACGGATTCCTCACAGGAGGCTACAATTACACGACCCGCGCCTCGCTGACCCGCCAGGGCGGCATCCCTCTGACGCTGACGACAGGCGACACGGACGGTTCTTATTACATCTCTACCGAACCAACTTACAGCGCCTTGTTCCTTGGCTCCGACGGCTACGTGGATAAAGCCTCGTCGTCGTCGAAGTACACCGCGTGGCTGTTCACCGCCGTGGAAGGGCAGGAGAACACCTACACCCTGAAGTCCACCAACAGTGCTGCCGTCTATCTCGTGGGGCACGACACGGATTCGGGCAAGACGACTACGCAGACAACGGCACCCACGAACGACAAGGGCTACTGGAAGCTCGTCACCAGAGACGCCCTCATCGCCAACCTGGCGAATGCTACGGAGGACCATCCCATCGACGTGACCTTCGCTGTGATGAACGCTTATTTCGGTGCCAACGCGAAGACATCGCTCTGGACGGGCGACTACACGGCCTACAATGGCGTGGACGACAACAAATGCATCGAGCAGTGGAACCGCGCGTTCGAGATGTACCAGACCATCACGGGGCTGCCCAACGGCGTATACCGAATGCAGTGCCAGGGCTTCTACCGCATGGGCGGCGGCGCCAATGATGCTGCCGCGGCAGCCACGGCTCGCACCAACGGCACCGAAGTGCTCAACGCGAAATACTACCTCAACACCACCGAGGGCTCGCTGAAATCTATCTTCGACTACGCGCTCGGAACGGCTTACAATACGACCTACAACAGCTCGACAGCCTTCAGTGTCAGCGGAACGAATGTCTACGTGCCCAACAGCCTGAATCGCGCAGCAGCCTGCTTCCAGGCCGGCGAATACCTGAACGAGCCCATCAAGGCGGTGGTCACGGACGGCACGGTGAAGCTCGGCTTCCGCAAGACGGTCAGCAGCGCGAACGACTGGGCGGCCTACGACAACGTGACGCTCACCTACTACGGCATCGACCTCTCGGCCCTCGTGGAGAGCTACGAGAGCCAGCTGGCTGCAGCCAAGGCGCTGCAGGGAGCGCTGATGAGCACTGCCGCGAAGACGGCGCTCGACGATGCCGTCGCAGCAGCAGAGACAGACGTGAACACCGGTTCGCAGGAGTGGCTCGAAGCCACCCTCAGTGCCCTCGGCACCGCCATCACGGGCGCCCAGGCCAGCAACACCCTCTATACGGGCGCCATCCTTACGGCCGTCAACGGAATGAAGGCGCAGTCAACGAGCGACATCGTGAAGGCTGCCGTTCAGCAGAAATACGATGATGGCGAGTACGCCACGGCGGCCGACGTCTATGCGGCTTATCAGCAGCTCGAGATTGCAGCGCTGACGCCCTCTGCCGGCACGGACTTCACCTCGGCACTCATCAATCCCAGCTTCGAACTGGGCAACATGGACGGATGGACGGTGCTGGCGAGCGGCGATGACACGAACGTGCACCACACCACCAGCGACACCTATGCTTACTCCAACACTGTCGGCGACTGGCTCTTCAACACGTGGGCCAGCAACATCAGGACACTCGATGTAGGCCAGACCGTCAAGGGCCTGCCGGCCGGTTACTATACCATCACCGCCGTAGTGGCTTCTTTCGGCGACGGCGCCGCCGTCACCATGACGGCCAACGGCACGTCGGCCAGCGTCTATCCCACCAACGCCGACGATGTGGACGGCCACAAGACGGTGGGCTACACGCTCACCCTCGAGGATGTCTTCGTCGGTGACGGAACGCTCAGCTTCAGAGTGCAGAACACGGGTAAGGGGCAGACGCTGCTGAAGTGCGACGACTTCCACCTCACCTACGCCGCTCCCTATGTGGCTCCAACGGAGTTCAACAATCAGGTATTCAGCCTGAACATCGAGAACGACCGCGTGGCCGCTTTCCTCGCCACGACGCCATACACTGAGAGCACGGCCAGCGTCGTCAGCAACTACGCCACTGACGTCACCCTCCGCGACGACCAGCCCGCCACGCTCAGCGTACCCCTGCCCGCACAGACCGTGGACGCCAGCCTCAGCCTCGCCCTCAGCAGCGACTTCACCGGTGCCGAGACGTTCACCGTGCCCGCAGGCAGTGTGCTCTACGAGATGAAGAACCTGCTCCCCGACCAGACTTATTATTATAAGGTAGAGGCCGACGGTGCCGTCATCGCCGACGGCACCATCTCCACCACAGGCCAGCTACGCATGATCAAGGCCGACGGCATCGCCAACATGCGCGACCTGGGCGGATGGACCAATGCCGACGGCAACCGCATCAGGTACGGCAGACTGTTCCGCGGCTCCGAGCTGCGGGGCGGCAAGAGCTACACAGCCAGCGATGCCGACCTCGACATGCTGAAAAAACAGTTGAACATCGGCGCCGAAGTGGACCTGCGTACAGCAGCTGACCTGCAAGACGGCACGCTGAGCGCCTCCGCCATCGACGGTGCCTCCTACTATTATGCCGACCTCAACCGCTGGAGCGAGGACGCGCTAAACCTCGACGCCACGAAATTCAAGAGTGCCTTCGGCCTCGTGCTGGCAGCACTGAAGGCTGGCAAGGCCGCCTATTTCCACTGCATCTACGGTGCTGACCGCACGGGTTGCTTCGCCATGCTGCTCGAAGGACTGCTCGGACTGCCGGTCGAAGAGATGTACAAGGACTACGAACTCACCTCTTTCTCCAGCGCCGGTCTGCGCACCAAGGACGGCATCGACCACAAACTCGCCTACATCAAAGCCCTGCAGGGCAACAGCCTGCAGGAGGAGTTCTACAACTATTGGCGCGGCGCCGTGGGCATCAGCGAGGCCGACCTGAATGCCTTCATCGACCTCATGGTGGACGGCAGCAGCCCCATCACCTCAGCGGCTCTGGCTGCTCTGCCCGCGAAGGTGGTCGAGGACGGCGAGTACTATATCTGGCTGCCCACGGCAGGACGCTTCCTGGGCCGCGGCGAAGCCTATGGTGCCCGGGGCCTGGCCGAGGACTACGGCATCCCCGTCCGGATCACCACCAACGGCGTCAACGTCTCCACCATCAGGTTCCTGGACAACAATCTCTACTTCGGCAGCGACTGCTTCACCGACAAGGCTGCCAGCTACAACAGCACGTCGTGGTTCATCGAGCGGCGAGGCGAGGACCTCGTCCTGCGCTCGCACAACGGATTCTATATGGGCCTCGCTGCCGAGACTGGCGGCCCTGTCAAGCCTTACGCCAACGTGGCCACCGCAGCCGGCGCCGCACCCTTCGCCCTGAAGAGCGCCTCCGAGCAGAAAGCCATCGTCGCCGCCGCACAGCAGGCCAACGTCCTGGCAGCCGCCACGGCCGCCGGATTCAGCCTCGACGAGGCCGTCGCGCATGGCAGTTCTGCGACCGAAGCCCTGGCAGCCGCCCTCGCTGCCGACTACACCGCAGTCCCCTCCACAGCCACCATCAAAGGCGCCAAGGTCGGCAGCACGACCTTCTGGCCGCTGACCCAGCCGGCGCTGATCACAGACACCAAGGACAACTACGGCTGCGCCTACAACACGGGGTCCTACGGCGGTGAGCTCTACCAGCGCCACGGCTACGTCTGCCAGACCGTCAACGTGCCGCACGCAGGACTCTACAAGCTTACGCTGAACGCCTTCTACCGGCAGGGGTCCAACGAGAACTGCCATGCACTCGGACAGAAAGGCTATGAGCTGAGCAATGCCTACGTGAGCATCAACGACAAATACTTTGCCCAGATTCCCTCGTGGTACAGCGGCTGCGCGGGAACGGCCGACCCGAACACCACCGATCAGGCCGTGGCACGCTTCGACGCAGGACAGTACAAGGTGGAGCTCTACGCCTACATCGGCGAGGAGAAAAAAGCCACTATCAGCGTGAACGTGCCCGCCTTCACGCCATGGGGCTGGTGCATCTTCAACAATTTTGCCCTGACGGAATACGCCAGGAAGGTCTCCATCCACGAGGATGCCCCGACCCCGCCCGAGGCCTGCGACTTCGCTGCCGTGACCCTCACACGTACGCTCCAGCCCGCCATCTGGAACACACTCAGCCTGCCCTTCGCCCTCAGCAGCAAACAGATCGCCGCCTCACCGCTCAAAGGAGCTACCATCTATGCCTTCTCCGAGTCCGATGCCTCCAGCATCACCTTCGCTAAGGCGACAGCCATCGCCGCCGGACAACCCTGTCTGGTGAAGCTGCCCGAGGCTGCCGACGCCCTCATCAACCCCACCTTCACCGGCGTCGCCGTAGAGACCACTGAGGGCGAGACCTCAGGCACCGACGGCCATGTGCAGTTCGTCGGACAGACCTACAGCCGCCCCCTGACCGCCATGGAGGGCGTCTGCTACCTGGCCACCAGCGGGAAGGTGAAGAGACTCTCCGAGCAGGGCGCCATCAAGGGACTGCGCGCCTACTTCCTCGTGCCCGATGCCTGCCAGGACGTCAAGCTCGTCTTCAGCGGACTGACCGATGGAGTCGACCTTATTACAGAGGCAGACGGCCACGCCGACGACACCTCCCGCGGAACGACCTTTGATCTCAGCGGCCGCCGCATCCGGCGTCCCATGAACAAAGGCGTGTACATCGCAGGCGGCAAGAAAGTGCTCGTCAGATAAGCCAGGCCCACCCCAGCCCCCTCACGTAAGCGAGGGGAGC
>CAMVFC010000052.1 GCA_947166655.1 uncultured Prevotellaceae bacterium
GGCGACAAATGGGAGGTCTATATCCCTGCTGAGATGGGCTATGGCAAATTCTCACAGCCCGGCATCCCAGGAGGCTCTACACTGATATTCGAGATAGAACTGTTAGGCATTGCATAATATTTGTAGGACAGCCCATGGAAGTAACAAACCTCTTAACCTTCACCAATCGCAGACAACTGAGGGAGTGGTTTGAGCAAAACCATCTTTCGGAACGCTGTTGCTGGGTAGCATGCAACAGGTCGAAAACGGCGAAGCCCGACACGCTTCCTTACCTCGATATCGTAGAAGAAGCCCTCTGCTTCGGCTGGATTGACTCCACGCTGAAGAAACTCCCAGACGGGCGACTGGCACAGCGGTTGTCACCCCGCAGGAAAGGCAGCCATTGGACGGAACTCAACCGGCAGCGGTGCCACGATCTGGGCCGACGTGGGCTGATGACGGAATACGGAAGAAAAGTTCTCAAAGAGGGCAAAGACCGAAGGTCAACTGATGGAGTAGCGAGAGCAAAGTCAAGCTTGCTTGAACTCTAAAGAATGAATAGGTATCAATCCACGGAATAGCGCTATGCAGATACTTTTGGCTTCCGCAAAAATCATGAACGATGTGCTGAAGACGGCTCCCGATGTGGAGTTGTCAGCACCTCGTTTTGCCCACGAGGCCGAGGCATTTGCCCGTGATATGGCTCAGTACTCGACGGAGACTATTGCCGAGATGCTCGGGTGCAGCCAGCAGATAGCAGGGCAGAACAAACTACGCTTCATGCGCTTCTTTGAGGAAACGACAAAGATGCCCGCCATCCTCGCTTACCATGGCCAGGCCTACAAGCACCTGAAGGCTGAAACGTTCACAGAGAACGAATTGCGCTTCGCGCAGGGGCATCTTTGGATCACCTCGTTCCTCTATGGCCTGTTGCGCCCGTTCGATGGCATCCTCCCTTACAGGATGGAGGGCTCGGTCGTCTTGCCAAGTGGGGCTGGGGAGAATATGTTTGGCTTCTGGAAGAGTCGCCTTACTGACGTTCTTATCAATGCGGTCAAGGCCGATGACGGAGTCCTTGTTCACCTGGCAACAGAGGAATTCCAGCATCTCTTCGACTGGCAACGGGTACGCAAGGAGGTGCGTATCGTTCAGCCTTTGTTCTATGTGCGCAAAGGCCGCTCGAGCTCTGCTCGCTTGCTACCGGAGGGACGCAAGAATGACCTGAAGATGCAGGCCGTATGGGCCAAGACCTGTCGTGGAGCCATGACGCGATTCATCATTGAGCATCGCATCACAAAGCCCGACGACCTTCGTGCCTTCAGCTATGAGGAATTTAAGTTTGAACCCTTTCTCGGAGATGCGGACTATCCTCATTTCATCAGGCAATAAAAAATGGCAAAGAATATAGCATAATAAGAAGCGATCAAACTTATTCATCTTCCGCGAAATAATTGAGGATAAGCTAAAGTTCCACCTCTCAAAGGTGGTATTGAATATCGGTGTTGTTTCGCTCCCGACATACCAATGCTTATGTGTCGACAGGTCGGTAATTATTGGTGCGAATAAACGATAAAAGGTGGGAAAGGAAAAGGTAAAGGTGGCATTTTGATGCAAAAGTGAAGCAAAAAACGTCACCATCATCTTATTTAATAAAGCTTTTAGTCATTAATTACTCTATTTTTATTAACTTTGCACGCATGCAATGTGCGTATGACGGACAATCGTGTTCACACCATCGACAAGCGAAATATATAATGTCAGATATCCTTTCCCCACAACAACGACATGCTAACATGGCAGCAATCCACGGCAAGAATACAAAGCCAGAGATGATTGTGCGTCATTGGCTGTGGGGACATGGGTTTCGCTATCGTTTGAATCATCCACGACTGCCGGGGAAACCTGACATTGTGATGATGAAGTACAGGACTTGCATCTTTGTGAACGGATGCTTCTGGCACGGGCATGATGGATGCAAGTATTATACCATACCAAAGACCAATACGGAGTTTTGGGTTAATAAGGTTAAGCGGAACAAGGAACGTGACAATGAGGTGCAGCGACAGCTGGCATCAATGGGCTGGCACAGCATCACTATTTGGGAATGTGAGTTGAAAGCAGCCAAAAGAGAAAACACTTTGGAGTCGCTATCATTCACACTCAACAAGATATTCCTGCAAGACCACAGCGTCAAGCACTATGAACTACCAGATGAAGAGCCGATGATGGCAGCAGAGGAATCACCGACCTATAACACAGAAAGAGAATGAAACTGTATATTGCATCTTCGTGGCGGAACACCTATTATCCAGAAGTGGTAAGACGACTTCGGGGAGAAGGGTTTGATGTGTATGACTTCCGTAATCCACCGTCTGGTGACCCAGGTTTCAAATGGTATCTTGTTGGCGAGGACTGGCAGGAGTGGACACCCGAACAATATAGAGACAGGCTTAATCATCCATTAGCAGAACGACAATTCAAGAATGACATAGAGGCCATCCGTTCATGTGATGCCTGTATACTTGTTCTTCCTTGTGGCCGTTCTGCTCACACCGAAGCCGGATGGTTCGCCGGGGCTGGAAAACCCGTTGTGGCATATGTTCCCGAGAAGGTGGAGCCTGAACTGATGTATAAACTGTTCACTGCTGTATGCTGTTCGTTAGATGAAGTAGTCAATAATCTGAAACAAATATAATTCAAAATGATGAGAAGATTTCTATTTGTAATCACATTCTATATGTTGGCTATGTCATCGCAGGCAAAGACAACATATCTACCGACGTATGACAATCGCCTTCTTTTGATTGAGAATGGCGAAATGGATTCTTTGACAAACAAGGCCCATTCTCTGGTAATGTCATCGAAAGATGGGCTTATTACCTGCACTTTGACGCAGCAGGTGGTATCTGAAGAACTGGTTCGTGACATCAAAAGGGCGAAGAGCGCAGCTGGCTGGTCTATGGTTGCGGCAGCTCTTTCTTCTGCATCAGAAGGCATGGCTCAAAGCCAAATGAACTCAGGTTATAATAAAGGTTGGGCTATGCAGAACTATGTGAATGCAAGGGAGAATACTAATGCTTCTCTTGTTGCATCGGCAGATGCCAGGGCCCAAGCAGAAGACATGAAAACACTTTTGCTTGACCTTGTTGTCCGAAACAACTCTCAGAAGGAAATGCTCATAACCGATATGGACAGAGGATTGGTTTGGTTTGTCCTTCCAAACTGCGAAGTTCGCCTGCCATTACTGAAAGACGAAGAGTGCCATTTCCGTATCTCTTCTTGTAACCCAATGGATGAGAATGTAAAGTATATCAACGCCTTGGGCACTAGCACGTTGGAGAAATATACCATCGGTTTAGAAACAAATATATCATGGTATGTGCCTATCAGCAATAAAGCCTTAAAGGGTTTACGATTTGAGACAGACCAGCAGGATGGATATATCCGAATTGTCAAAGAAACGATGGCAATGAGCGTTATCTCGGAAGAAGAGTTTAACTCCATAAAAGCAAATCAAGAGTAAAATAAATCAGAACGTTCTTATACCCAATCCCGAAGACCGCATTATGTGTGTAAAGGTAGGGAAAGTGAAAAAGGGAGGATCTTTATGAGATGACTCGCAAGTATTGGAAATTTGATATAAACTAACGAAAAAGGCTACTCATGTGCTTGCCATCGTTAATGGTATTGTAGAAAAAGTCTGTATTCCTGTAAACTGTAAGTACACCGAAAACTCTAAATACATTGGACGATTTGAATTTTGGGCGTTGAAGCCGAACATACCATATACATTGGAAAAGATGTCTCTGCTTTCTATGGCAAGAGTCAAAATCCTGTGAAGTACATCAACATGTAGCTTAGTAATGGGTGATTCATGGAGTCATTTCTTTCCATACTTCTAATTATCGCCATCATAGCACTGACCATATTCGGTTAGTGGTATAATTCACCTCGACAAAAGGGTAAACGGGGTGAAATGAGTATTCATGATATTCTCATGCAGCTACCAGACAAATATCATGTGATAGATGATGTCATGTTAAAAACAAGTACGACGCAAATAAATCACATGGTAGTGCCTAAATATGGGGTCTTTGCTATTTACTTTCCCACGCAAAAATGACTGAAAATATTGTTGAGGGTTTCTTGTGGAGTGATGGCTCCGCCAGTGATTTCGGCGAGGGCATCGAGAGTGAGGCGGAGGTCTTCGACGATGAGGTCGGTGGGGAGTTGTGCGGAGAGACCATTATTGACGCGGATGAGGGCATCGTGGGCACGCATGAGGGCTTCGTAGTGGCGGGCGTTGGTGACGATGACATCGGCGTCTGAGGTTTTTGGCGCTGTTGCGATGAGACGTTGGCGGAGGGTGTCAAGGCCGATATCGTATTTGGCCGAGATGTTGAGCTCAGTGGTAGACGGTGCGTTGCAGTCTTCCTCGGAGGATTTGCTTGCCGTACTTATGTCTGATTTGTTGATGACTCGGATGACGGTTTGGTCTTTTGTGAAAGGGAGGTCTGGGAAGGGTATGCCGGATTCGGTCATGAGTAGAACGATAGCAGCTCGTTTGACGGCTGCAAGGGAACGGTTGATGCCGAGTCGTTCAATCTGATCGTCTGTGTGACGGATTCCTGCGGTATCGATGAAACGGAAGGTGATGCCGCCGAGTTGTATCGTGTCTTCGATGGCATCGCGCGTGGTTCCTTGTATGTCGCTGACGATGGCCCGCTCTTCGCCCAGGAGGGCATTAAGTAGGGTTGATTTGCCGACATTCGGAGCACCGACAATGGCTACGGGAATGCCGTTTTTCAGTGCGTTGCCCGTCTTGAAACTGTTGGCGAGGTGGGTGACGTGGTGGTCTATGCGCTTTGCCAGGTCGAGTAGTTCTGAGCGGTCAGCAAACTCCAGTTCCTCATGGTCCGAGAAATCGAGTTCGAGCTCGAGAAGTGAGGTAAGATGGAGCAGCAGATCGCGTAGATGCTTGAGTTCGGAAGAGAGATGTCCTTTGAGTTGGTTCATTGCCACCTGATGCATGGCACGATTGGTGGAGGCAATGAGGTCCGCTACGGCTTCGGCCTGGCTGAGATCCATTTTTCCATTGAGGAAAGCGCGTTGTGTAAATTCGCCTGGAGCGGCCTGACGGGCACCGAGTTCGATGAGTGTCTGAAGAGTGTTCTGAAGGATGTAGGAAGAGCCATGGAGCGAGAACTCGACGCAATCCTCGCCGGTGTAGGAATGTGGTGCCCGGAAAAGAGTGACAAGGGCTTCGTCAAGTGGAGCGGAGCGCTCTTGTGAGGGGTCACTTGTCGTAGCACTTGCATTGAAAATGGGCAGCAGATGGGCGGTTCGAGGCCTGTATGCATGGAGATCTTTCTGGCAGATGCTGCTGGCGATAGAAAATGCCTCGGGTCCGCTGAGTCGAATGACTCCCAGTGCTCCGCCTGCAGCTGTGGCAATGGCGCATATCGTATCGTTGTTCATGGCATGCACGGGCGAAACTTATTTCATGAAAACCAGATAGACGGCTGCAATGAGACAGCAGAATGCTGCGAAATGGTTCCACTGCAGGCTCTCGTTCTGAAACATTAGGTGGGCAATAATCGCAAAGACAGTGAGGGAGATACATTCCTGTATGACCTTCAGTTGCACCAGGTTAAAGGGTCCTCCGTTGCCGACGAAGCCGATGCGGTTGGCGGGTACTTGGCAGCAATACTCAAGGAACGCGATGCCCCAAGAGAATGCAATGACGCCGATGAGCGGCCAGTTGCTTGAGAGTCCCGTCTGCTGTAGTTTCAGATGCCCGTACCAAGCAAGAGTCATGAAGACATTGCTTAGAAGGAGCAGAATGATGGTATAAAGTCCGTTCATATCACTTTGTTCGTTTTGGGGCGTAAAGGTACGGAAAAGTGAGAACAACGCAAAACAAAAGGGCAAATATTTTGTTTTGTGTTACTCCACCAACATTTTCTTGCCGCCAGCGCTACGCAAGCCTCTGCCGCCTTTCATGAAGCGACGCTTGCAGGTCGTATATAGCATCCTCTCTGCCATGACTTTGCCACTCAGAGATACGACTTTCGCATTAGTTCTAAGGGGAGAAGTACTATTCCCTCTCTGAACATTGTCGTCATTTGCTTTGATATTGGGGAATTTTTCTCTTGACTTTTACGCAAAACTCTTAACACTTTTACCGAAAACTCTTGGCAGTTTTACGCAAAACTCTTAACACTTTTACCGAAAACTCTTGGCAGTTTTTGCCCGAACTGCAGGCAGTGGCGGCCGAGACGCTCAGGGTTGGCAGCAAAAACAACACTGATTTACCCGGATTGATTACTGGTGATACACGATGACACGTCAAAAAGGTGTCACTCCGCTAAACGTATTTATGGATAATCGTTTACAGCGAGAGGTGACACCTTTTGCAGGAAATCTGAAAAACTGATGATGGACAGGCCGTGTCCGCAAGAAACATTCACCCCGGACTCTCTAATAGCCGATGCGGTTTTGCCCAAGGTCAGGTCGTCGTATCGGACGGTGTGAGTGGCCGTGTGTGTATGTATGGGGTCAGATGCGGTCGAGTACCAATTGGATCAGGCCATTGAGGGAGCCTTTATAGCCAGTATTGGCTTCGCCTGCAAGCCTGTTAGCAATGACCATGCAACAGGTCATGGCCCGGTGTCCCATGAGGCGCGCCAGTCCGGCAAGGGCGGAGGACTCCATCTCGAAATTCGTGATTTTCCAACCTTGATGCTCAAAAGCTTCTACCTTGGCGTTTTGCTCGGGATCGGCAAGAGGAATGCGAAGCTCACGGCCTTGCGGCCCGAAGAAGCCGCCGCAGGCGATGGTCACGCCGCGCACCATCTCATTGCCGGCGATGCGGTTGATGAGTTCCGGATTGGCATCGATTACATAAGGAGCACACAGCAGCGGGTTCCAATGCATGTGCTGTCTGAAGGCCGCTTCAAAGTCGAGGTCGCACACCTCGTTGCGGCCGGCGTAGAAGTTCAGCAGCCCGTCGAAGCCAATACTCTTGACGGATGCGATGTAGGTGCCGACGGGTGTGTTGGGCTGCAGTCCACCGCATGTGCCGATACGTACAAGCTCGAGTGAGCGAAGTTGGTCTTTCTCGGTGCGTGTGTTGAAGTCGATATTGGCCAGGGCATCGAGCTCGTTCATCACGATGTCAATGTTATCGCAGCCGATGCCTGTCGAGACTACGGTAATACGCTTGCCGTGGTAGGTGCCAGTGATGGTGTGGAACTCGCGGCTTTGGATGTCACATTCCATGCGCTCGAAATGCGATGCGACTGTCTGCACGCGGCCAGGGTCGCCCACGAGGATGACTTTGTCTGCGAGCTGTTCGGGTCGTACGTGGAGGTGGAAGACGCTGCCGTCTTCGTTGATGATAAGTTCGGAAGGAGCAAATACTTTCTTCATAGCAGGTTAGTTTATTTATGCTGCAACGATGTTACAGCAGGAAGATTTTTACTTGTAAGAGATTTCAGCGTTGCGAATTTCCTTTGCGAGCTGTCGAAGCTGTTGCTGCTGAGGATAGAAGGTCGCCTCGAGACGGTTGATGGTTCGTGCCAGCTGCGACCGTTGCTTGGCGTCAGCCTCAGCATAGTTCTCGCGCAGGCGGTTGAGCAGCTCGCTGTCTGTCTGTACGCTATTGCGAAGTTGAAGCCATTTCTTCATCTCTTGCTTGGCGGCAGGCGAGTTGAAGTCATCGATGCTGGTGTATATACGCTTGTCGTCGATGACAAAAGTGAAGTCGGGCGTAGCGGGAGTGGTATCTCCTTTTCCAGCCCGCAGGTCTGCTAACCTTTGTTGTGCAGCTTTGACTTTCTCGGGTTGTGTCCAAGTGTCCCGAATCGAGTTGAGGCGTGCTAAAGACCGCAGTTGCTGCGTGTTCACTTCGTCGCCATATAGTTCGCGTGTCTGGTTGGGGATGAAAGTGTAGACACAGACTTTCCCCTCGGGCTGTCGGCGGTCGCTGACGAACCATCCGAGAAGCGCATATTCGTCCATGGCAAAGAGATAGTCGTTTGCCGGCGAGTTGAAGGGGAAACCGATATTCTCCGGCGCCAGAAACTCACCGTCCTCTCCGTCGGCACGACTCACGAAGATGTCATATCCCCCCATGCTTTCAGGTCCTTTGGCTGCGTAATAGAGCGTCACACCGTCGGAGAGGAGGAAGGGAAAGTTCTGAGCGATGTCATCTTCGTTGAGGCCGCTCAAGAGGGTAGGCGAAGCCCAGTCGTCTCCCAACCTGTCGGCCACAGCCAACCGTTTTGAGTCGGGTAGGGAAAGGTAGCGTTTGTTGGCGAGCTCATTCTCATAGAGCGTAGCCCCCGAAGTGTCTTTCGTGTGGTAGGTGGAGGCATAGGTGTCGATGCGTCCGCTCTCCCTGCTCAGACGAATGACTCGAAAGGCGTCAGCAGCATTGCATACTACACTGTCGATGATGACGATGCGTTCGGTGGCGTGTAGGTTGGCATTGGCTTTATGTGCCGCCTGCAGTCGTTCTTCTACATCGGTCGTGGATTTTCTCTTCTTTGTTAAGAGGGCAATCTCTTTCTCGTAGCACTCGATGGCGTGGTCGAAGTTGTAAGCCTGCATGGCTTCTTCAGCTTCCGGCATGTATGAAGCAGGCGTAGACCATCTCGCCGAAGCGTTCCTCCGCTGCTTTCTTGCAGCGGAGGGAATCGTGATGAGTGCGAGCAGAAGAAAAAGTATGATATGTTGCTTCATCGCAGAGAGTTTTGCGTTAGTCAACTCCTTATGGATTTATTTGCTTAGGTATTCGTGCATGGATTGTGCCGCACGACGGCCGTCTCCCATGGCCAGGATGACGGTGGCGCCGCCGCGGACGATGTCACCTCCGGCAAAGATGGTGGGCAGGTTGGTCTGCATGCCGTCGTTGACGACAATGGTGTTCTTGCGTCCCAACTCCAATCCCTTGATACTCGTGGGCACGATGGGGTTCGGTGATACACCGACGGCTACGATGGCCTGGTCTATCTCGATTGTCTCTGTGGCACCGGGAATCGGTTGAGGTGAGCGGCGGCCGCTGGCATCGGGCTCGCCCAGTTCCATTTTCTGAAGGACGACAGCGCGGACATTGCCCTGCTCGTCTGCCAGGTATTCGATGGGGTTGTGGAGCGTCATGAATTCGATGCCCTCTTCTTTGGCGTGCTTCACCTCTTCCAGACGTGCGGGCATCTCAGCTTCGCTGCGGCGATAGGCGATGAAGACACGCTCGGCGCCCAGACGTTTGGCTGTGCGGCAGGAGTCCATAGCGGTGTTACCTCCACCCACGACCATGACGCTCTTGGCGCGATGTATGGGCGTGTCGCTGTCGGCACTGCTGGCGTCCATCAGGTTCACACGTGTGAGGTATTCGTTGGAGGACATGATGCCCTTGAGGTTTTCGCCGGGGATGTTCATGAAGTTGGGCAGCCCGGCTCCGGATCCTACGAAGATGCCATTGAAGCCTTGTTGCTCCAGTTCCTCGACAGTGATGGTCTTGCCGATGATGCAGTCTTTGATGAACTTCACGCCCATCTTCTCGAGGTTCTGAATCTCGACGTCGACGATGGCGTTGGGCAGGCGGAACTCGGGGATACCGTATTTCAGCACGCCGCCGATCTCGTGCAATGCCTCGAAGACGGTGACGTCGTAGCCCAGCTTGGCCATATCGCCAGCGAAGGAAAGACCTGAGGGTCCGGAGCCTACGACGGCAATCTTCTTACCATTGGCCGGAGCGCACTCGGGCACTGCTATGTTGCCGCTCTCGCGCTCGTAATCGGCAGCGAAGCGTTCCAGATAACCGATGGCGACAGCCGGCTCGTTCATCTTCAGATGGATGCATCGGCTCTCGCATTGCTTCTCCTGCGGACAGACACGACCGCAGACCGCAGGCAGCGCGGAAGTTTGCTTCAGCACCTTGGCTGCGCCGAGGAAGTTGCCACGTTCGATGTTCTTGATGAAGGAGGGAATCTGGATGCCGACGGGGCAACCTTCCATGCAGGTGGGCTTGGCGCAGTCGAGGCAGCGCTTGGCTTCCTGCTGTGCTTGTTCGACGGTGAGACCCTGGTTGACCTCTTCGGTGCGAGTCGTAGCGCGATAAACGGGATCGAGCTCAGGCATCTTCACGCGGGGGATGGCAGTACGCTCTTTGGCTTTCATGCTCTTGCGCAGCTCTTCACGCCAAGGGGCTGTGCGGTCGGTGAGGGCAGAGGGGGCCTCGGCGACGGAATCGCCGAGCGCAGTGGCTGTGGGGACGGTGGCTTTTTCTGCGTGTGCTGTATGCTCGTGCCCGGCCTTTGAAGAGGGGGTGGAGGAGGGGAGCGTGGCCATAGCCTCCTGCTCTTCGGCCTTGAAGGCAGTCATGCGAGAGAGCATCTCGTCGAAGTCAACTTGATGACCGTCGAACTCGGGACCGTCGACGCAGACAAAGCGTGTCTTTCCGCCGACAGTGATGCGGCAGGCGCCGCACATGCCTGTGCCGTCCACCATGATAGTGTTCAGGGAGACGTCGGTGGGGATGTCGTATTTCTTTGTCAGCAGGCAGCAGAACTTCATCATGATGGCAGGGCCGATGGCGAACACCTTGTCCACCTTCTCGCGCTGGATGACCTGTTCGATGCCCACCGTGACAACACCTTTCTGTCCGTACGAGCCGTCGTCGGTCATGATGATGACTTCATCGCTGGACTGCCGTACCTCGTCTTCGAGGATGATGAGGTCTTTGCTGCGGCCGGCGAGCACGCTGACAACGCGGTTGCCAGCGGCCTTGAGGGCCTTGATGATGGGGAGCATGGGAGCAACGCCCACGCCGCCTCCGGCACAGACCACAGTGCCGAAGTTCTCTATATGCGTAGCTTTGCCGAGGGGACCTACGATATCGGTGAGTTCGTCCCCGACGTTGAGATCGCAGAGTTTCGTGCTGGAGTATCCCACTTTCTGAACGACCAGCGTGATGGTTCCTGCCTGCACGTCAGCGTCGGCGATGGTGAGGGGGATTCGTTCGCCTTTCTCGCCCACGCGGATAATGACGAAGTGACCCGCGCGGCGCGCTTTAGCGATGAGCGGCGCCTCGACAATTAACTTAAATACTTTCTCTGAAAACTGTTCCTTAGCAACAATCTTTGCCATTTGTCTTGCGTTATTAGTTTCAAATTGTGTTGTACTAATGGGCGCAAAGTTAGCAAAATGTTTTCACATGGCATTATAATTCCTTAAAATAATGTTCGCGCGGGCGCAAACATTGATAAAAGACAATGCGGAAAAGCTGGATGTTACAGCGTTTCCGCATCGTTCAAAGTTTCTTTCCCAGGCTGCTCACCAGCTCCTTGTCTGCAGGCAGCCAGTCGACGTCGAGGAGGTGCTCCTTGGTGAGCCATCGTGCTGCTTCATGTTCGAGGAAGGTGAGATGGCTTCCTGCGGCGAGGTGGCAAAGGAAGAAGTGCAGGTGCACGGTCAGTGCTCGCTCCTCGTACGTGTGTGTGAGGCTATCGTAATGTCGGTCAACGATGATGTCGGCAGCCAGCTCCTCTCGTATCTCGCGCCGCAGCGCCTGTTCCAGCGTCTCGCCCGCCTCTACCTTGCCGCCAGGAAACTCCCAGTAGTCTTTGAAAGCACCGTATCCTCGCTGTGTGGCGAGGATACGGTGTTCTGTATCGATGATGATTGCGGCTACGACGGTAATCTCTTTCATTGTGCCGATATGCTTTATTTCACCAATATCTTATGTCCGTTTCGGACGTAGATGCCCGGCTGTGCAGGTTTTCCATTCATCTTGCGGCCCGACAGGTCGTAGTAATGGTTGCCGTCCGCCTGTCTCGAACCGGCATCCTTTAGACCTGTGGTCAGGTCAAAGTCGTCGAAGTTGAGGAGGAAGGATTTGATGGACGCATTGGGGTCAGAAGGTTCGCCGTCGGTAATGCCTTCGAGGGTGAAGTATGCGCGCTGGGCGGCAATGGTAGCGCCTGCCTTCGGATAGAAGACGTTGTTCTCCGTTCCGAGGAAGAGGATTGTGTGATCATCTTCCTTGAAGCTTTGATAGCCATAGGTGCCGCAGAAGGTGATTGCATTGTTGTTGCCGAGATCGAAGGTCTTGTTATTGACCCTCTTGTCGATGGTGACATCGTTGAACGTGGGGCTTACGATATCATTGCTGCTGCTTTCCCACTTGATGATGTAAGGTGTTCCGGCGGTGATCGCGTTGACGGCCTCCTCACCAGATTCCGGCGTGAAGTTCAGGAACAGCGTGCCGTAGCTGAACGATGCCGAACTGAGCGTCCGGATGTCAGCGCCCGCCAGTTTGCTCTTGGCAATCTGCTCAGCGCTCATGTCGAAGGGCAGACAGAGGGTGTTCCATTTGCCATCCTTGTAGAGGGTGCGGTCGGCAAGGGTGACGTTTACCCGTTTACCGTTGTTCTCCTCGATGACGCTGGTGTTGTTGGCGGCGTTGGCGAGGGTGATCGTTGGGATGGTTACAGACACCTCGCGGTAGATCTGCGGGAGAGAACCTGTTGTGCTCGTCGAGGCGTAGCAGGAGAAGAGAGGACTGCCATTATTGTTTGTGTTTGGATTGTAGCGAATCACATTCCTCGTATTCGTTCCTTGGAAGGCAATGCTGGCATTACCGGAACTGATATTAATTGTTGCCTTAGCATTAGCGTCGGCTGTTTCCTCTGTTCTCAACAAGTTACTGCTGCTACTTGCTGCATACAGATATCTATTTCCAACGTTGAAGAGGTAGTTCTCGCCATCCTTCTCCAGGGTGATGACCTGTGCGGCATCACCTGGTGTCAGCGTACCGTCGGCGTTGAGTGTCGCGTCTGTTGTGGCAGCGCGGTTGTTGGCGTTCTGCGTTGTGCTGAGCACATACTTAGTTGTGCCATTGACGTAAGCAATCAGAATCTTGTCGCCTGCCGCGAGTGTGCTGGCATCGGTGACCAGTGCATAAGTGCCGGAGCCTACGACGGGATCGGGGGTCTGTGCTTCAGAGACGGTCAGCGTGTACGTTGCAGAGCCGCTGTTGTAGCTGTTGTCGCCTGCGAACGTGGCAGTGATGACGGTTGTTCCTGCTGCAACGGGGGTGACCTCACCAGTGGTGGCATCAATCGTTGCCACGGTCTGTTCGCTGCTGCTATAGGTGACGGTCAGGTTGGCAGGCGTGGTGGTCAGTGTCGGCTCAGTGAAGTCCTCTCTAATGGTCGCTGTGACCTCAGTAGGATTGAAGGCCATTGTTACATTCTGCTTATAGACAGGCTCCACGTAGTCGTCGTAGTCGAACGTCTCATTGATGCATATACCCCAGATGTATTCCTGCAAGCCAGGATAGTCGATGAACGGGTTGCGGTTGTTCTGGATGGCATAGACGGCATTGTTGCGGTTGATTTCCTTCTCACTGACGGGGTCGTTCTTTGCCCACTCCATCAGCATGTTCAACTGCCATTCCTGCAAACCAGGATAAGTGCTTCCGTCAATGGTGGCACGAATGCCGTCAGCATTTCCTGCATACCAGTCGGCCAGTTTCTCCTCGTAACAAGTCACCATATAGAAATAGGTACGCGCGAAGTCGCCCTTGTACTCGTCGGCAGGCTCGAAGACTGTGCCTGTGTAGCCGTCGTATGAGCAAGGACCGAGTTTGCTGAAGCCGTTCGCGGAAGAATAAGTAGGATTATTCGTTTCGCCGAAAGGGTAGCTGGAACGCTTTCCATTGACAAAACCGTCGGTGGGGTAGATGTGGTGCAGGTCAGTGTACATCGGAGTATTGCTATTGAACCAGCTCTGCGGCCATGAGTGCTCGCGGTTGTAGCAGTCGCCTTCCTTACTATACTCAGAACCACTGGTCACCGGTGTGTAATTGGTGATATTGGAGTACATATCCCAGATCTTTCCATCGCTGCGCACGTCGGTGGTCTTGAAGGCTGTCCACAGGTAGTCGTAGCTCTTCTCCGTGCGGTTGTAGATGATTCCGCTCATCGCCGTCTTCAGCGCCTCGCCTTTCTTGCCGTCGGCTTTCTTATAGTAATCGTCGGTCGGGTCGTCAGTGGTCGGGTCGTCGCCCGTGCCAGAGCCGCCGCTTCTCTTATATAAGCTCAAAGCACCGCCGGTTCCTGTTGCATAGCAGGCAAAGCCATAAGTACCATTCCTGCGTAAAGTGGCATTAACGTTGTTTGCAGCGTTGTTCTTGTTCGTGAAATCAAACGTGGTGCCTGTCGTTACATTCCACAACGCCTTATCATCGTTTCCGCTGGCCAACAACTGAGCTTGGTTCTTCGTTCCAGTGCTGGCAGCATATTTGTTTGCGTCGGCATTGTAGATGGTGTAGTAACTGCCGCTCTTCGCGATATGCCAGATAATCGCTGCGTCGGTGGTCGTGATGACATTATTGGTGGGTGTTACCGCTGTGTACTGCAAGCGATTGCTTGATACCGTTGTGTTCATGGCAGCACCATCGTACACGATGATGTAGTCGCCATCGGTGAAGTCCGATGCTTGGGTGACAAGCGCAAAGTCATTGCTGGAGCCTGCGGGGTCCACGGGCGTCGTGCTCTGCGTAGCTGTAGCAGAGAGGCTAACGGTAACAGACTCTGCACCTGCACTGGTAAGGGTGACTGTTCCTTCGTACGTTCCTGCTGCGGTGGGCGTGAATGTCACGCTGACGGTTGCTCCTTCTTCTGAAGCCGTGCGAGAAATGCTTGTTGAGCTGAGGGAGAACACGTTGTTTGGGTTCGTCGTAAGGCTAACCGTGATGTCTTCTGTCAGACCTTCGCTCAGCACTTCAAAGGTCTTTGTCTGCGGTGTGCCGACAGTGGTGGAGAATGCTAATGATTTATCAGCCACGATGAACGGGTCAGGCGTCACAGGAGTGCTGCTATCTTCAACATACAGGTTGGCCTGAATCATCGAAGTATTTGGGTTGCTGGTGTAGGTGGTGAAGCGAGGGCTGCTGACGTTATAGAGCATGGTGCCATAAGATCCCATTGTCATCGTGACGCCATCCGTGCCGTTTGCCAGTGTCCATGCGCTGGCTGTCGAGCTATAGGAAACGTTTTTAGCAGCTGTTGAGGTGAGATACTGATTGCTGCTCTCGTTCTGGAACGTCCAGCCGTTATTGGTCTGTTCAAGCACGAAGACCGCGACATTGTCGGTGATGGTGATCACATCGTTGTTGACATTGACCTGAACGTTGCTGAGGTAGCTGCTGTTCAATGCTCCGGCCGCCATATTCTTGCTGCCACAAGCAATGATGTAGCGCATACCAGCTTCGAGGTCATCAGTTGAAGTGACGAGCTTGAACGTCTTGGTGTCGGGGTTGCTGGCTGATGCGCCTATCTTATAGGTGGCTGTCGCAACGGCACTCTGCTCATTGTCCTTCACAGCCACAGCCTTGACGGTCGTTGCCTGGCTGATGGTGAGGGCCGATGTGTAGGGTGTGGAAGATGCGGTCGGCGTGCTACCGTCGAGGGTGTAGTAGATGGCAGCGCCAGTGGTCGTGCAACTGATGGTGACCGTCTGTGCGTCCGTATAGCGTCCTCCGGCAGGCGAGAATGTCGGTGTGGCAACGTTGCTGATGCCCACGAAGTCGAACGAGATGGTGCCGTCGGCATTCTGCGTGATGTTCTCTACGGAGGAGTCCAGGTACTTGGTGCCGTCTGAATTGTTGTTGTAGAGCGAAGCCGCAGGCGTGGTGCTCTTGCCAAAGGCATTGACCGAGCCGTAGGGGAACGGGTCGTTCTTCATACCTGCGAAGGTGTTCGATTTCGAACCGTCAGAGTTAGTGGTATATTGATAATTGTTGTCGGCAGCCACCCAGGTCATGCGCTGATGGCTGGGATCGTCGTTGGGAGTATTATTGGCCCATGCCGTGGAGCTGTAGTCCACATGCAGGATGAGGAGTCCCTTGCCGGGGAGGCTGGCATCCCACCCCGTCTTCTGGCGGTTCTCCAAGAGGTAGTACTCGTTGCGGTTACCTTTGTTATAGATGACATAAGCTTCGCTACCCGTGGATTGCAGTGCCTCCATGTTGTTGATGCTCTGGGTGTTGATGAGTTCGGTAGGCGTCTTCCATCCAGCCACCCAACGCTCGTAGCTGGTATAGCCTGCGGGCTGATAGCCGTTATTGTTGTAGGAACCGCCATCCATCAAGTCCCAATAGCCCATGCCCTGACCGCCGCTGTAGTCGGTGTCGTAGAAGTCAGGATAGCCGAGGCAGTGGCTGAACTCGTGGCACATGGTGCCGATTCCGGCAATGTTTTTGTCGCCATTCAGCTCTCCGCCACAAGCATAAGTGTCAATTTTGACACCATCCAGCGTCTGTGCTCCAGCACCATCACCATAATACTTAGCCGACGACAATGTCCACTCGTGTGGCCAGATGGTATCCTCTGCTCCTCCGTCGGCTGCACCTTGTCCGGCATATACGACGTAGACCTGTTCTACTGTTCCGTCGCCGTCCCAGTCGTAGTCAGCGTAGTTCACCTCACTGTCCGCCTTCTTCAAGGCTTCGATGACCATGGTGGCAGGGTATTTGTCGTTGCCTTCAGAGTCGTTAGCGCCGTAGTAGGATTGTGCTTTTGAGACAGTGAAAGGGCCTACCACGTCGAAGGTCAGGCTGAACTGTCCTTCACTCTGGGCGTAGAAGTAGTCGTACATCGACCCCTTGAAATCGCCGTACGAGAAGTTCTTCTCGTTGGCGATGCGCTGATAGAGGGCATTATTGTTGGCCGACTGGAACGTCACATCCGTGAAGTTCACCAATATGATGAGTCCTTTTTTCTGTCCGGTGATGCTTCCCACTTCGCCAATCTTGCGCGGCGCCAGGCGGCGTGTACGGCGCTGGTTGGCAGCAGCACGGCGCTGGGCACCATGCTGTCGTACGACTTGCTGGTCGACACATTGGTAGACGCCGTTGCCCGCGGCCTGGTAGGCTTTACCGTCGGCCCCGAGCCAGTAGTGGGCGTGCTCGTCGCCGACGAGTGTGGCGGTGACGGCAGTGCCGTCGCTGAGTGTCAGGGTACGCTTCAGTCCCGGCTTGGCGGGAACGGCGTTGGCACAGACGACCATCAGGGTCAGGAGTGCTGCACAGATGACTCTTTTCATAAGGTATGGTGCGATAAGGAGGTGAATGAAGTATGCGTACTGTTAGTCGATCACGTCGAATCCCGTGTAGGGCTGCAGCGCTGCGGGTATGCGTATGCCCGTCTCCGTCTGGTTGTTCTCCAGCAGTGCGGCCACGATGCGTGGCAGCGCCAGCGCGGAGCCGTTCAGGGTGTGGCAGAGTTCGGGCTTCTTCGAGCCCTCGGGGCGGTAGCGGCATTTCAGACGGTTGGCCTGGTAGGTGTCGAAGTTGCTGACGGAGCTGACTTCGAGCCAGCGCTTCTGTGCCTCGGAGTAGACCTCGAAGTCGTAGCAGATGGCAGAGGTGAAGCTCTGGTCGCCGCCGCAGAGACGCAGGATGCGGTAGGGCAGTTCCAACTTCTTGAGAAGGCCCTCGACGTGCTGCAGCATCTCCTGGTGGCTCTCCTTGGAGTGCTCGGGCGTGTCGATGCGCACGATTTCAATCTTGGAGAACTCGTGCAGACGGTTCAGTCCTCGCACGTCCTTGCCGTAGCTGCCGGCTTCGCGGCGGAAGCACTGCGTGTAGGCGCAGTTCTTGACAGGGAGGTCCTTCTCTTCGAGGATGACGTCGCGATAGATGTTCGTCACGGGCACCTCGGCCGTGGGGATGAGGTAGAAGTCGTCCACCTCGGCGTGGTACATCTGTCCCTCCTTGTCGGGCAGCTGTCCTGTTCCGTATCCGCTGGCGGCGTTGACGACGGTGGGCGGCATGATTTCGGTGTATCCGGCCTTGCGTGCCTCGTCGAGGAAGAAGTTAATCAGTGCGCGCTGCAGCTGTGCTCCCTTCCCGATGTACACGGGGAATCCTGCTCCCGTGATCTTCACGCCGAGGTCGAAGTCGATGAGGTTGTATTTCTTGGCCAGTTCCCAGTGGGGCAGTCGTGCTTCTTCGACGACGGGGTTGGTGGTCCAGTTGCCCACGGTGTCGCCCGGCTGGCATTCGCGCAGGTTGCTCTTCACCACGACGTTGTCTTCGGCGGCCGCGCCTTCGGGCACTTCGTCGTAGGGGATGTTTGGAATCTGGCAGAGCTGCTCTACCAGCTGCTGCTGTGCCTGGTCCATGGCCGTTTCCAGGTCCTTGGCCTTCTCCTTGAGTTCGGCGACGGCGGCTTTGGCCTTGTCGGCCTCTTCGCGCAGTCCCTGCTTCATGAGTCCGCCAATCTCGGCAGCCTTCTTCTTGCTTTCAGCGAGCAGGCTGTCCAGCTGCTGCTGGGCTTCGCGGCGGCGTTTATCTGTGGCTTGGACGGCAGCGATGGCTTCTGCTGCGCCCTTGAAATGTTTCTTTTCCAGACCTCGGATGACTCTCTCGGTCTCTTCGTTGATAAGTTTGAGTGTTAACACAGCGCTATGGGTTGATTAAAAGATTAGTGACTTAAGTTTCGCTTGCTTATAGAATCACAGATTGTGCAGGTCAATCGGATGAGTTCCGTCCTCTATATGATGATTCCAGTTCGCCATAACACAGATCTCTTGCAGTACGCTTCGCTGGTGCTGACAGACGCGCTGGCAGAACGACGCTCGAGAGCTGCGAAGCCTTTTGCCGGGAATCGGTGTAAATGGAAAGATTGAGAGATTGAAACATCGATAAAGTGAAAAGGAATCTGTGAAACCTGTGTAATCTGTGGAACAGGAGAACTCGTGAAAGTTGAATTAGTGATATATGCGGGTCGTGACTCGTCGGTAGGAGTCACTGGCTGTTGGCTGAATGAAAAAAGAGAGGATTCAAGGATTCTCGGATTTTGTGAAATCCTTCAATCCTTAAATCCTCTAATTTTGAAATGATGAGAGTCTGTCTCTTTATGCCTCTGCCACGGGCTCCACGGATACCGTGCTACGGTCGAGACGTCCCTTCTTGAAGGTGACGACACCGTCGATGAGAGCATAGAGCGTGTGATCGCTGCCCATGCCGACGTTCTTGCCGGGATAGTGCTGCGTGCCGCGCTGACGAACGATAATGTTGCCAGCCACGCACTGCTGACCACCAAAAATCTTCACACCGAGTCGCTGAGCAGCAGACTCGCGGCCGTTCTTAGAACTACCTACACCTTTTTTATGTGCCATGTTTCTTTCGGGGTTTTAGTGGTTAAGCAATAACTTCTTTGATAGTCAATTCGGTGAACTGCTGACGGTGACCGTTCAGCTTGCGATAGCCTTTGCGGCGCTTCTTGTGGAAGACGAGGACTTTCTCGCCCTTGACCAGCGGTGAAACGACTTCGCAGACGACCTTTGCACCCTCCACGCAGGGAGCACCTACGGTGATGGCACCTTCGTTGTCTACCAACAACACTCTCTCAAATTCAACAGTCTGCTGAGCTTCGGCACCCTGAATGTGGTACACGAAGAGCTTCTTGCCTGCTTCAGCCTTGAACTGCTGACCGTTAATCTCTACGATTGCGTACATTTTGATAATGATGTATTTAACGGGTTTTACCGGGAGGCGTCCGCCCTCGTGGCGGCACTTCACTGAGCCCCTTCGGTCTCAAATCGGCTGCAAAGATACATCTTTTTAGCGAACTGGCCAAAAAACTTTTGCTTTATTTTTTGTCGTTCAGCGGGATTTGTCTATCTTTGCATCGGTTTTCCCATTCAATTAACTCTCGGAGGTTCTCCTGCAACACAGATGACACAGATTTTCTTTCCACGATAATACGTTCCTATGACTGAAGACCACGTGATTTTACAAATATCTGGCGAAAGGCTTCGCTGCTTTCGAGCGTCGTTCTGTCAGCCTGACCGTCAGCACCTGCGAGGCGCGCTGCAGGAAATCTGTGTCGTAGTGGACCGAGATGTTCGTGCAGAGGGCAAGCAGAATCTGTTGAAGTCTCGTCTGTGGTTCTCATGAATCATCGAAATTTTTTTATTCATCCTATAAAAAACCTTATCACTATGAAGAAAGTAAGTTTCAAGGTAGCGGCTCTGCTGATGGCAGGCACGCTCGTGTGCAGTTCGTGTATCGGTTCGTTCGCTCTTTTCAACAAGTATGAGAAGTGGCAGTGCAACATGACCAGCAGTAAGATTGTCAACGGCGTCGTCGGTCTGATTCTCCAGCCCATTGTCGGCGGTGTCTGTCTGGTGGTGGACGCCCTGGTGCTGAACACCATTGAGTTCTGGTCCGGTAACAACCCGATGGCACAGAGCACGCGAGAGATCGTCGGCAGCGACGGTCGTCTGTACGTGATCACCACCACGAAGAACGGCTACGACGTGAAGGATGCCGATGGTCAGGTCACGCGTTTCACGCACGATGCCGCCACGGATGCCTGGTCGGTGGAGCAGAAGGGCGTGAGCCGTCAGCTGGTTCGCTTTGCCGAAGATGGCCGCCTGCAGGCCACGCTGCCCAGCGGTGCCACTCTCACCATCGCTCAGGACGAGGCCGGTGTGCAGCAGCTGCGTGAAGCTGTGTGGACAGACGGCTGCTACGCTCTGCGCTAATCCGCTTGACTTCATCTGAGGGGGCTGTGCCTGAACGAAGGCGCAGCCTTTTTTTTTTTTACAGCGTATTAGACGAATTCATCAACAGCCTCGCCGTCATTGATCGGACACTCTTCGCCAAGACTCCTGGCACTCCTTTTCAAGACTCCTGGCACACCTTTTCAAAACTCTTGGCACTTTTGCAGAAAACTCTTGGCACTTTTGCAGAAAACCTTTGGAACTTTTCGTCAAAACTCTTGGCACTTTTCATCAGAACCCTTAACACTTTTTGCTGAAAGCTACTGGAAATCAAAATGGGAAGGTGCGGACGGCCACATACGGACGTAGGCGGACGTGGCTGTTTGCGTGTGGCGAAAACGTGCGGTGATGACGGCTTAAAAAACCTTTTTTTTTCTCAAATAATTTTTTATACATAAGGGACACCCCACTACCTTTTTTGAGATACTTTGTTGAATATTATATGGTTAAGGGGTAATGTAGTGGGGTGTGGTAGGTGTGGTACTCCCCCTCTTTTTATGTCGAAAATGTACATCAACTGCCCAAAAGAGCGTGAAAAAATCGACATTTTACGCCCTAAAACGATGAAAAAAGCGCAATGATGTGTAAAAAGCGTCCATTCAATGTCCCTTTTGGGTATAAAAACTTTTTTGCACCTCCCTAAAATGGTCAGTGTAATGCAGTTAACCCCAATCGGTCATTAGGATTGCAGTGAGAATAATCTCAGTTTTGTGCAGTGTTTTCGCTTCGAACGAAGCAGCAATGCGGGCATTGTGAAGCCCCTGTACTCCCCGGCGGGGGATGAAAAGACGGAAAGATGTCCAAACAGAGCGTGTTATCACTGCAATAAATAGTGAAAGCCAATGTCAATAGCCACATTGGTCTAACGACCGATTGAGGGTTAACATATTGGAGTGAAGGAACAGCGACACTTCCCAGCCGAGTGTCGCCCGATGACATACAAAAAGGAAGGAAAACCGTTTCGGTCTTCCTTCCTTCGGGTGAGCCTCTTGTCGGATTCGAACCAACGACCCCGAGATTACAAATCACGTGCTC
>CAMVFC010000053.1 GCA_947166655.1 uncultured Prevotellaceae bacterium
TTCAAAAATATTGAAACTTTTCTCCTGACAGAGAAATCTTCGCGCGCGTACATTTATTATATTATGTATAATCACAAAAGGTGCAAAAAAATTTTGCCCTTCAACTTTCTTATCGTACCTTTGCACGCAATTTCACATACTGAGCATTTATATATCATGATACATCTATTACAAGTTGCAGGATTCACCCCTGACACCATACCCACCCTCCAACGCATGGATGCCGTCGCCAAGAACATCACTTCCGGCGACATCAACTGGGATCAAGTCATCAGTCGGCTTATCAGCTGGTCGTTGGATGCCGGCCGACATATTCTTTTAGCAGCCCTTCTCTATTTTTTAGGCCACTATCTGGTTCGTTTCCTCAATTACCTATTGGCTCGTTTCTTAGAACGAAGGAAAATCGAGGTAACGGTACAGAGCTTTGTGAAAAGTTTCGTCAGCATTTTGCTTCAAGTGCTTCTGATCGTTTCAGTGATAGGCGCTTTAGGCGTGAACACGACAAGTTTCGCCGCTCTGTTGGCTTCGTTTGGTGTCGCCATTGGCATGGCTCTAAGCGGCAATCTACAAAACTTTGCCGGCGGCATCGTTATTTTGTTTCTGAAGCCTTACAAAGTCGGCGACTGGCTGGAGGCGCAAGGCACGGCGGGCACGGTGGTAGCCATTCAGATTTTCCACACCATATTACTCACAGCCGACGGGAAACAAATATATATCCCTAACGGAGCGATGAGCAGCGGAACCATTACCAACTTCACGCAGACGCCTACGCGAAGAGTAGAGTGGGTAGTAGCCGTGGAATACGGGGAGAACATGGACAAGGTGCGTCAGGTGATCGAGCAACTCATCAAGGAGGAAAAACGTATTTTTTCCACGCCAGCACCCACTATTGCCCTGAAGGAGTTGTCCGACAACTCTGTTAATGTGCTCATCCGCGGCTGGGTGAACAACGCCGACTACTGGGATGTCACCTTCGACATAAATGAAAGAATCTACAAGACGTTCAACGAACAAGGCATCAGCTTCCCATTCCCACAATTGACTGTACATCAGGCGTAGACGCGCATTGAAAGGTTGAAAGATTGAAAGATTGAAAAATTGAAAAATTGAAAGATTGAAAGATTGAAAGGCTGAAAGGCTGAAAGGCCGAAGGACTCATCGTTAAGCACTCATTGACTATAGAATATGGAACCACTTATCGCCGACCTTGCCCTGCTACTTATCTGTGCAAGCGTAACAACCTTAATCTTCAAGAAGCTGAAGCAGCCCCTCGTGCTGGGCTATATTGTTGCTGGCTTTCTGGCTTCGCCTAACATGCCTTGGATGCCCAGTGTGACGGACATGGAGAATGTCCACCTGTGGAGTGACATCGGCGTCATCTTCCTGCTGTTTGCCCTTGGTCTGGAGTTCTCATTCAAGAAGATTATGAAAATGGGCAGCGCGCCCATCATTGCAGCGAGCACGACCATTCTCTGCATGATGGCCGTAGGTTTCGTCACCGGGCACCTCTTTGGTTGGAGCCAGATGGACTGCATTTTCCTTGGCGGCATGCTGGCTATGTCTTCTACCACCATTATTTTCAAAGCCTTTGACGACATGGGTCTGCGCCAACAGCGTTTCGCAGGCCTGGTGCTTAGCGTGCTTATCATAGAAGACATCCTGGCGATTGTCCTGATGGTGATGTTATCCACCTTGGCCGTGAGTCAGCAGTTTGAAGGCGGTCAGATGGTGGCAAGCATTCTGAAGCTCGTCTTCTTCCTCGTATTGTGGTTCGTTGTCGGCATCTACCTCATCCCGCTTTTCCTTCGTAAGGTGAAGCCGTTGATGAGCGACGAGACGATGCTCATCGTTTCCCTCGGCCTGTGTTTTGGTATGGTCGTGCTGGCTTCATCCGTGGGCTTCTCGCCCGCGTTCGGAGCTTTCATCATGGGCAGCATTCTCTCAGAGACCATTGAAGCAGAGAAGATCGAACATCTCGTCAGCCCCGTGAAAGACCTGTTCGGAGCCATCTTCTTTGTATCTGTCGGCATGATGGTAGACGTAGGGCTTATCGTCGAATACATCGTCCCTATCCTGAGCATCATCGTTGCCATTATGATTGGCCAGACGGTGTTTTCCACCGGAGGCTTTCTGCTGGCCGGTCAGCCTCTGAAGACGGCTATGCAGTGTAGTTTCTCGCTGACCCAGATTGGTGAGTTCGCCTTCATTCTGGCCACCCTGGGCACCTCACTGGACGTGACAAGTGACTTCCTCTACCCTATCGTCGTCGCCGTCTCTGTATTCACAACTTTCACCACACCCTACATGATTCGTCTGGCCGTACCAGCTTATAACACTCTCGAGCGACATCTTCCCGATCGTCTTCGCCAGATTCTGGAACGCTATACGACCAGCGATCCGGCCTTGGCCGGGCAGGACAGCCACTGGAAGAGCTACCTGGCAGGAGTCCTTCGGATCCTTCTCGTCTATGGCGTCTTGTGCATCGCCATCGTCGCTGTGATGATGAACTTTGCAACCCCTCTGCTGGAACGCCTGCTTCCGGATACGTGGACCGACCTCGTTGTCGCCTTGCTGACCATTCTTTTCTTGTCTCCATTCCTTCGCTCTCTGATGCTGAAGAAGACCAACAACGATGCGTTTCAAGCCTTGTGGCAAAACAGCTATTTCCATCGAGCCCCTCTGGCCGCCATACAAATGTTGCGCATAGTGTTGGGTGCCTTCTTCGTGAGCTATGTCCTTGGCAAGACGGTCCATTGGACAGGTGCCGTCGGCGTCTTCGTCGTTGTCATTGCCGTATTCATTATCATCAGCAGCCGCCTGCTGAAGCGTCAAGGACGCCTAATGGAGGAGACGTTCACGGCGAATCTCAACCAGCGCGAGCGTCAAGCGGCCAAGCGGTCTGAGAAGCCTCAGTTTGCCGGCCGCCTTGTGGAACGAGATGTCCACTTGTCCGACTTCGTGATACCCGTCGGTATCTCTTGGGCCGGCAAGACACTGGCTCAACTCAATCTGGGACGTCAGTTCGGTGTTCACGCAGTCTCCATCCTTCGTGGCAACCAACGCATCAACATCCCTTCCGGGCAAACAGCCATTCTGCCCGGCGACCGTCTGCAGGTCATCGGTTCCGACAGTCAGTTGTCCAGCTTCGGGCAAGCGCTGGAGGCACAGTCGGCGCAAGAGCAAAAAAGCCTGTCCGAAGACAGCGAGATGAAACTGCGCCGCATGGTTATTGAGCCATGCTCTACCCTTGTCGGGCAGAACCTGCGCGACAGTGGCATCCGCGAAGACTACCACTGCCTCGTCGTCGGTTGGGAAAGCGACGACAGCGCTACGCTGGCAGCCCCCAACCCGACACTCCCCTTGAAAGCCGGCGGCATCCTCTGGGTCGTTGGCGAGGAAAAAGATTTAGCCTTGCTGGAAAAGATATGTCACACTGCACAGCCCTCTGCGACAGCACCCTCGCAGAGTTAAGACAAGAAGCATACAGAATATAAAGAGAGAGAGCTCATTGTTCGAACTCTCTCTTATATTTGCTCATCACCAAATAGTACTCACCTTCACAGACCACGCCTCCGACAATCACGAAGAGCGGAAGCAGACGCAGCAGTATCGGCCAAAGGTCGTCGCGCCCCACAGAGCCGAAGTACAAAATAAGCAGCGTACACAATGCGGCCACGGCAGCCACGCCATAGACGACTCCACGCTTGATGCCCATCCGCTGGTAATGACGACGTCGATGATGATGGCGCCGGTGGTGTTGAGCTTTGTTGTGATGATTTAGGTTTCCCGATTCACTCATAACGATGTCCTAGTTTCAACTGCAAAGTTACAACGAAAGTTTGTAAATGCAAAATTATTTTACAAAAAATATTGCCCTTTGCGAAGAAAAATGTACTTTTGCAGGAGCTAACACGAACAGCATATGACTCCACTCATAGACTTACACACCCACACCCTGGCTTCCGGCCATGCCTACTCCACCATTCAAGAGATGGCGCACGCCGCTGCCGAAAAGGGTCTACGCATACTGGGCATCACCGAGCACGCCCCTGCCCTGCCCGGCGCGTGCGACCCCATTTACTTCCGCAACCTGCACGTCGTTCCGCGCGAGATGTACGGTGTGCGCCTGCTCTTGGGCGCCGAACTGAACATTCTCGATACGACGGGCCGTCTCGATCTGGACGAGCGCCACTATCTCTGCTGTGACCTTCGCATCGCCGGCATCCACCAACTGTGCTGGCAGGGAGGCACGACGGCCGAGAACACCGACGGAATGCTCGCTGCCATCCACAGCCCTTGGACGCATATCATCAGCCACCCCGGCGACGGCACGGCAGAGTTGTTCTTTGAACCCATCGTGCGTGCAGCACGCGACACGCACACCTTGCTCGAGATTAACTCCAGCAGCCTCATCCCCTCCCGCCACAAAGAGGCGGCACGACCTAATAACCTCGAGATCCTGCGGCTGTGCCGACGCATGGACGTGCCCATCATTCTGGGGTCCGATGCACACATCTCTTTCTCCGTGGCCGACTACCGCTACGCCCTTCCGCTGCTGGCAGAGACGGACTTCCCCGACGAACTGGTGATGAACTACTGGCCCGAGCAGGCGATGGACTATCTCGGAATCAAGGAAGGCTGAAAGATTGAAAAGTTGAAATATTGAAAAGTTGAAAGGTTGAAAGATTGAAAAGTTGAAATATCGAAAGGCTGAGAGGCTGAGAAGGGTTGAAAGAGTGAAGGGACGGAGCGTGAACATCATAAAAGTTTCGCTCGTTCACAAGAACCACAGATTCAGCAGATTCAATAGATTCTTCCAGTCCTGAGGCGTGACAATTCGGTTCACTATTACACAGACCACAGACAGCACGCTTCACAAGTGCTGACAGCCAAGCTTGCTGGACGACACTCGAAAGCAGCAACGCCTTTCGCCGGGAATCGGCACATATTGACGTATGAACGCACGAACGTGGAAGAAAGAATCTGTGAGAAACTGCGTAATCTGCGTTGCGGGAGAACGTTCGGAGGTTAATTGAACATAAATAATAAAAGGAAACACTTATGAAGAAACCACAATGGCTTAAGAAAGAGCGCATGCGTGCCGTCATCTTCGGCACCGACACCCCGGCAGGCAGGGCTTTCGACATCGCGGTCCTCGTGGCCATCATCGTCAGCCTCGTCATCCTGTTCGTGGAGAGTCTGCAGGGTCTGCCGCCCGCCGTCAAGCAAATTTTCAAGATATTGGAATACGTGCTCACCGTGCTTTTCACCATCGAGTACATCGCGCGCATCTACTGCGCCGAGAGTCGCCGGGGCTATGTCTTCAGCAGCTGGGGCCTCATCGACCTGATGGCGGTGCTGCCGCCCTACCTCGCCTACTTCCTCCCCGGTGCACGCTACATGCTGGTCCTGCGAAGCATCCGCTTCCTCCGCGTCTTCCGCATCCTTCGTCTCTTCAGTTTCATCAACGAAGGCCACCTGCTGCTGCGTGCCATCGGGAAAAGCTTCCACAAGATTGCCGTCTATTTCCTTTTCGTCTTTGTCCTCGTCATCTGTCTGGGCACGCTGATGTTCATCATCGAAAGCGGCCAGCCCGGCAGCTCCTTCACCGACATCGGCACCTCCATCTACTGGGCCATCACCACCCTCAGCACCGTGGGCTATGGCGACATCACTCCCGTGACCTTCGTCGGCCGTCTTTTCTCAGCCTTCATTATGCTGCTGGGCTACACGCTCATCGCCGTGCCCGGCGGCATCGTCACGGCTTCGTTCATCAACGAGACGAACGAGCCTGTGAAGGACGGCCACTGCCCGCGATGCGACGCCAAGGTGCGCAAGCAGGACAAGTTCTGCTCTCAGTGCGGCGAGAAGCTCTGAGCCCTCTGCCAACAAAAGCATCGCCCCCGTTCCCCTTGTCCGCTTCGTCGACAAGAGAAACGGGGGCGAACGCTATAGCGATCACAGGATCGCTATTTCTTTTTCTCTTCCCCCTCCACGTTTGTTTCACTCCGTTTGTCACGAGGTGCCGCCAGCACTGCAGAGGCGTCTCGTCTCCCTCCGTGCCTCACGCCAACGGGGATAGTAGCGATCCATCAAGGCATAGAACCGCTCATTGTGACTGGGCTCCAGCAGGTGGCACAGCTCGTGTACCACGGTACTCTCCACGCACCATTCGGGCAGCAACAGCAGATAGAGCGACAGGCAGATGGACCGCCGCTTGATGTAGCATACGCCCCAGCGCGAGACCATCGCCCTGTAGCTGACCTGAGCGGGCATCACGTTCATTTCCCCGGCATGGTGTGCCACCATCGGGGCAGTCAGTGCCTCCAGGCGCCGACGGGCGTCGGCCATCTGCTCGCGCGTCTGTAGCGGCAGACGGTTGAAGAACGCCGAGCGCTGCCCCTCTCGTTCGAGGGTCTTGCGGCGAGCCTCAACGATCCAGTCGCGATTGCCATCGAGGAAGGCATCCACCTCCGCCCGGGGCATTCCATAAGGCACAGACACGTGCACATCGCCGTTCTTCACGATGCGCATGGACAGCCGGCGCGTACGCCTATAGGTCACTTGTATTGCCATTTCCGGCGGCAAAGATACAAAAATATTCCCGTCCCGCCACCACTTTCCCCGGCTTTCCTCGTCCCTGACGCCCATCTTTCAGGCCCAGCGGATAAAACGCCCGACGTCACACCGACTGATACCGTGAACGGTTGAAGGGCCTTGCGCGCGGATTCTCTTTCATGTCCCCTCCGGACAGAGGCTGAAGAAAGAGACAGACGCGCCCGGAGAAGCCATCGGAAAGACGGGCCAGAGAGCCCGAAATTCCCGGCCCCGACACCTCATTCGCCTGCCAGTATGACCGCAGACTGCCGAGTGTGGAGTTTGACGATTCGCGAATGTTTAATTAACGATTCACGAATCGTCAATTAACGATTCGCGAATCGTCAAACCCCGGGATTGGCTTTTTCTGCTGATTTTGTTTGGAGAATCGGGCTGGAAGGCCTATCTTTGCGGCACAATCATTCAGTAAACAATGGCCAGTAACCCCGACTTTGTACAGTTCATCGCCGAGCAATGCAGCGGCGCAGGCCAGATGGTCGCCAAGAAGATGTTTGGCGACTATGGCATCTACTGCAATGGGAGCATCGTCGGTCTCGTCTGCGACGACCGCTTCTACATCAAGCCGACAGAAGCGTGCCGCCCCATGCTGAGGGAGGTGGACCTACGCCCTCCGTACCACGGAGCCAAAGACTATTTCTACATCGCCGACGTAGACGACCGCGACTACCTCTCCGCCCTGGTCCGAGAGACATGCCGCGCACTGTCGGCATCGAAGAAGAAGGCATAGTCCAATTCGGGTTCAAGACGAGCCATGCCCCCTGTCGTGAGTTCACGGACACGGAGGCATGGCAGTGGTGTGTGGCTGCTGCCACAGACAGGAAGGCACGCAGAGGGGCGCCGGTCTTTCCCGGAATCGGGCTACTTACCCGGGCCGCCGAGGAAGAACTCTTCCACCTTGGCACTATCGACGCGGACAATTTCTATCGGTTCGTCGAGGTCGGTGGCGGTGACGGTGCGGGAATCGGGATGGAAACGCACGACGATGCGGTCCTCCACGCACAGCGAGAAGGAATCGAGACGTATGACGTCGAAAAGGTTATAGTCATCCACGTCGTCCGGATCGTCGTCGATGGGCAGACTTTCGCACAGGCACTCCTCGTCGGGTTTCAGATACCAGAAATGCTGAAGGGTATCCTCTTTCTCAATCGATGTCGTCCGCACGACGACCAACGCTGCATTGTGATATCGGCTCAGGGCATGCTCCTGGTGGAGATAGACGACAAAGCCTCCGGCCAGACAGAGAAGGCAGGCGAACAAAGGTTGCACCATGCATCCCAGGCCCAGCCCCCTCCAACCTTTATACGAGAAGCCGTAGAGAGGAGCGATGAAGGATAGCAGAAACAGCGCCACTATCAGCAGAAAGAGGTAAATATAATCTTCGGAATTATAGATTAGCATGGGGATTCGGTAGTGTTAAGAGTGTATTTGAAAACGAGCATCGTGAGGTCGTCGCTCTGTTCGGCCTCGTCGACGAATAGTTTCACAGACGCTATCATGGCATCGACGAGCCGCTGGGGCTGGTTGGCGGCGGAACGTAGCACCTGCTGAACGCGCTCGATGCCGAACAACTGCTGACGGCTGTTCTCCGCCTCGTTGAGGCCATCGGTATAGAGGAATATGCTGTCGCCGGTGTGGAGCTGCAGGTGCTGCTCGGTAAAGGCGAAACCGGGCATCACACCCACGGGGATATTGGCATCGCAGGACAAGGTGTTGACGACGCCGTCGCCGACCAGCAAGGGAGGGTTATGGCCCGCATTGGTGAAACTCAGATGGCCGCTCTGAAGGTCGAGGACACCCAAGAACAGCGTGACGAACATGCCGGCATCATTATTGCTGCTCAGCGCTTCGTTGAGTGCATAGGCAATCTGGTGGGGTTGCTGGGTATAGGCCGCTACGTTGCGGAAGAGGAAGCGTGTCACGGCCATCACCAACGAGGCCGGCACGCCCTTGCCTGAGACATCGCCGATGCAGAAGAACAACTTATCGTCGCGGATGAAGAAATCGTAGAGGTCGCCGCCGACAGCCTTGGCCGGCATCACAAAGCCAAAGATGTCGATGTCGTGGCGCTCGGGGAAGGCGGGATAGGTCTTCGGCAGCATGGACATCTGGATGTCGTGGGCTATCTTCAGCTCGCTCTCCATAGAGGCTTTGGCAGCTGTCGCGGACTGCAGTTCCTCGACATAGGCAGACAGGGAGTGCTGCATGTTCTCGAAAGAGTCGCGCAGCATGTGTATCTCATCGTGGCTGTGAATCGGGGGCAGCACGGTGTCGAACGTTCCTCCGGCGACCTTGTCGGCCGTGGCTGCCAGGAGTTTCAGGGGCTTGGCGATGCGTTTGATGGTAATGTGGAAGACGAGGGACGTCACGAGCAGCATGAAGAAGATCACCACCAACATGACGATACCCACCACGATGCCGAACAAATCGAGGACCAGGATCGGGACAGAGACAACCAGAATCCAGTCGCAATGCTCTATCGGGACATAGAACAGGTAGCACTTTTTCCGGTTCACCAACAGCACACTTCTCTCTTCCGACACACTGCTCTCGCCCTTTTTCATCTGCTCGATGACCATGCTCGCCTTACCCGCATCGGTATTGTCCTTGAGGTGAGCATAGAAATTGCCCTTGAGGATAGGCCAGCGATTGTAGTGAGTGATGTAGGTGCCGTCGCGCATGAGGATATAACTGTGTAAACCGCCATCTTCTTCGACATCAAGCAGACCCGCTTCTTGCAAGAAGAAGCTGTCCAACTGCGCGCTCTGCTGAGTCATGAAGTCCAGCGAGAGGCTGGCGCTCAACACGGCCACGACGCGTCCCTGCTGGTCATGCAGGGGCTGCAGATAAGCCACAGCCGGCATATTCTCCTCAGCGCTGTCCACGTAGGGGTCCGACCAGTAGGCCGAATCTGCGGCCACGACCTCGCGCAAGGATTCGTCGTTGCTCTCGTCGCCGACATACATAATCTTACAACGCCCGATACGCGGATTCAGTTCTGTGATGCGCTCCAAGGTCTTGTCCAACTGAGCAGGCTGCCCGATGTGCTGCTCCAACTCATAGAGATGGTTCGTGATGGCGTCGCTGACGTCAGACATCACATTGCTCAGGGAGGCGGAAGAAGCCCGCATATTGGTGTGGAACGACTTGACAGAGAACTGCACCACGATCGACTTGGACATCATATAAATGACATACCCCAGGGCGCTCATCATGATGAACAGCACCACCATCACCCAGCGCGTCAGCATACGGGCGAAGGAGCGGTTGTATTTCTTTGGATTTTCGTTCGCTTTACGCTTCATGAATCTTTCTCGTGTTGACAATGCAGAATTTCGTGTTTCGGCGACAAAGTTACAAGAAAAGGTTGTAACAAACGAGGATTTTCCGAGATTTCATTCATTTCGACTTAAAATAATGGCAGCGCCGGAGCGCAGACAACGCTGCCGAGAGGCCCGCGAAGGCGGTGAGTCGCCCCGATGATTCTCTTATCCTCCGTACTGCTTCTGCCTGCCACGATAAAAAAGATGTGAAACTTTTGCTGCAGAAAGTGCGATGAGTGCGGATTTATTCGTACCTTTGCGACCTCGAAACTCGCCCCGCCGGACTCCCCTCTCGAACGAGAGCAGAGGGGGAGAGTCCCGGGGAACGATGCTCAGACGACTACAACACAAGGAAAGAACTATGAAAAAAATCTGCACGCTGATTTCCGACTATATGGGTGCGCTGGTGCTGCTGTCGGCCGTGCTGGCCCTGCTGACACCCGACACGTTCAGCGGCATCAAGCCCGCCGTCATCAATCCGATGCTCGGTCTGGTGATGTTCGGCATGGGCATGGCCCTGCGCATCGAGGACTTTCGCATCGTCTTCAGCCGCCCACGCGACATCGCCATCGGCTGCCTGGCACAGTTTACCGTCATGCCCCTGCTGGCGTGGCTGCTCAGTCGCCTGTTCGCACTCGACGAGGCACTTACCGTAGGCGTGATTCTCGTGGGATGCTGTCCCGGCGGAACGGCTTCGAACGTCATCACCTATCTGGCCAAAGGCGACCTCGCGCTGAGTGTCGGCATGACGGCCACATCAACGATGCTGGCCCCGCTGGCCACACCCTTGCTGGTATGGCTGCTGGCGGGACAGACGGTAGATGTGGAGGTGGTGGGTATGCTGCTGAGTATCTTCTGGGTGGTCATCCTGCCCATCATGGCAGGCCTGGTCATGAAGTGGCTCTGGCCCCGCCTCACCGAACGTGCCACAGCGTATCTGCCCGCCTTTTCGTCGCTGGCCATCTGCGCCATCGTGCTCATCATCTTCTCCGCCAATGCCTCGAAACTGCTCGGGAGCGGCCTCATCATCATCCTCGTCGTCGTGCTCCACAACCTTTGCGGCCTCTCGCTCGGCTATCTTATCGCACGCTTGCTGCACCTGCCCGCAGCCAAGCGCAGGGCCATCAGCATCGAGGTCGGAATGCAGAACTCCGGCCTGGCCTCCAGCCTCGCAACCCTCCATTTCGCCAACTATCCCATGGCCACCATCCCCGGTGCCATCTTCAGTGTGTGGCACAACATCAGCGGAGCCGTCGTTGCCCGCCTGTATGCAAGGCATACTGAGGAGGGCGAGGACACGGCGGTCGGCCATGAGAGCTGATCGCCGCATAAGCCAAGACGCATGAACGCCTTCTGGCTTATTTCATTTTCTTCGTAAGGATTATCTTTTTAGCTATGGCAGACACGATTGTCGCCAACGGCGAGCTTGATTGCCGCTAAAGGTAAACCTGATTGCCGCTAATGGCAAAGTGTAAAACAGGCTTCGGCGTCCTCACCCCATCTTCACGCTGGTGATAGATTCATTCTGAGAACGCCAGCCTTTGCATAAAGACTGTAAACGTGTCCTGCCTATTGGCTTCCTATTTTTTGGGAATACGCTTGGTGGTTCCGATAGCTCCCGAGGGACAGACGAGGCGGCAGAGATGGCAACCGACACACTTGGTGCCAACGAGACGGGGAAGACGGGTGACGGGATCGAAGGCGATGGCCTGATGTCCACCGTCCATGCAGGAAACATAGCAGCGGCCGCAGCCCATGCACTTGTCTCGGTCTATCTTCGGATAGACGATGGTGTCGCGATCCAGGTCGGTGGGCCCGACAAAATTTGGCAGGGACTCACCCACGACTTCTTCCACGCTATTGATTCCACGTCCTGCAAGATAGTTCTCAAGTCCCAATATGAGGTCGTCAATGATGCGGTAGCCGTACTGCATCACCGCGGTGCACACCTGCACATTTCGACAGCCCAACTGAATAAATTCCAAAGCATCGCGCCACGTATCTATGCCGCCGATGCCACTAAGTTCCACTTTCTTGCCGAGCGAGCCACTGAGCATGGGTGTCTGCGCCATCTCCAGAATATGTCGAAGGGCTATCGGATGGACAGCACGTCCGGAGAGGCCAGAGATGGCAATCTGCCCGGAGACTTTGGCACGGTTGTTCATCGTCACGCTCTTTATGGTGTTGATGGCCGAGATGGCATCCGCATTGGCAAGAAAGGCTGCGCTGGCAGGCTTGTTGATTTGTGTGATGTTGGGTGTCATCTTGGGAATGACAGGGATAGAGACCGAGCGTTTGACGTATGCCGTATAGACCATCACCAGTTCAGGATTCTGCCCCACGTCGCTACCCATGCCCGTGAGACGCATCTGCGGACAGGAAAAGTTCAGCTCTATCGCATCTACGCCAGCCGCCTCGGCCCGCTTGGCCAGCTCCATCCACTCTTCCTCGTCCTGCCCCATGATGCTTGCCACTACCACTTTCGTAGGATAGTCCTGCTTCAAGCGACGCAGGATGTCGAAATCCAAGTCTGCAGGATTCTCGCTCAACTGCTCCATGTTGCGGAAGGCATAGAAATCTGCCTGTCCTTCCTGCTGTACAGCATCGAAACGAGGCGAGACCTCACGAATCTCCTGCAGACAGATTGTCTTGTAGAACACACCTGCCCATCCGGCTTCAAAGGCCCTCGCCACCATTTCGTAGTTGGTGCAGATGGCCGAGGAAGCCAGGAAGAAAGGATTCTCACATGGAATGCCACAGAAGTTGATGGCAAGCGAAGGGAGGGGGCGGTGAGAAGCATCGAGCGACGAATGACAAGCATCGACCGACATGTGTGCCAGCTCGCGGATACGGATGGGGCGGTCGTAATGAATGCAGGCACGTCCTGCCGCCTCCAAGTCTTCGTCCGAGCACTCGGCAAACCACTGTCCAGCCATGTCTTCGTTTCCGAAACGGATTGCCCTGATGGCACGGGCGGGGTCGCCTTTCTTACATACACTGCTGCACGGAGCGTCCCAGCAAAACAGGCATCGCGCAGCTTCTTCTTGAATATGCATTTGTCGATTCTTGTTCATAGTGCGCTATTTTGTCTCATGTTCATCGAGTGCAAAGTTACTGTTATTTTCTATACTGCAAATGTTTTCTTCCGTTTTTTTATTGAATTTGATGATAAATAAGCCAGTAATCATCCTCTTTGGGCCTTCAGACCGTTCAGCCCGTAGCTCAGGGACAGGGCTTTGTGTGCGTAGTATTCTGCTTTCCCGCTATCGTAAGGCAGATAGCCGCGCATCAGCTCATTGTAGGCTTTCAGCAAATCCGCCCCCGTCGGAGGGTTAGCGCTCTGCAGTGCCTCCTCCAGCGAATCCACCCGCGCATTGCGGTGGTCATCATAAGCCGCGACAGAGAGGCAGACGGCAGCCAGGAGCACACAGAAGAAGATTCTTTTACCATTTAACCATTTACGAGTTGACGAGTTGACAAGTTGACAAGTTGACTAGTTGACAAGTTCTTGAAGGGTCAAGCGACCACGGTCGAGCGCGTCGCAAGCGAAGCGTCGCAAGCGCCGAGCGGACGAGTTTGAATTATGAATTGTGAATTATGAATTCGTCATTCGTCATTCTTGGCAGAGGCGCTTTTATTGTGCAAAGGTACGTACAGTTTGAAGAAAGGGCAAATATTCCTATCCTTTTTCGTTCCGCCACAGGCAAAAAGAAACGTTGTCCGTTATTTTCTCCACCTTTTTGGGTGGTAATTTGGCCCCTTTGATGTAATTCGCAAGTCGAAAACAGGAAGGAAAAAGGGAAACGGCTTAACTTTGTGCCGTACCACTTTAACACCGTAAGCTTATGAAAAAGATTTTTACTTTAGCTGCCTTCGCCCTCGCTTTGACGAACGCACAGGCCGACGTGGCCATCAACAGCACGAACTTCCCCGACGAGAACTTCCTCTGGGAAATGGAACACAACGCCGATGCCGACGGCGACGGCTATCTCAGCGACGAGGAAATCGCCGCCGTCAACGACTATTTCCTGAGTCTCAATGATGTCGTCAACTTCAAGGGCATCGAGTATTTCTACGACGGACTTAAACACTTTCTCATGGGTGGCCTTAACAGTCCGGATCCGTACACGGTCACCAACCTTGACATCAGCAAGTTCAAAGTGCTGGAAACTATCGAGATAGGTGCCTATCCCTATTTCACCTCGATTGACTTCAGCAAGAACATGACGTTGAGAAGTATCCTGATACATGACTTGCAGAGGCTGACTACCATTCAGGTGCCAGCTAAACTTGAATCCTTAACGATTAACTATGCTCCGAATATCACCTCCTTAGACCTGACACCATGCAAGAACAACCTGATACAATTGAACTTATGGTGCGGCGGTGTGAAGGAACTGGACCTGAGCAACTACAAAGCCCTGACTGATATTAGCGTCGCCGGTAGTGGCGTGGAGGAGCGCTACCCGCTGACCTCGCTCAACGTCAGTGGCTGCGACAACCTCGGTAACGTTAGTCTTGACGCTACGACCATCGAGACCGTCACCATGAAGGACCTGGAGAGTCTGCATGACCTGCACGTATCAAACAACGAGATCAAGACCTTCACGGTGGAGAATTGCCCGCTGCTCGCCGGCATCGAGTGCAATGAGAACGACCTCAGCTCGCTCAATATCAAGAAGTGCCCCGTGCTCTGGGTACTGAGAGCCGACGACAACAGGATGAAGGAACTCATCATCGACGAGAGTCCCGGGCTCACACTACTTGAAGCCGCGAACAACCAACTGATGTGGCTCGACATGAGCAAACTGGAGAAGGACGTCAGTACCGAAGAGGCTGAGTTCAGGGTCGATGACCAACACCCCGCCGTGCAGGCCGTGAAGATTTCGCCCACCGAGACGGGTCTGCTCGTTCACAGCCGCTTTAACGTGAGCCGTGTGATGAACCTGCGCGCCAAGGGCATCGCTCAGACACCGCGCGAGACGACGGTGGACGGCATCCGCTACTTCGTCTTCTACGACGACGGTCCCGATACGCCCAACCTCGTGGGCAGCGACTGCTTCTATGAGTATGAGACGAAGTGGCCGTACAAATGGATAGAAGAGAACTCAAAGGACAACAACCTGCCCGTGACGCTGAACGTGTACAGCTGGACGAAGCACCAAGCCTTCCTGAAGCTCTCGGAAAACCACGTGACAGGCAAGTACGGCGAACCCGCTCCGACGGCTCCGACCGTGACGCGCTCGCAGGACTACGACGGCAAGATTACCTTCTCGTCGAGCAATGAGAACGTGGTGAAGGTGGATGCCGAGACAGGCGTGCTGACCGTCATCGGCGCCGGCACAGCCACCATCACGGTGAGCGGCGCAGAGACGGACTACCGTCTGGCACCGACCACGAGCTACACCGTGTTCATCGAGAAAGCCACGCCCGTCATCGCTTTCCCCGCTGCTGAAATCAATGCAGTTTATGGCGAGACGGTTCCCCTGAACCAGCTTACCGTGACATGGTATGAGGGCACCGTTACCTACGCCTCTGCCGATGAGCAGAAGGCCACCGTGACCGCCGAGGGCGTGGTGACTACCAAGGGCGCCGGCGACGTCGTCATCAAGGGCATCGCCCCCGAGACCAACAACTTCAAGCGCGGCGAGGTGACCTACGTGCTGCACATCGACAAAGCTCGTCCCACCTTCGCATTCGAGAAAGACGGACTGACGGCAGTACTTGGACAACCCGTGCCGGAGAACAAGCTGGCCGTGGGCCTTTATGACGGCGACATCATCTACACCAGCAGCTGCGACAGCATTGCCACAGTGGACTCCCTGGGGGTCGTGACGGCCAACGTGCCCGGCGAGGTGGTCATTACCGCTACAGGTGCCGAAACCGACAATTGCTATGCCACCGGCACTGCCTCCTACACGTTGACGATTACGGACAGCAGCAGCGTGAACGGTCTTGCTGCCGATGTGGACAAAAACCGTGAATGGTATGACCTGCAAGGTCGCCGCGTCTGCCCCAACACAGCAAGGAAAGGCATCTACATCGTAGGCGAAAAGAAGACGGTCAGGAAATAAAAACAGCTGTGATTCCATTTTTACGCCCTCGGCATCCGATTCATGGATTTTGCCGAGGGCTATTTCATGCCGTTTCCCATAATATATATATAAAAAATGTGGGGCAAGGCGACGGGGTTCAAAGAAAAGTTGTAATTTTGCACACGGAAACAGATAAAACGCAATATTATATGGCTACAATAGTTTTACAAGTCCCCGATGAAAGCCTTGTTTCTAAAGTGAAGCAGGCTTGCAAGATGCTCATGGGCGTGGCATCGGTGAAGGTGCAGCGACCCACTGCAGCCACCAAGGCAAAAGAGTATGACATCACCAAGACGGCCGGTTATCGCGAGGCGATGGATGACATCAAGAACGGCAGAGTGACAACATACGACTCTGTCGATGACATGTTCAAGAAGTTAGGTATCAACGTATGAAGTACATTGTAAAGGCCACTAAGCGTTTCGATAAAGATTTGAAACGCTGTGCAAAGCGTGGACTTAATATGCGACACATACAAGAGACAATGTTGATATTGGCTTCTACCGGCACGCTGCCCATGAAGTATCGTCCTCACAAGTTATCGGGCAACAGAGACGGACAATGGGAGTGCCACATCGAACCGGACTGGTTGATGACGTGGCAACAAAATGACACAGAACTGACACTGCTTTTCCTGCAGACCGGCACACTCTCAGACTTATTCTGAATGGCCATGTCGCAGGAGCGGCGGAGAGGGCTTTTGTTCTTAATTGCAGCATGAGACTTTTTATCTTAGCTCTATTTCTTTTCTTTACCGACTTGGTGGGATTTGCCCAGTCAGTGATGCTGGCGGACAGCATCACCAAGAATCCTGTCAGCTATGCCACCGTTTATGATGCCGATGGAACAGTCATAGGTCGCTCGGACATGGGAGGGTATATTCATCTTCAGAAAGGTTCCGAATATCAAATCTCTCATATAAGCTATGAGCCTAAGAGCCTCGTTTACGATGAGGACAGCATCATTCTCCTGTCTCCATCATCCTATAACATACCAAAAGTCACGATTACGGCAAAGAAAAAGAAGTATTATCATTGTAAAGTGTACTTCAGGAGTATAGAGCATGTGGATTCATGCCTGAAGTACTATATGGACGGCATACGGGAGTTCTATATCGACACCAAAAGCAAAAAGGTGCATTGCGGGAATGTCGTCACGAATTACTTCATGTCGAAGAGACAGGACATCGCACAGAAGAAGCGCAGCATGATGATGAGCGACAGGTACATGGCTCTTCCGTATCTTGATAAGAAAACCTTATATGAGGAGACCTTGCACGACAAAAAGAGAAGTATAAAGTCAGGGGTTGTCTATGCAGATTCTGTATCAATAGGTAGTTGCGAGTTAATTGCTGAAAAGAGCGAGATGCTTCTGTCTATGGATGTCTTGTTTCCCAAAACCTCTCTTGTGATAAAGCTATTCGGTTACACACAAGTTTTGTCGAAACACAATAAGACAGAGTTATATCGATATAATGAAGCTGCTCCTTCCGTCTTCGACTTGAAATCTTCCTGTAGTTACAGACATCTGACATTGACCCATAAAAAAGAGAATCTTGTAAGGGACATTGATGTTGAAGATGCCTTCTACGTTGTCGAACATGAATATACCGACACAAAGGCATTATCTTCATCTGCACTGTTGCAGGAAGATTATAAGAAGTATTCCGGAATGTTTCCTATAGCCGAAAGAATAAGGGAACAGTTGGTTCGGTAAGAATAGTTTCCAGAAAAGATTCTTAAACGAAATGAAACATAGAAATGACTAAAAAACACATCATCATTGGAGCCACCTTTGGCATTGGCAGGGCACTCTTCGAGAATTATGCCGCAGGAGCGGCGAAGAGGGGCTTCGGATGATAGCAAATCGGCAAGCTTTGTTCTGTCCGCTCTCTCATTTACATCATAATCAGGCGGAAAATGATTCGGGAGGACGCGCTGGTGATTCAGTGGCGTCCTCCCGAAATACATTTTTGAAGAAGGTAAGAGCTTTCTCTTCTCTATATTCAAAGTAACATGCCACAGAGACCTATTAGAATAGCAATGACCATAAGAACAGATATGCATCCCTTTTTTGGGGGCTTTATGGGAGTTTGTGGCTTATTATTGTTTTTCTTCGCATTAATCACTATGTCTATCATTTTTATTGTATTATCTATGCAACTAAGTAATTTATTTAGCATCTCCTCCCCTGTAGGAATCACAGATTCCAAATCCTCTTTTTCATCTTTATCTAATTTCGTTGAACGTAATAGTTCAACGCATCTTTTACGGGTCTCAAGATCCTTTTCCAACATGGGTTTAGCACATTCTACTAGACCTTTTCTGTTGTTTTGCAAATAATCAAGGTCTTTTTTGAAAAGAACTGTTATGGAATCGACCCCATTGCTTAGGTCTAAGACTTTATAAGATAGTATTGTCTCGCATACTAACTTGTCCAGCATTCTCAACGTAATAGATGGCATATATAATATGTCTTCAAGAGGAACATTATTTATGTTGTCCTGAACACTTATCCATTTAATAATCTGATTTTCAAAATCTGTATAAACAGATTTGTTGTTCTTGATTATATTTTGAGTTGCATCATTATTCTTTATTTGTTCTCCATCACTTTTGTTTGACATAAAAGTTTTGAAGTCTCCTATCAGACTGTTATAATAAATCTCAAATGCCGCTAAGAATTCTATCAAATCAGACGTGTCAATTTGTTCTGCCCTATTGTGCAGATTTGTTGCATCACCATACAAAACAAGAGGGGAATCCACAAAACATAAATAAAGATATTCTGGCAAATACTGCTTAGTCTGAGGATAATTAGATTTTGCTAAAGCCATAGTTTCATTATTCCACTCCTCATCTCTGAAAACAAAGAGACGTTCGACCTTTTTGTCTGGTGATATTCCAAGTCGCTCGGCATAATTTACTAAAAAATCTTCAACTATTGAATATGACTCTTCATAATTCTGTGGAATGCCAAATTCATCTAGAGCTTTCATCCCTAACCAAATTCCATACATTAGCGCTTCAAATTTGCCTTCATTCACCAAAGGCATTTTGAATTCTTTCATTCTTTGTTCTGCCGATTTGAAAATCGACTCAAGGTAGTTTTGTTTGTTGGATTCCATATTTGCATATATATTTTCAAATCCACTGAATAATTCAAAGAAGAAGCGTGAACAATCTTCTTATCTAATCCGAAGGCTGTAGGAGAGGCCTGTGTTCTGTAGATAATTGATGCCCACGCTTACGCGCAAGCATTCAACATATCTATTCAACTTGAACACAAGTTCATCCTTAAACTCCTACATTTTCGGATGTTGAATGAGATAGCGAACGCTAAATCTTAACCAATATGTCTTGGAAAAGGGCTATTTGGCCTCAAATCCGCTGCGAAAATACGGATTTTCGCGTAGAAAACAGGCAAGATTGGATTAAAAAGCATTAAAAAGAGCTATAATCTCCAATTTTCTTGGCTCAGAAGTTCACGTCTGAGGATTATTTACTACTTTTGTGGTCGAAATAATATTGCCAAAGGGTCAGAAATGGCCGCGCAAAAGCATTAACGAAAAATAAAGGGCTTGCACGTATCGGGCAAAGGCGAAACAGAATAATAAATGCCTTGCCAAGGGCAGGCAAAAGCGGAATGAAATGAAAACGGACTTGCCCGAGGCGGGCAAGGGCTTTCAAAAACGAAATGGCGTTTGCGCAGTACGCGCAAGGTCAGGACAGTTTGGGAGATGATGGAGCATTGGCCTCAACACTTCTGAAGCCATTCAGACATGAACTTGTCATAAACCTCATAGATGCCTTGCTGATGAGTCAACAGCTGTTTTTCCATAAGTGCCTGGGCTGACTTTTGTACGCTGCTGGCAGAAGAGAGGTGGTAACGCTTGACAAAAGCCATCCCCGTAATCTGCTTGGCTTTGCCTTCGCGACTGACTGCAACAAGCAGGTCGCGCTGTCGAGCCGTCAGTTGATAGAGCACATCTTTATAGGCTTCCTCGTTTTGATTGATGATTTGCTGTACAGCTTCGTCAACATCACTTACGATAGCGCAGTCCTTTGTCGCAAAGAGTTGATTGAGCACCTTTTGCAGATACCACGTAGTGCCATCGAACCTCTCATAGATAGCCCTCACCACATCATTGGCAATCTGTTTTCCAACCTTTTCGAAATGCCCTTTAGCAAACACCTCATATTCCTGCAATGCCACAGGCTTCAGGAACATCAGTGAAACGCTCTGATAGAAGGGGCGCGCGGGCGATGAGAACATCTCGCTCATCATGCTCTTCTGCGAGCCAGAGAAAATGAAAACGGCATTTCGGCAGTCCTGCACGTAGGTTCGCATCAGCTCCTCCACATTCTGTTCGGGATAGTCATTGATGGCTTGGAACTCATCGATGGCGACGATGCATTTCCTGTCTGCAGCCTTTAGATAATTGAAAATCTCCTCTAAGGTGAAACTGGGCGATTTGATATCTCCCACTCCCACATTCCAACTGGCGTTGCCTTGTCCGTCGAAGGATATACCTGTGCGCAGCGAGGTTACAAAGCGTAAGAAGCCATCGATAGCCGACTGACCACGCGGCTTCAGTTTGTTCACGATGCCTTGCCCCATGCGATAGACCATATCCTGCAGGTTCTTTGTGGCATAGATGTCAATCAAGAAGGTGTAGTATCGTTCCTGTATCTCCTTTTGTGCAAAGCAATGGCGTATCAACCCCGTCTTGCCCATGCGACGCGGAGAAATCAGAGCTGCATGATTACCATTTGTCAGCATCGTGACCAATTCGTGAGTCTCGACTTTGCGGTCGCAAAAAAAGGCCGCCGACTCGTAGCCAAAAGTGATGAAAGGATTCTCAATCATAACTAATAAGCATCTTTTTCGCTGGCAAAGATACATGTTTTCATTTGTACCTCCAAGTAATTATCCAAAAAAGATTATCCGAATCGGATAATCTTACAATTCTCTATACTCCACTGCTGACAGGCGCGATATGACAAGCGGCGCATCCGATGTGGGTGCGCCGCTTGCGTTGTTAGGAAGATGTGTCAGGAGCGGAACTCCTGACCACTCGTGATATTAGTCCTCCCAGTTCTCCTGCGTCTTGCGGACGTAGGTCTTGTAGCGAAGCTGGGCCATCTTCTGAGCCTCGGCGAAGAGTTCCTCGGCCTCGTTGGGATAAGCC
>CAMVFC010000054.1 GCA_947166655.1 uncultured Prevotellaceae bacterium
CCGCTGCCGCGACAGCGCTGCAGAGGCCATCGCGGGGGAGATTGAAAAGTTGAAAGGTTGAAAAATTGAAATATTGAAAGGTTGAAAAATTGAAAGGCAGAGAAGTTGAAACATTGAAAAGTTGAAAAATTGAAAGGTTGAAAAATTGAAATATTGAAATATTGAAAGGTTGAAAAATTGAAAGGTTGAAAGACTGGAAGATGGCAACGACCTGAGAAATTGAAAAGTTGAAACATTGAAATATTGAAAAGTTGAGAGGCTGAAGGATTGGAACGTGGAACGACAGACCGGTCTGGAAAGTCGAAAAACAATTCATCATGGAACAGAAACAAAACGTAGCATCTACCTTTAAGTCCACCGACACCGAGGAGTGGTTCGATGTCGTCTTCACCCGTCCTGTCGGCTACCGATGGGCATTGCTGTTCAAGCGTCTCGGCGTCCACCCGAACACGGTGACGGTGCTGTCGATGATTCTGGGTGCCGCCGCCGGTGTCCTCTTCTACTTCGACGCCGACACGCAGCAGGGCTTCATCCTGAACGTCTGCGGCGTGCTGCTGCTGATGTGGGCCAATTTCTACGACAGCGCCGACGGACAGCTCGCACGCATGACGGGACAGACGACGCCCCTGGGGCGCATCCTCGACGGAGCCTCGTCCGACGTGTGGTTCTTCCCCATCTATCTCTGCCTCGCCCTGCGACTCTTCGACAAGGTGATGCCGCTGGCCGAGACGCAGACCTGGGGATGGTGGGCCTTCGCCCTCTGCGCCACCGCCGGTTTCGGAGCACACACCTACGAATGTCAGCTGGCCGACTACTACCGCAACATCCACCTCTTCTTCCTCAAGGGCAAGGGCGGCAGCGAGTTCGACCACTACGAGCAGCAGCGACAGAAGTACGAAGAGATGCCCTGGCGAGGACATCTCATCGAGAAGGGCTTCCAGTGGTTCTACGTCAACTACACCCATACCCAGGAGTTGGCCACGCCGCAGTTCCAGCGACTCTGGCGCACGCTGAAACGCACCTATGGCGACGACATCCCGCAGGACTTCCGCGACCGCTTCCGCCAGCAGAGCCTGCCCCTGATGAAGTGGACCAATATACTGACGTTCAATACGCGTGCCTGCGTGCTCTACATCGGCTGTCTCGTGGACCAGCCTTGGATCTATCCCGTCTTCGAACTGACGGTGCTGCTGGTCATCTACCTGCACATGCGGCACTGCCATGAGCGCTTCAGCCGAACCTTTGCCGACGAACTGGAACATGAAGGCTAAAGGACTCATCTTCGACTACGGCGGCACCATCGACACGAATAGCGTGCACTGGTCCGAGGTGCTGTGGGACGGCTACCTCGCCGCCGGCATCTGCGTGGACAAGCAGGCCTTCCGCGATGCCTACGTCCACGGCGAACGCACACTGGCGCGGCTGCCGCTCGTGCGTCCCGAGCACACGATGCTCGACCTGCTTCGCATCAAGGTCGGCGTGGAGATGCAGTGGCTGGTGGAAAACGGGAAGTGGGAGCCACCCCACGGCCCACGCTCCACGGCGCAAGGCGATGGGGTGGAGGCGCTGTGCGAAGCCGTGGCACGCCACTGCTATGAGCACGTGCTCGATGTTCTCCAGACCAGCCGAGAGGTGCTGCGCTGCCTGGCAGAGCGCTACCCGATGGTGCTGGTGAGTAATTTCTACGGCAACATACACGCCATCCTGCGCGACTTCCGCCTCGAACTGTTTCAGGACGTCGTGGAGTCCGCCGTCGTCGGCGTGCGCAAGCCTGACCCCCGCATCTTCCAGATGGGGGTCGACGCGCTGGGGTTGCAAGCGAAGGACGTCGTCGTCATCGGCGACTCTTACAGCAAAGACATCGTCCCGGCGGCCGCCATCGGCTGCCAGACCGTCTGGATCCGCGGGCGCGGATGGGCCGACGAGGACGTCGACGAGCGCCTGCCCACCGCGACTATCACGAACATTAAAGAACTGAAAGACCTGTTATGAGAAGAACACTTTTTGCATTCATGAGTCTGCTGCTGACGGCACCGCTGGCCGCGCAGTCCCGCTTCGAAGGCACGGAGCTCACCGTCAGCGCTTCTGCAACGACGAGCTCCGGCACCTACGCGCCGCTCTGGCTGACGGCCAACCGCTACGGCGTCGGCAGTGTGGAGCCTACTTCGGCCTACGGACGCGTGGCTGTGGAGCGACTGCTGCAGCACGATGCAGGCCGTCCCTGGCAATTGGGCTACGGTCTGGACCTCGTCCTGGCGGCCCGGCACGAGCGCACCTTTGCCGTGCAGCAGGCCTACGTCCAGGCACAGTGGAAAAAGCTGAGGCTCACCGTAGGCTCGAAGCAGCAGCCTATGGAGACGCAGAACCCCGAACTGGGCAGCGGCGAACTGCTCTTCGGCATCAATGCGCGGCCCGTGCCGCAGGCGCGGCTGGACATCGACTGGTTCGCCTTCCCCGGCACCCGAGGCTGGTGGAAGTGGAAGATGAACGGCAGCTACGGCATCATGACCGACGGCAGCTGGCAGCAATCCTGGAGTCGCCCCATCGACCGCTACGCCAAGAACACCCTGTACCACGAGAAAGCCCTCTACTGGCAGTTCGGTCGGCCGGAGCTTTTCCCCCTGACCTACGAGATAGGCCTGCGCATGGCCACGCAGTTCGGCGGCACCAGCTATGGCGTCACTACGGCACGCGCCCACGACGGACTGGCCACCACCTATGAACATGCCACCGACCTGCGTGCCTTCATCGACGCGCTGCTCTGCCGCGGCAGCGACGCCACCGACGGCAGCAACCCCAACAGCTCGGGCAACACCCTGGGCAGCTACGTCATGCAGCTGCGCTACCACGGCGAGCGCTGGCAGGCACGCGCCTACTGGGAGCGTTTCTTTGAAGACCATTCCAACCTGACCGTGCAGTACGGCATCCGCGACATGCTGATCGGCGGCGAAGTCACCCTTCCGAAAAACAGGTGGGTCAGCTCGGCTGTGGTCGAGTTTATGTCGTCGACGAACCAGAGCGGCGCCGTCTATCACGACGGCACGGCCAACCTGCCCGAGGCCATGGCCGGGCGCGACAACTACTACAACCACCTGAACTACGCCGGATGGATGCACTATGGCATGGTCATCGGCAATCCCTTCTTCACCTCGCCGCTGTACAATGCAGCGCTGGGCGAAGACCATCGCCTCCGCGTGTACAATAACCGTCTGAAATCCTGGCACGTGGGCATCGCCGGCGACCCCTCGGCAGAGTGGCATTGGCGCCTGCTGGCGTCGCTGACACGCAACTGGGGCACCTACGAGTTCCCCCTCGAGGACTGCTACACACAGACTTATCTGCTTGCCGAGGCGGCCTACACACCCCGTTGGGCCGAAGGCTGGACGGGCAAGCTGGCCGTAGGCCTGGACCACGGCGACCTCATCGGTAACAGCACCGGCGTGCAGCTGACCGTGGCGCGACGTCTTCGGCTGAAATAGTATTCACTTCAGATGAACTACATCACATGAAACAGATAAAGACCCTCATTGCAGCAGTGCTGCTCCTCCAGGCCCTGACAGCCTGCGACAAAGTGCCTATCAACGGGCTGCTCGACGGGCAGTGGCAGATGATGCGCATCGAGACACCCGACAGCGTTCGCGATGCCAAACCGCTGCGCGCCTACCTGTGTTTTCAGCTCCACCTGAGCGAGTGGAACTCTGAAGACCATCGCTACTATGCCGAGTTCAGCCACGAGGGCGACTCGCTGCTCTTCTGGAACTTCGCCCACCACAGTCTGCACCGCACGCAGAGCGACAACAACGAATGGCTGACGGCCGCTGAGATGGCCGGAGGCACCGATGACAACCCGCACGGCCTGCTCGACCATTGGGGCATCCACACGCTGGACGCACGCTTCCGGGTGCGCACGCTGAGCAGTTCGTCGCTCGTCCTGGAACGGGGCGACACCGTGCTCCATCTGAGAAAATTCTGAAATATTTTTGTGGAAAAACGAAGAATAGGACAATGTTGTAGAATTATGGCTTCTTGTTTTCTGCCTTGAAATATATATATTTGCAGCCGCAATTCGAAACACAAGTTCAAAGCTCATACAGACAATGACTAAAACAAATGTAAAACCTGCAGAGGGAAAGTTAGGTATCATGGTGGTCGGCAACGGTGCCGTCGCCACGACCTTCATGACCGGTGTGCTGATGGCCCGCAAGGGTCTGACCAAGCCCGTCGGCAGCATGACGCAGTATGACAAGATCCGCGTCGGCAAGGGAGAGGACAAGAAGTATCTGAAATATGCAGACATTGTGCCGCTGGCCAGCCTGGACGACATCGTCTTCGGCTGCTGGGATGTCTATCCGCAGAACGCCTATCAGAGTGCAATGTACGCCGAGGTGCTGAAGGAAAAAGACATCGAGCCCGTTCGCGACGAGCTGGAAGCCATCAAGCCCCTGCCCGCGGCCTTCGACAAGAACTATGCCAAGCGCCTGGACGGCGACAACGTGAAGCCCTGCCAGACACGCTGGGAGATGGTGGAAGCTCTGCGCGAGGACATTCGCCGCTTCAAGGCAGAGAAGGGCTGCAGCCGCATCGTCGTCCTCTGGGCTGCCAGCACGGAAATATACGTTCCCGTGGATGAGAAGGTGCACTACCACCTCGCCGACCTCGAAGCAGCCATGAAGGCTGACGACCGCGAGCACGTTGCGCCCTCGATGTGCTACGCCTACGCCGCCCTCGTCGAGGGAGCCCCCTTCATCATGGGCGCCCCGAACACTACGGTGGACATCCCCGCCATGTGGGAACTGGCCGAGAAGACCCGTATGCCCATCGCCGGCAAGGACTTCAAGACGGGCCAGACGCTGGTGAAGAGCGGCTTCGCACCCATCATCGGCACGCGCTGCCTCGGCCTCAGCGGCTGGTTCTCCACGAATATCCTGGGCAACCGCGACGGCCTGGTGCTCGACGAGCCCGCTAACTTCCGCACGAAAGAGGTGTCGAAGCTCTCCACCTTGGAGACCATTCTCAAGCCCGACGTGCAGCCCGACCTGTACGCTCACGGCAACGATGAGGACACGCAGTACTTCCACAAAGTGCGCATCAACTATTATCCGCCGCGCAACGACAACAAGGAAGGTTGGGATAACATCGATATCTTCGGCTGGATGGGCTATCCCATGCAGATCAAGATCAACTTCCTCTGCCGCGACAGCATCCTGGCCGCACCGCTCTGTCTCGACCTGTGTCTGCTCATCGACCTGGCCGTGCGTGCCGGACGCTACGGCACGCAGCGCTTCCTGAGCTTCTTCCTCAAGAGCCCGATGCACGACTACACCGTGGGCGAGGAAGCCGTCAACCACCTCTACCAGCAGTACACCATGCTGAAGAACGCCATCCGCGAGATGGGCGGCTACGAGGCAGACGAGGAAATCGACTAAGGCTCAGAAATGATACGTCAGGCCGAGACGCCCCTCGAAGGTGTCGGCGCTGACATCAGACTCATACTTATATTTGGACTTGCGAGAGAAGTAGGACGCTGCGGCGACAAGGCTCCACCCCTCTCGCAAGTCCATTTCTATGATGGGGTTGATGACGAGCATCCGTGCTGAGCCGCGGTCGCCCTGCGAGTTGAGGTAGAGCGGATTGACGGTGGTGAGGTCCTTCTGCTCGTAACCCTTCCACGTGAACAGATGGTAGAATCCCGCATGAAGGATGAAGCGGCCGAAGTGTCGCATCTCCATGTGGGTCTTGGACTTGATGCTGTACAAGGAGCCACAGATTTCCGGACTCTCCCCCCGAACGAGTCCAGCCGGAACACTTAGTTCCGTCTTCCTCGCACCCTAAAGGGAGGGAGCGATTACCTGACAAGAGCAGATATTCAGGTTCTCTGCTTTTAGAAGTAACTGCTCCCTCCCTTTAGGGAGGGCGGGGGGAGAGTCCGGAAATCTGTGAACTCCGAGTAATCTGTGGTACAGGAAAACCCAGCGAAGGTTAAGTCCCTTGCCTTTTGCCTCACTCTCCCTTGTCTTTCGCCTCGATTCTCAGTGATTTTTCTCTGAAAGTCCCTTGACTTTCGCTCGGTTTTCCCTTGACTTTTGCCTCGATTCTCAGTGATTTTTCTCCGAAAGTCCCTTGACTTTCGCCCCGCTCTCCCTTGACTTCCGCCTCACTCTCCCTTGACTTTCGCCTCGATGCCCTCAGCTTTCGCCTCGATGCCCTCAGCTTTCGTTCGCGCTCCCGTCGGTCTTTGCGTTGATTCCCAGCGGTTTTCCCTTCGAGCGCCCCTCGGCCTTCACTCAGTTTCCCGCAGGTTGCCCTCCCGATGCCGTCCACCTTTCAGCACAAGCGCCCGGCCCGTGGGGCAGAAGCGGCTCCGTAGGCAGCCGGAACGCAAAGGCAATGCCCTACGCAGAAAGAGGGATTTTCCCTCATAGGTTAGGGTTTTTGCTCTCTTTTGCCCTGAAATCGCATTTTTTCCTGCTAAAATTTGCGGCGTAAAGAAATTAATTCATATCTTTGCCCCGCAGAACAGTGAAAAAACTGAAACAAGTAAATCATCTTTTTAAAACCAAAAACTATGAAAAAGTTTATGTTACTGGCGCTCCTGAGCGCTTTCGTATTCAGCATCAACAGCTATGCAGATCCCCTCGAAAAAGCAGCCAAGAAGCAGGCTAAGGCGTTGAAGAAAGAGGGTTGGAACGTCGCTCCCGGCGCCAAGCCCCTGGAAATGCAGCTTTACAAGAGCATGACCATGGAGGAACCCGAATACTACAAGACAACCAACGAGGCCACTGCCGGCTTCCAGAGCGCTGCCAAGCTGCAGGCCGAGGCTGCCGCACGCCGCGACATCGTGGCTAAGATCAAGACAGAGATCGCAGGCATCATCAAGACCAACGAGGCCAACCGACAGATTACCAGCGACGAGGCTACCTCCATCAACCAGACCCTCAGCAAGTCGGAGCAGCTCATCGGAGGCACACTCCACCAGACCATCACGGCCGTCGAGGTCTACCGCAAGACCAAGAACGGAAACGTAGAGGTCAGCATCACCATGTGCTATCCCGCTTCCGCTGCCAAGCAGGCGGCCCAGGAAGTCATCCGCGAAGAACTCCTCAAGGAGAGCGAGGACCTGGCCACCAGCTTCGACAAGGCCATGAAGTAAGGCCTCGTCCGCGGATCAACCCCCACCATGAGGTTGCGCACACGAAACTCTACCTGCCCCCTCCCTCCGGGCCACTGCGGCCCGGAGGCGGGGGAAAGCGTAGAGACGTTTTGTTTATAAACTGAAAACTAATCTACTATGAAGAATTACCATAGAATACTGTGGATTACGGCCCTGGCCGTCTTCTCTTTTACGCCCGCCCGCGCGCAAGAGGGCTTCGACGATTTCTCCAAGGAATGGGACGAGTTCATGAAGGATACCGACAAGGAGTGGGAAGCCTTTCGCGACGAGTGTAACCGCGAGTTTGCCGACCTGCTCGAACAGTCGTGGAAGGAGTTTGCCCCGGAAAAGCCCATGCCGCAGCCCAAAGACATGGGGCTGAGGAGAGAGCAGGTGCTGGAGATGGCCATTCCACCCCAGGAGGAAGTCACGCCGCCCACCAACGCGCTCTTCAACTTCAATGCCATCGTCAAGGCTGTTAACAACCTGAAGGACAGGGCTATCAAGCCAATCTTCAAGAAGAAGGACAAGAAAAAGAAAGAAGAGCAGCGGCGCCAGCAGCAACTGCTGGAGGAGCGCCGGCTGGCACGCGAGAAGGCTGTGCAGCAGGCACAGGAGGAAACCCTGCGCCAGCAGGAAGAGGCACGCCAGCGCCAGCAGCAGGAACTGGCCGAACAGCAGGTGGTGCCGGACGAACAGCAGCCGGCGACGCCCGAGAACCCCTTGCAGAGCATCGAACCCGAAGAGGAGAAGGTCACCGTCAGCGAACCTAAGTGGCTGGAGTTCACCGTCTACGGAACAGCCATGAGGGTCAACATCGGAGACATCAAAGAGCAGCTCAGCCTGCCCAACCCCGAGAAAACCGCCGTGGCCAACGCCTGGCGACTCTGCTCGACACCCCAGTACAAGGACCTCATCGACGACTGCCTGCAGCTCAAGGAGGAACACCAGCTCTGCGACTGGGCCTACCTGCAGATGCTCTGCTCCATGGCCAACGCCTATCTGGGAGAGAACACCAACGAGGCCACTTTCCTCACGGCCTACATCTACTGCCAGTCGGGCTACCGCGTGCGTCTCGGTGCCGTCGAGGGCAAACTGCTGATGCTCTACGGCACGCAGCACGTCATCTTTGGAAAACCGGCATGGAGCTACAACGGCGTGTACTACTACGCACTCAACCAGAACGTCAATACCTACGCGCCCGTCAACGCTTGCCCCGCCGCCTTCGAGCAGGAGGAATCCCTCTCGCTGCTGGTGCCTGAGGAACCGAAACTGGACCGGCAGACGTCCACCAACCACATCTTCACCGCCTATCGCGACAAGTCGCTGCGCATCAGTGTCGACGTGAACAAGAACCTCATGGACTTCTTCGGCACCTACCCCTCCTCGCGCATCGGCGACGATCACATGACGCGGTGGGTGATGCTGGCCAACACACCCCTCGACCAGAGCATCAAGGACCAGCTCTATCCCGCACTGAAGAAGGAGCTGGAGGGACGCTCAAAGAAGGAGGCCGTGGCGCGACTGCTGGACCTCATGCACGGCTTCACCTACGAACTCGACGAGAAACGATGGGGGCACGACCGCGCCTTCTTCGCCGAAGAGACGCTCTTCTACGACGTCAGCGACTGCGAAGACCACGCCATCCTCTTCTCCAGACTCGTCAGAGACCTCGTGGGGCTGGACGTCGCACTCGTACATTATGAGAATCCCGGACACCTGGCCTGTGCCGTACACTTCGACGAGAACGACGGCGTGCAGGGGGACTACATGCAGCTCGGTGTCGACAGATACTACGTCAGCGACCCCACCTACATGGGAGCCTCCATCGGCATGACCATGCCCATCGTCAAAAACGCACGTGTCAACGTGGCCATCCTCGAATAAGCTAACAGGCGTATTCTATAAATAACAAATTCTCTATGAATTATCTTTGTTTGTTCTTGCCTCTTTCCGGCATCTTTTGCTTCAAGTCCTTGGAACGTAGCCCGCTACGCCCCTGCGGCCTTGAAACAAAATCTGCTCGGGAATAGGCTGAGAACATTCCAAAGCTAATTTATAGAACCCACCAATAACGACAAGACAATGAAACAGCTCAGACCCATCTTGCTGCTGATGGCCACGCTGATCTCTGTGGCCGTGCAAGCACAGAAATTCTTTGTTTATTCCGTCAGCGGAGGAGCGCAAGTCGTCACCACACAAGGACCCAGGGACATCAAACCCTGGGACGTGCTCACCGCCAGCGCCACCGTGCGCATACCGGCCGACTGCACCCTGCGCATCATCGACGAGCAGGAATCGCGCCAGTACGTTGTGCGTGCCGAGGGCGAGTACTCGCTCGCTAACATGCGGCAGAAGCAGGGCAACATCGCCGTGCTGCTGCAACCCGACCAGCTGAAGTTCATCCGCGACCAGAGAGACAATGCCAAGAAGGTCGGCGAACAGAACGGGAAAGCCACCGTCGTCGTGAAACCCAAGGACGACAAGGCGCAGAAGAGCGAAAGCCTCATGGACAAATACCGCTCGGAGTTCGAAGGCTTCAAGAAAGCCACCGAGGAGGAGTTCGACCAGTTCAGAAAGGCCATCAACGAGGAGTACGCCGAGTTCTCTAAGCAGTGCTGGAAGAACTTCAAGAGCGAGCCGCCCAAGCAGCAGCCCGTCATTGAGGATGTCAAGCCCGTGGTGCTGCCCGTGCCCAAGAAGGACGAGGGAAAGAAACTGCCGACTCGACCCATCACCATCGAAGAGTTCATCACACCCGTCGTGCCTGAGCCGCAGCCGCTGCCCATACAGCCCATCCCCGAGGACGACCGCACGAAGACGTCGGAGACCGTCGACTTCCACTTCCTCGGAACTAAGCTCACCGTGCGCTTCGACAAGGACGACAAAATCAGCCTCGCCTCACTGAACCCCGCCGACATCGCCGAGGCTTGGAAGAAGCTCTCCGGCAAGGAGTTCAACAATGCGCTGGCCGACTGCCTGCACTATCGCCAAGACATGAAGCTCGGCGACTGGGCCTACCTACAGCTCCTGAGCACCGCCGCAGAGGCCTGCATGGGAAAGGGTAACGAAGCCACGCTCTTCATGGCCTACATGTATTGCCAGACGGGCTACCAAATGCGACTGGCCGTGACCCCCGGACAGCTGCACATGCTCTACGCCTGCCGGCACATCATCTACGGAAAGTCTTACTTCACCCTCGCCGGAGAGCAGTACTATCCCCTCACGGGCTCGGCACGTGAGATGAGCATCTGTAACCTCCCGTACCCCGCAGAGAGGGCGCTCTCGCTCATCCTCACGGAGAACATGAACATCAACCTCGCGGCATCGCCCGAACGCACCTTCCAGTCGAAAGCCTACCAGAACGTGCGCGCAACGACGGCTGTCAACCGCAACCTCATCGACTTCTACGACGGATATCCCTCGTCGGAAATCGGAGGAAACGTGCTCACGCGCTGGGCTACCTACGCCAACACGCCGCTCAGCCCCGTCGTGCAGCAGCAGTTCTATCCCGCACTGAAGGCACAACTGCAGGGATTGTCACCCTATGAAGCCGTCAGCCGACTGCTCAACCTCGTACAGACGTCGCTCGTCTACGAGTACGACGATAAGGTGTGGGGGCACGACCGCGCTTTCTTCCCCGAGGAATCGCTCTTCTATCCCTACGCCGACTGCGAGGACCGCTCCTCGCTCTTCACGCGACTGGTGCGCGACCTCGTGGGCCTGAAGACCGTACTCGTCTACTATCCGGGCCACCTCGCTGCAGCAGTGGAGTTCCCCGAGGAGGTCAGCGGCGACTACCTCACCGTGAACGGACGACGCTTCACCATCTGCGACCCCACGTATATCAATGCGCCTGTCGGACGGACGATGCCCAGCATGGACAACAGTGCTGCCAAGGCTATCCTTCTCCCCTAATGCGCGCGAACATTATTAATATAATATAAAAATGGCAAACAACAACGAACAGAAAACAAATCAGGTACAAGTGAACATGACTCCCGAAGTGGAGCGTGGCGTCTACTCTAATATGACTATCATGGGATTCACGCCCACGGAGTTCATCATGGACTTCGTTTTCCACCATCCCGGAATGCCCAGAGCCAACGTGCAGAGCCGCGTCGTGATGTCGCCCGTACAGGCAAAACGTCTCATGCGTCTGCTCGAACAAAACATGGCCAACTACGAAAAGACTTTCGGTACCATCGTCCTGGCTGAGGACAAACAGCAGCAGCAGGGACCCATCTCGCCCTTCAAAGTCAACTGAAAAACGACTCTTTGATCCCCTTTATAGGTTAAAAAAACTTAAATAATCTCCAATTATCATCTTTTTTATGCCCTCGAAGCGTTTTTGAGCCTTCGGGGGCATTGTCATTTGAAGGATTTTATCTAACTTTGCAGCCCGAATAGGGCATAGTATGCCCATTTCATTCATATTTAGACGATAAAATTACATAATATATAATAATAAAAAAGTAACAAAATGCCTACAATTCAACAACTCGTGCGGAAAGGTCGCAGAGTGCTCGTAGACAAGAGCAAGAGCCCCGCGCTGGACAGCTGTCCGCAGCGCCGCGGTGTCTGTGTTCGTGTTTACACGACCACTCCTAAGAAACCTAACTCCGCCATGCGTAAGGTCGCACGTGTGCGTCTTACCAACTCGAAGGAAGTCAACAGCTACATCCCCGGAGAGGGACACAACCTGCAGGAGCACAGCATCGTGCTGGTGCGCGGCGGTCGTGTGAAGGACCTCCCTGGTGTACGTTACCACATCGTCCGCGGAACACTCGATACCGCTGGCGTGGCTAACCGCACGCAGCGCCGCTCCAAGTACGGTGCTAAGCGTCCTAAGGCTGCCAAGAAGTAAACAACAAACAAGGTCGAGAGACCTCACAGTACAAAAAACATCATTAAAAACGGTTTTGTGTTGTATAGAAAAGGTTGAGTAAATGCCTCAACGGAGGCGTTGAAGAACAAACAATACAGCCCAAACGAAAAAACATTTCAAGAAGAAATGAGAAAAGCAAAACCAAAGAAGCGTGTCGTCCTGCCCGATCCCGTGTACGGCGATGTCAAGGTCTCAAAGTTCGTCAACCACTTGATGTATGACGGAAAGAAGAGCATCTCTTATCAGATTTTCTACGATGCTCTTGAGATCGTGAAGAACAAGATGCAGAGTGAGGAGAAAAGCTCCCTCGAAATCTGGAAAGAAGCCCTTCAGAAAGTCACTCCTCAGGTCGAGGTGAAGAGCCGTCGTATCGGCGGTGCCACCTTCCAGGTGCCTACCGAAATCCGGCCCAGCCGTAAGGAGAGTGTCTCCATGAAGAACCTCATCCTCTTCGCTCGCAAGCGCGGTGGCAAGACCATGGCCGACAAACTCGCTGCTGAGATTATGGATGCCTACAATGAGCAGGGCGGTGCCTTCAAGCGTAAGGAAGACATGCACCGTATGGCTGAAGCTAACCGTGCTTTCGCACACTTCCGTTTCTAATCACATCGCAGCAAGATTACAATGGCAAAACAAGATTTGCATTTGACACGCAATATCGGCATCATGGCCCATATCGATGCCGGTAAGACGACGACGTCCGAGCGTATCCTTTTCTACACCGGTCTGACACACAAGATCGGTGAAGTGCACGATGGCGCCGCCACCATGGACTGGATGGCACAGGAGCAGGAGCGTGGTATCACCATCACCTCCGCCGCTACCACGACCTTCTGGAACTGGAACAACAACAAGTATAAGATCAACCTGATTGACACTCCGGGACACGTCGACTTCACCGCTGAGGTGGAGCGCTCTCTGCGTGTGCTCGACGGTGCCGTGGCTGCATACTGCGCCGTAGGTGGCGTGGAGCCTCAGTCCGAGACCGTCTGGCGTCAGGCTGACAAGTACAACGTGCCTCGCATCGGTTATGTCAACAAGATGGACCGTTCGGGCGCCGACTTCTTCGAGGTCGTCCGTCAGATGAAGGACGTTCTCGGTGCAAAGGCCGTGCCCGTCGTTATCCCTATCGGCGCTGAAGAGAACTTCAAGGGCGTCGTGGACCTCATCAAGATGAAGGCTATCCTCTGGCACGACGAGACCATGGGCGCTGAGTACAGCGTCGAAGAGATTCCTGCAGAACTCGTCGACGAGGCACAGGAATGGCGCGACAAGATGCTGGAGACCGTCGCTGAGTACGACGAGACACTCATGGAGAAGTTCTTCGACGACCCCAACAGCATCACCGAAGAGGAAATCCTCGCCGGACTGCGTGCCGCCACCGTCAGCATGGAAATCACCCCGATGCTCTGCGGTTCCTCGTTCAAGAACAAGGGCGTGCAGACGCTGCTCGACTATGTCTGCGCTTTCCTGCCCAGCCCCCTCGACACACCCAACGTCGTCGGTACCAACCCCGATACGGGCGAAGAGGAAGACCGCAAGCCCAGCGAGGACGAGAAGACTTCCGCCCTGGCGTTCAAGATCGCTACCGATCCCTATGTGGGTCGCCTCACCTTTATCCGTGTCTATTCGGGTAAGGTCGAAGCCGGTTCCTACATCTACAACACACGTTCCGGCAAGAAAGAGCGCGTGAGCCGTCTGTTCCAGATGCACTCCAACCACCAGAACCCCGTTGAGGTAATCGGTGCTGGTGACATCGGCGCAGGTGTCGGCTTCAAGGACATCCGCACGGGCGATACCCTCTGTGACGAGGATGCACCCATCGTGCTCGAGTCCATGGACTTCCCCGATCCCGTGATCGGTATCGCCGTGGAGCCCAAGACTCAGAAGGACCTCGACAAACTCAGCAACGGCCTGGCCAAGCTGGCAGAAGAGGATCCCACCTTCACCGTCAAGACCGACGAGCAGAGCGGACAGACCGTCATCAGCGGCATGGGCGAGCTGCACCTCGACATCATCATCGACCGTCTGAAGCGTGAGTTCAAGGTAGAGTGCAACCAGGGTAAGCCTCAGGTGAACTACAAGGAGGCTATCACCAAGACTGTCAACCTCCGCGAGGTCTACAAGAAGCAGTCGGGTGGTCGCGGTAAGTTTGCCGACATCATCGTCAACGTCGGTCCTATCGACGAAGACTTCGAGGGCACTGGCCTGCAGTTCATCAACAGCGTCACCGGCGGTAACATCCCCAAGGAGTTCATCCCCGCTGTGCAGAAGGGCTTCGAAAATGCCATGAAGAATGGTATCCTCGGCGGCTTCCCCATGGACAGCCTCAAGGTGGAGCTCGTCGATGGCTCTTTCCACCCCGTCGACTCCGACCAGCTCTCGTTCGAGATCTGCGCACTCCAAGCATATAAGAACGCATGCGCGCAGGCTAAGCCTGTGCTGATGGAGCCCATCATGAAGCTCGAGGTGGTGACACCCGAGGAGAACATGGGTGACGTCATTGGCGACCTCAACAAGCGTCGTGGACAGGTGGAAGGCATGGACACCAGCCGCAGCGGTGCTCGCATCGTCAAGGCCATGGTTCCCCTGGGCGAGATGTTCGGCTATGTGACGGCACTGCGTACCATCACTTCCGGACGTGCTACCTCCAGCATGACCTATGACCACCATGCTCCCGTCTCCAGCAGCATCGCCAAGAGCGTGCTCGAAGAGATCAAGGGCCGTGTGGACCTGGTCTGATAGACAAGTAGAGTAGTGGGGCGGTCAAGCAAATGACTCTTTGGCCGCCGCCACTCCTCATAAATCACAATAACAAATCATTAAACGGAAAATTTTTAATCATGAGTCAGAAGATCAGAATCAAACTGAAGTCCTACGACCACAACCTGGTTGACAAGTCTGCTGAGAAGATTGTCAAGACAGTGAAGGCTACGAATGCCATCGTGAGCGGTCCTATTCCTCTCCCCACACACAAGCGTATCTTCACGGTGAACCGTTCTACGTTCGTCAACAAGAAGGCACGTGAGCAGTTCCAACTCTCCACCTACAAGCGTCTTATCGACATCTATAGCAGCACCGCACAGACAGTGGACGCGCTGATGAAGCTCGAACTGCCCAGCGGCGTGGAAGTAGAAATCAAGGTGTAGGATGTCATACACCAAAGAAGTCTTTAAATAGAGAAATCATTAATTCATCACATTACAGAAATGCCAGGATTATTAGGAAAGAAAATCGGAATGACTTCCGTTTTCAGTGCCGACGGCAAGAACGTGCCGTGCACTGTTATCGAATTAGGTCCTTGCGTAGTAACCCAGATCAAGAGCGTCGAGAAGGATGGCTATGAAGCCGTCCAGCTCGGTTTCGAAGAGGCTAAGGAGAAGAACACCACCAAGCCCATGCTCGGACACTTCGCTAAGAGCGGTACTACCCCCAAGAGACACTTGGCCGAGTTCACAGGTTTCGAACAAGAACTGAATCTGGGTGACACCATCACCGTGGATCTCTTCGCTGACACCCCTTACGTTGACGTTATCGGAACCAGCAAGGGCCGTGGCTTCCAGGGCGTTGTCAAACGTCATGGCTTCGGCGGCGTAGGTCAGAGCACGCACGGTCAGGATGACCGTCTGCGCAAGCCGGGTTCTATCGGTGCCTGCTCGTATCCTGCTAAGGTCTTCAAGGGCCTCCGCATGGGCGGCCAGATGGGAAATGTCCGTGTAACTACGCACAACCTCCAAGTGTTAAAAGTGATTCCCGAGCACAACCTGCTCCTCATCAAGGGTAGCATTCCGGGTTTCAAAGGTTCAATCGTTAGCGTAATTAAGTAAAATGGAAGTCAGTGTATTGAATATCAAAGGCCAGGAAACTGGCCGCAAGGTCGCGCTCGATGATGCTATCTACGGCATTGAGCCCAATGACCATGCAATCTATCTCGATGTCAAGCTCTTCCTCGCCAACCAGCGCCAAGGTACTGCTAAGGCCAAGACCCGTTCCGAGCTGAGCGGCTCTACGCGCAAGCTTGGTCGCCAGAAAGGTGGTGGCGGTGCACGTCGCGGTGATATCAACTCCCCCGTGCTCGTAGGCGGCGGACGTGTCTTCGGACCTCAGCCCCGCGACTACGGCTTCAAGCTCAACAAGAAGGTGCGCCGTCTTGCACGCAAGAGCGCGCTCGCTTACAAGGCTCAGGAGAATGCACTTCTCGTGGTCGAAGACTTCACTTTTGAAGCTCCGAAGACGAAGAATATCATCGAAGTCATAAATAATCTTAAAGTTGACGGCAAAAAAGTACTTTTCGTTTTGTCAGGTCAGGATAAAGCCGTATATTTGTCCGCTCGTAACATCGAGCGTGCCAATGTGATGGCTGCTTCGGCGCTGAACACTTACAAAGTGCTTGACGCTGATGTGCTTGTCTTCACGGAAAGCGCGGTCGGCGTTGTCGGCGAAACCCTTAACAAGTAAGCGCAAGACATCATGGGATATATCATTAAACCCCTGGTCACTGAGAAGATGACCAAAATCACGGAGAAGCAGAACAAGTTCGGCTTCATCGTCCGTCCTGAGGCTAACAAAATCGAGATTAAGAAAGAGATCGAGGCCCTCTACAACGTCACCGTCGTCGGCATCAGCACCGCTGTCTATGGCGGCAAGAACAAGACACGCTACACCAAGGCCGGTCTCATCAAAGGTCGTACCAACGCATTCAAGAAAGCAATCGTCACCCTGAAGGAAGGCGAGACCATTGATTTCTACAGTAACATTTAAGAAAGATGGCAGTACGTAAACTGAAGCCCACAACACCAGGGCAGAGACATAAGATTATAGGTACATTCGAAGAGATTACTGCATCAGTACCTGAGAAGTCCCTTACTTACGGCAAGCGCTCCACTGGCGGCCGTAACAATGTCGGAAAGATGACGGTCCGCTACATGGGTGGCGGCCACAAGCGCAAATTCCGCTTCATTGATTTCAAGAGAGAAAAAGATGGTGTTCCCGCAGTCGTGAAGTCCATCGAATACGATCCGAACCGCTCGGCTCGTATCGCTTTGCTCTTCTACACTGACGGTGAGAAACGTTATATCATTGCTCCCAATGGTTTGAAGGTTGGCCAGACAGTGATGTCTGGCGCCGAGGCAGCACCCGAAGTCGGTAATGCACTTCCCCTGCAGAACATCCCCGTGGGTACTGTGATTCACAATATCGAGCTCCGTCCCGGACAGGGCGCTCTGCTGGTCCGCTCGGCAGGTAACTTTGCACAGCTGACCTCCCGTGAGGACCGCTACTGCGTCATCAAACTTCCTTCCGGCGAGACCCGTAAGATCCTGAGCGCCTGCAAGGCCACCGTCGGCAGCGTAGGTAACAGCGATCATGCTCTGGAAGCATCCGGTAAGGCCGGTCGCAGCCGTTGGCTCGGACGTCGTCCTCACAACCGTGGTGTCGTCATGAACCCGCATGATCACCCGATGGGTGGTGGTGAAGGCCGTCAGAGCGGTGGACATCCGCGTTCACGTAAGGGCCTCTATGCTAAGGGCCTCAAGACACGTGCTCCGAAGAAGCAGTCCAGCAAGTATATTATTGAGCGCGCTAACAAGAAATAATCACACTTAATCGTAATTCATTATGAGTCGTTCACTTAAGAAAGGTCCATATATCGCAGTCAGCCTTGAGAAAAAGGTGCTTGCAATGAACGAGAGTGGCAAGAAGAATGTCGTGAAGACTTGGGCTCGCGCTTCAATGATTAGCCCCGACTTTGTCGGCCACACGATTGCTGTCCATAACGGTAATAAGTTCATCCCTGTGTATGTTACTGAGAACATGGTCGGCCACAAGTTGGGTGAGTTCGCTCCCACCCGCAAGTTCGGCGGTCATGCAGGCCAGAAGAAGAAGTAAGCAGGGTTCTCCTTTTAACCAGAAAAAATAGATATAACAATAATGGGAAAAAGAAAAAGACTTGCAGCTGAAGCAAGAAAAGCTGCACTGAAGACCCAGTACTTTGCAAAGGCTAAGGGTGTACCTTCCTCCCCGCGAAAGATGCGTTACGTGGTGGATTTGATTCGTGGCATGGAGGTAAACCGCGCCCTGGCTACGTTGCACTTCAACAAGAAGGCCGCTGCTGCAGACGTCGAGAAGCTGCTCCGTTCGGCTGTCGCTAACTGGGAACAGAAGAACGATCGTAAGGCCGAGGATGGCGAACTGATCGTTTCGAGAGTATTCGTTGATGAAGGTGCTACCCTCAAGCGCATGCGTCCGGCTCCTCAGGGCCGCGGCTACCGCATCCGCAAGCGCAGCAATCATGTCACCTTGTTCGTTGACACTAAAACTAATGATTAATCTGTAAAAGTATGGGACAGAAAGTTAATCCTATAAGCAACCGTCTCGGCATTGTCCGTGGTTGGGATTCCAATTGGTATGGTGGCAAGAACTTTGGCGACTCCATCCTTGAGGACAGCAAAATCCGCAAGTATCTTATGGTGCGTCTGGGCGATGCCAGCATTTCCCGCATTGTCATCGAACGTACTTTGAAGCTCGTGACCATCACCGTATGCACCTCACGTCCGGGCCTGATCATCGGCAAGGGCGGCGAGAAGGTTGATGCTCTGAAGAAGGAACTCAAGAAGATCACTGATAAGGATATTCAGATCAACATCTTCGAAGTGAAGAAGCCCGATGTGGACGCAAACATCGTCGGTGCCAACATCGCCAAGCAGGTGGAAGGCAAGATCGCCTATCGCCGTGCCATCAAGATGGCCATCGCCAACGCAATGCGTGCCGGTGCAGAAGGCATCAAGGTGCTCATCTCCGGCCGTCTGAACGGCGCTGAAATCGCACGTTCCGAGATGTTTAAGGAAGGCCGCACACCTCTGCACACTTTCCGCGCAGACATCGACTACTGCCAGACCGAGGCCCTGACGAAGGTCGGCCTGCTCGGCATCAAGGTATGGATCTGCCGCGGCGAGGTCTACGGCAAGAAGGATCTTGCTCCGAACTTCGCACAGCAGAAGGACAATGGTCGCTTCGGCGGCAATGACCGTGGCGGTCGCCGTGGTCCTCGCCGTGCACGTGGCAACAATCGTTAAACCCGCAAAAGAACACAATTATGTTACAGCCGAAAAGAACTAAATATAGAAGACCGCAAAAAGGGCGTTGCAAGGGTAACGCTCAGCGCGGCAATCAGCTTGCTTTCGGATCGTTCGGTATCAAGAGCCTCGACACCCACTGGATTACGGGCCGTCAGATTGAGGCTGCCCGTGTGGCCGTTACCCGCTACATGCAGCGTGAGGGTCAGGTATGGATCCGCATTTTCCCGGACAAGCCCATCACAAAGAAGCCCGCAGATGTCCGAATGGGTAAAGGTAAGGGTGACCCCGTAGGCTACGTGTTCCCCATCACTCCCGGCCGTATCATCTTCGAGGTAGAAGGTGTGCCCTATGAGACAGCAAAAGAAGCTCTGCGCCTGGCTGCTCAGAAGCTTCCCGTGACTACTAAGTTCATTGTTAGACGAGATTACGACAAAAACGCTTGATTATGAAGAGTGCAGAAGTAAGAGCCCTCACCGTAGAGGAGCTCGCTGAGAAAATCGAAACGGCTAAGGCTCAGTACCAGCAGATGCTGCTCAACCATGCCGTGGCTCCCCTGGAGAATCCTTCTGAAATCAAGAAGGCGCGTCGTGACATCGCTCGTATGATGACGATTCTCGCGGAGAAAAAGAACGCTTAAATAATGGTCTTATTAACATGGAAGTTAGAAACTTAAGAAAGACAAGAACCGGTGTTGTCATCAGCGACAAGATGGATAAGACCATTGTAGTGGCTGCCAAGTACAAGGAGAGACACCCGATTTATGGTAAGTTCGTCTCAAAGACGAAGAAGTACCATGCTCACGACGAGAAGAACGACTGCCACAAGGGCGACACTGTTCTGATCATGGAAACCCGTCCTCTGAGCAAAACCAAGAGATGGAGAGTAGTAGAAATCGTTGAAAGAGCTAAGTAAAAGTTATGATACAGGCAGAATCTAGATTAGTCGTTGCAGACAACAGCGGTGCAAAGGAAGCCCTCTGCATCCGCGTGCTTGGCGGTACGCGCCGTCGTTATGCAACCGTGGGGGATGTCATTGTGGTCTCTGTGAAGAGCGTCATTCCCTCCAGTGATATTAAAAAGGGTGCTGTGTCGAAGGCTCTGATCGTCCGTACAAGCAAGGAAGTCCGTCGTGCCGACGGTTCCTATATCCGCTTTGACGACAACGCCTGCGTACTGTTGAATAATGCTGGTGAACTTCGTGGTAGCCGTATCTTCGGGCCTGTCGCCCGCGAGCTCCGTGCTGCTAATATGAAGGTGGTTTCACTCGCACCCGAGGTCCTTTAATCATCTTAATAAAGATTCAATTACAGTAATGGCTAAGTTACATATTAAGAAAGGCGACACCGTGATGGTCCTCTCCGGCAACAGCAAGGGTCAGAGCGGTAAGGTGCTCAAGGTCCTTGTCAAGGAGCAGCGGGCTGTCGTCGAGGGGCTGAACATGGTCTCCAAGAGCCAGAAGCCCAGCGCGAAGAACCCTCAGGGTGGTATCGTGAAACAGGAAGCTCCTATCCACATTTCCAATCTGAATGTGGTGGATCCCAAGTCTGGAAAAGCTACTCGTATTGGTAGAAGGTTGAACGCAGAGGGCAAGCTTGTCCGTTATGCAAAGAAATCAGGAGAGGAGATTAAGTAATGGCAAATACCGCAAGACTGAAGCAGGA
>CAMVFC010000055.1 GCA_947166655.1 uncultured Prevotellaceae bacterium
GGCATCCGCAGCATCCATGCCACCGCCACACGGCTGACGACCTTCGTGGAGAGCTACCGCAAGCTCGCACAGCTGCAACAGCCGAAGCCCGAGGACGTCCGCCTCGATACGTTCTTCGCCGAAGTGCAACGCCTCTACCCCACCCTGCAATGGGACATCGACGGTTTCAGCGGTATGACCATACACACAGATCCCGTGCTGCTGCAGCAGGTGGTGGTGAACCTGGTGAAGAATGCCGTAGAGGCCGGAGCGAAGAGGATAAGGACCCACCCCCAGCCCCTCCCGTCAGGGAGGGGAGACCTCCAGCTTGAAGGAGAAGCACACCCTGCATTCTCTCCCCTCCCTAACGGGAGGGGTCGGGGGTGGGTCTTTATCTCCAACGACGGCGCCCCCATCCCTGCCGCCGACCGCGACAGCATCTTCATCCCCTTCTACACCACCAGGCACGACGGCACGGGCATCGGCCTCGCCCTCTCCCGCCAGATCATGGTGCGCCAAGGCGGCGACCTCGAGCTCATGGAACAGCCCGAGACAGGCTACGTCGTGACATTCAGGCTGACATTCGCCTGAGCATCATCATTAAATCAGGCGACTATCCTCACGGACGGCCGCCTGAAGTCTTCATCAAAAACATGATGAAGCAGGTAATATGTTTCAACTTTCGTCGGGTTCTCCAGTACCACAGATTCCACGGATTCCACAGATTCTTTTTTCCTACGTTAATACGTTCATATGAGAGAAGTCCATATAATTACACAGATTCCCGGCGAAAGGCTACGCAGCTTTCGAGTGTCGTTCTGCCAGCGTGTCTGTCAGCACCTGCGAAGCGTGCTGCGAATCTGTGTAATAGCGAACTGGAATCATCACGTTAAGGACAGACCAAATCTGTTTAATCTGTTTAATCTGTTTAATCTGTGGTTCTTTGAACAGCCGAAACTTGAATAATATGTTTAGTCAAGGTTACAGCAGTGTCTTCTCCACCACCATGCCGTCGAGGAGGTTGATGGTGCGGGTGGCGAAGGAAGCGTCGTGCTGCGAGTGGGTCACCATGACGACGGTGGTGCCTTCGGCATTGAGCTGCGTGAGCAGGTCCATGACCTCCTTGCCGTTCTTCGTGTCGAGGTTTCCCGTAGGCTCATCGGCCAGAACCAGCTTGGGCTTGACCACCACGGCGCGGGCGATGGCCACACGCTGCTGCTGTCCGCCCGAGAGTTGCTGGGGATAATGACCGGCGCGGTGGCTGATGGCCATGCGCCGCATGATTTCCTGCACACGCTGTTTGCGCTCGGCCGCCGGTACGCCCAGGTACTTCAGCGGCAGCTCGATGTTTGCCTCCACGGTGAGTTCGTCGATGAGGTTGAAACTCTGGAAGACGAAACCTATCTCGCCACGGCGCGTGAAAGTGCGCTGGCGCTCCTTCAGGTGCCCGACTTCCTTGCCGTCGAGCCAGTAGCGGCCTTCCGTGGGGTTATCCAGCAGGCCGAGGATGTTCAGCAACGTTGATTTGCCGCAGCCCGAAGGACCCATAATGGCGACAAACTCGCCGTCCTTCACTTCCAGTGAGATGCCCCCGAGGGCCGTGGTCTCCACAACGTCTGTGCGGAAGACCTTCTTGATGTTTTCGAGTTTAATCATAATTGAAGACCCCCTCCAAGACCCACCCCCAACCCCTCCCGTCAGGGAGGGGAGAAGGCTGGCGCGTCGTAGGAGGTTATAGGGTCATTGTTTATGGGGTTAGAGATTATTGTTTTATAATAAGTATGCTATTCTTGAAAGGTATAAACTCTCCACTCCTGGGGAGAGGGGCCGGGGGTGGGTCTTCTATTCCTTCTTCAAATACTCCACAGGGTTATCGTTGGCCACGCGCCTTGTCTGCGCGAAGACCACGGCGGCGATGACGAGGACGACGAAGAGGGCATCGGCGGCGAAGACCGTCCACGGGAGCGCCACCTTGTAGGCGAACTGCTGCATGAGCAGCGTGCTCAGATACCAGCCCAGGCCCACGCCGACGGCAATGGAGGGCAGGGCGATGACAACGATGCTGCGGCCGAACAGCTGCTGCACCTCGCCCATGGTGGCGCCCAGCACCTTGCGGATGGCCAGCTCGCGCGAGCGGCGCTGCACCTCGTCGCGGACATAGCCTATCAGACCGATGAGGGTGACGAGCAGCGAGGCGATGCAACCTATCAGGATGAGGTCGCGCGTGTGGCGCGTCTCCTGATACTGGTCGGCCATCTCGTTGGAATAGAGCTTCACATTGAGCTCGGCATCCGGGTAAAGACGGTCGCAGAGTTGCTGCACGGCCTGCAGGTGGTCGGGTGTGATGCGCTGAAGCTTCATCATGACATAGTGCGTGAAGACATTGCCGTTGGCAATCATGACGGGACGTTCCTCACGTGACACCAGCGAGCCTAGGGTGAAGTTTTTCACCACGCCAACGACGGTCAACGGATACTGGTTTCCTAACGACGAGTTGATGAATTGCCGCCCCACGACGTCGTCTATGCCCGCCACCTCTTTCATCTTCGCGGCAAAATGCTCGTCCACCAGCATCTCCTGCTGCCAGCCTTGATGGTTCACGCGCTCGAAGTCGCGGCCGCGCACAATCTGCAGGCCCATCGTCTCCACCAGTCCGCCCTCGGCAAAGAACATATTGGCGCAGTTGAACATTTCCTGCGGATTGCCCGGCACGAGCACGTTGTCGCCGCTCTGGCGGTTGCAGAAGAGGGAGTAGGCAGCAGCGGTCCTCTCGACGCACGGCAGGTTCTCTATCTCGCGGGCCAGCGAATAGATGGAGTCGCCATGAAGGGCCGACACGTTGACGTAAGCCACATTGTCATACTGATACCCCATGTCCGTATGGAGCATGAAGCTGTACTGCCGGTAGATGGTGGTGAGCACGCAGAGCAACATCGTCGAGAGCACGAACTGGAAGGCCAGCAGCGACAGCTTCCACACGCGTTTGCTCTCGCTGTAGAGGCGGTAGGCGTAGGTCAGCGGGATGCGCGAGTAGATGAGACCTGGCAGGATGCCGCAGCAGAGCAGCACAAGGAGACAGACCGCGAGCAGCACCGCGAACGTCTGCCGGGAGAAGAGCGTCTGGAGGCTGACGCCCAGCAGGTCGCGCGTCAGGTCCTGGCCGGCATAGAGCAGCAGCGCCATCAGGGCAAGGGCCGTCAGCAGGTGAAGGGCAGCCTCGCCTGTCGAGCCGAGGTAGAACTCGCGCCCAGGGGCGCCGAGCACCTTGCGCACAGCCACCTGACGGGCACGGCCGACGAGCGAGCTGATGACAACGAGGATGTAGTTCATCACCGCCGTGAAGAGCATCACCAGCGCCACCACGGCGAGGATGATGCAGGTGGTGCGTACGGTGGTGTCCTTCATGCGGCTGCCAGCGACGCTGACCAGTTCAATGCCGGCGTCCGTGTAGCCGGTTTGCTTCAGGTCCTCCCACGGGAGAATGCGCTGCAGCAGCTCTTTGACCTCGCCGCGCACCTTGTCCATGTCGGCATCGGGACGCAAGCGTACATACGAATGATAGCGGTCGTTGCCGATGAGGTTCTCTGTGCCGTCCCAGGCGTAGGTGCCGACGGAGGGCATCGACATGAGGATGTCGAAGCGCGCGAAGGTGGAGTTCTCGGGATAGTCCTCATAGACGCCGCAGATGGTCATCGGCTTCTGCGGGGCCGAGGTGAAGCAGAATGTCTGGCCGACGACCTCGCCGCCCATCTTCTCGCTCAGCCGACGGCTGATCATGCACTGCCCGGCGGTCGAGAGAATCTGCTTGGCATCGCCCACCAGCGTCCTTGTGGCGAAGATGTCGAAGAAGCAGGAATCGGCAAATACCGCCTCTTCAAAGTAGTGCCGACTGCCGTCCTCAAGCGTCAGCTTCTCCTCGCCGAACTGCGCGGTATAGCGTGTGGCCGTCACCACCTCGGGTATCTCCTGTGCCAGCACAGGTGCGATGCCGCCCGACGTGGAGCGGTTCTGTTGCAGCTCTTCGCCTGTCCGCTGAAACGTTTCTTGCAACTCATACACATGCTCCTTGTCCACGATGCAGCGGTCGTAGCTGCGTTCCAGCTGCACCTTGGCCAGCAGCACGAGGCCCACGGTGAGACCCACGGCGAGCGAGGTGATCTTGATGAAGGCCCCCTGGCCTTTGGCGAATGGATGAATCATTTTGATTTGCTTTTTTTGACGATTACTCGAGGTGCCGGGCGACAACACATACAGGTTCTCATACAGCGCCTGTCCCCCGTTTTCGACAGCAAAGGTACTGTCTTTCCTTCTTTCCCTCCAAGCCTCGCCAGCCATTTTCTGCTTCAGCGGAATGAAAACGTCTAATAATTTGACACCCTGTCCCTCTTTTTTGCCCTTTCCCAGCGTCTGCATCCGAATTTCTTTGTATCTTTGCACGCAAAAACAGCACAGAAACAGATGAGGCATTACATTATATATAATATATTGTTCATGCTGCTCCTGGCAAGCTGCACTTCTGAGAACACACGCAGGCATATCGGCATCTCGCAATGCTCAGAGGACATCTGGCGCGACTGGCAGAACGCTGAGATGAAACTGGAAGCGAGTTTCCACGAGGACGTGCAGCTGAGTTTTGCCACGGCCCACGACGACAGCCGTCGTCAGACGCAGCAAATAGACAGTCTTGTGGCTGCAGGCATCGACCTGCTCATCGTGGCTCCGAACCAACTGCAGAATGTCTCGCCCGCCATCGACCGCACCTACGACAGCGGCATCCCTGTCATCGTCTTCGAGCGTAAAACCGATTCACAGAAATTCACCGCCTTCGTGAGCGCCGACAACTATGAGATGGGGCGCCAGATGGGGACGTACATAGCCACATACATCGGCGGCAGAGGCAACATCATGGAAGTCATGGGGCTGAAAGGGTCATCGCCCGCCTACGAACGTCACCGAGGATTCCATGACGCAATCAGCCGCTACCCCGGCATACACATCGTGGCCACGCTGCAAGGCGACTGGACAGAAGAAACGGCTTACAAGGCCACACACCAATGGTTCGCGAACAGCGAGACTGCAGACGGCAAACGTATTGACGTTGTCTTCGGCCACAACGACCGGACGGCCATGGGAGCCAGAAGGGCTTTTGAAGAACGAGGGCATCCCCTGCCCCTCTTCTGTGGCATCGACGGATTGCCAGGCGAACAAGGAGGCATACGTCAGGTGCGCGACTCTCTGCTCACGGCCTCCTATATCTATCCCACGCGCGGGGATCTGCTGCTACAGCTGGCACTCGACATACTCGCGGGTAAAGCCTATGACAAGGAGACACTGCTCACCTCGGCACTCGTCACCCACGAGAACGCCAATGTGCTCTATCTGGAGAGCGAAGAGGTCGTGCGCCGTTCCCAAAGGCTGGAACGCCTGCAACGACTGGCCAGCGGCTATCTGCGACAGCTCTCCGTGCAGCGCACCGTCACCGTGCTGGCATGTGGTGTCATCGGGCTGCTGCTCATCGCCATCGTCCTATTCTACCTCTATCACCGCGGACAGGTGAACATCCGGCGTGAGCGTGTGCTGAACAATCTGTGGAACCTGAATGTTCTGCCAGAGACGCAGGAAGAACCCCCAACCCCAAAAGACGCTGCAGGCCCTGAGACGACAGAAGACTCTGAGACACCTGATACTCCAGAGGACACAGAACCCACAGCGTCCGCCATAGCTGCCATGGAAGATTCGTCACCTTTCATCGCCCGCTTCCGCGAAGTCGTGGAGCGTAATATGAGCAACAGCGAACTGACCGTGGAAGACCTGGCAGCAGAGATGCACCTGAGTCGCGTGCAGCTCTATCGAAAGGTGAAAACCATCACGGGCAGCTCGCCCGTGGAACTGCTGCGCACGGCACGCCTCAACCGCGGCCACCAACAACTGCTGACAACCGACAAGACCGTCTCTGAAGTGGCTTATGCCGTAGGCTTCTCCTCGCCTGCCTATTTCACCAAATGCTTCAAGGACGAGTTCGGCATGGTGCCAGGCGAGGTGAGGAAGTGAAAAGGAGAATAGGAAATATCGTTCATTCCCTTATAAAATTGTTGCACCGAAACAAATCTTCAAGGAGATGAACGATTCTTTTTATGCATGTTGTTAATAAGTTATGAACTTTGCGGCAACTAATCGCAAACTTCATAAACTAACATCTCAAAACAACAATGCAAAAGCTAAGACGATTGTTGATGAGCCTCGCGCTCATTCTTGCAGGCACCTCACTGTGGGCGCAGCAAGTAGACATCCATGGCACTGTGCTCGACGACCTCGGCGAGGGGCTGCCCGGTGCTACGGTGAAAGAAAAAAACAATGCCGGCAACGGCACGCTGACCAACATGGACGGCCACTTCACACTAAAAGTGGAGAAGGGAGCCGTATTGGTCATTTCCTTCATGGGCTTTGACACCCAAGAGGTGGAGGCCAAGGACGGCATGACCGTCACGATGGGCGAGAACGTCGCCGACATGAACGAACTCGTCGTAACGGGCTATCAGGTTCAGCGCAAAGCTGACTTGACAGGCGCTGTCTCGGTGGTCAGTGTCGATGAACTGGCAAAACAGAACGAGAACAACCCTATCAAGGCCATGCAAGGACGTGTGCCAGGCATGAACATCTCGGCCGACGGTAATCCCTCAGGCGCAGCTACGGTGCGCATCCGCGGTATTGGTACGCTGAACAACAACGACCCGCTTTACATCATCGACGGCGTGCCCACCAAGGCTGGTATGCACGAGCTGAACGGCAATGACATCGAATCGATTCAGGTGTTGAAAGACGCGGCCTCTGCTTCCATCTATGGTAGCCGCGCTGCCAACGGTGTGATTATCATCACCACCAAGCGAGGCAAAGAAGGCAAGGTGAAAATTGACTTCGATGCGAGCGTCGCTGTCCAGACTTATGCCAACCGCATGGAAGTGCTCAACGCCAAGCAGTTCGGGCAAGTGATGTGGCAGGGCTACGTCAACGATGGTCTCGACCCCAACATGAACGGCCTCGGCTATCGCTACGACTGGACCTACAACCAGCAGGGAGTACCTGTGTTGAACGGCATCACGATGAGCAAGTACCTCGACGCCGCCGGCACCACTCCCGCTGCTGACACCGACTGGTTTGACCAGACCACACGCACGGGCGTCGTGCAGAAATATGATGTCTCGCTGAGCAACGGATCTGAGAAAGGCAGCAGTTTCTTCTCCCTCGGCTACTACAAGAACAAGGGTATCATCAAGGACTCTGACTTTGACCGCTTCTCGGCCCGCATGAACAGCGACTATAAGCTCCTGAAGATCAAGGATCGCGACATCATCACCGTGGGGGAACACTTCACCGTCAGTCGCACCAGCGAGGTGCAGGCTCCAGGCGGATTTCTGGAGAACGTCCTTCAGTTCAACCCCTCACTGCCCGTCCGCACGACCGATGGCAGCTTCGCAGGTCCCGTCGGCGGCTATCCCGACCGTGAGAACCCGCTGGCTCGCCTCGCCCGCAACGCCGACAACCGCTACACCTATTGGCGCATGTTCGGCGATGCTTTCATCAACATCAACCCCTTCAAAAACTTCAACATCAAGAGCACCTTCGGTCTCGACTATGCACAGAAGGAGCAGCGCATCTTTACCTACCCCATCACCGAGGGCACCGTGGCCAACTCCACCAATGCCGTCGAGGCAAAGCAGGAGCACTGGACGAAGTGGATGTGGAACGCCGTTGCCAGCTATAGTCTCGAAGCCGGCAAGCACCACACAGACTTTCTGGCAGGTGTTGAGCTGAACCGCGAGGATGACAGCTGGCACAGCGGTAAGGCCTATGACTTTGCAGTGCTGAACACCGATTATATGTGGCCGGACGCTGCGGTGGGCGAAGCCGAAGCTTACGGTACAGGCGGCGGTTTCTCGCTCGTATCCTTCTTCGGCAAGGCCAACTACAACTTCGACAACCGCTATTTGGCCAGCCTGACCATCCGTCACGACGGCAGCTCACGCTTCGGTAAGAACAACCGCTACGGTACCTTCCCCTCCATCAGTGCCGGTTGGCGCATAAGTCAGGAGAAGTTCATGGAGAATGTCCGCTGGCTCGACGACTTGAAGCTGCGTGCCAGCTGGGGTCAGACCGGTAACCAGGAGATTGACAACATCGCACGCTACACGCTCTACGTAAGCAACTACGGCGAGGCTGGCTTTGGCGGACAGAGCTACGGCACCAGCTACGACATCGCCGGCACCAACGGCGGACAGCAGTTGGCCAGCGGCTTCAAGCGCAACCAGCTCGGCAACGACGACCTGAAGTGGGAAACCACCACACAAACGAACCTCGGTCTTGATTTCGGACTCTTGCGCAACTCACTCTACGGTAGCTTCGAATGGTACTACAAGAAGACTACCGACATCCTTGTCTACATGCCCGGTATCGGTGTCATGGGCGAAGGTTCCAGCCAATGGATCAACGCGGGCGAGATGGAGAATAAGGGTATCGAATTGAACGTGGGTTATCGCGGCAAGGCAGGTGACTTCAGCTATGATATAGCTGGCAACATCGGCACCTATCGCAACAAAGTGACGAAACTTCCCGAGACCATCGCAGCAAACGGCACCTTCGGTGGCAACGGCGTCGAAAGCGTCGTAGGACACCCCATGGGCGCACAAGTCGGTTACGTCTACGACGGCATCTTCAAGAGTCAGGACGAGATTGACAACCATGCCGCGCAGAGCGGAGCCGGTCTCGGTCGCATCCGCTGGAAGGACCTCAACAAAGACGGCGTCATCAACGAGAAAGATCAAGAGTGGATCTATTCGCCTGTGCCCGACTTCACATGGGGCTTGAACATCTACCTCCAGTACCGAGACTGGGACTTCACCATGTTCTGGCAGGGTGTGCATGGCGTCGATGTCATCAGCGACCTCAAACGCGAGACAGATCTTTGGAGCGGTCTGAACATCTCCAACCTGAACAAGGGACAGCGTCTGCTCGATGCCTGGAGCCCCGCCAACAGCGGTTCTGACATCCCCGCCGTCAGCGTGCAGGACAACAACAACGAGAAGCGCGTCAGCTCTTATTTCGTTGAGGACGGCAGCTTTGCCAAGCTGCGCACGGTGCAGATAGGCTACAACGTCCCCTCCAAAGCGCTGGAACGCATCCATCTGCAGCGGCTGCGCTTTTATCTCTCCGCCCAAAATCTCTTCACCATCAAGAGCCGGAACTTCACGGGCGTCGACCCGGAGAATGCCAACTTCGGCTATCCTATTCCCGTCAACGTGACCTTCGGACTGAATGTTTCACTTTAATCACCACGCAGCCATCATGAAAAAGCTTTTCAATATTTTATTTGCCGGTTCAGTGTGTTGCTGCATCACGGCGACAACCGCTCTCTCTTCCTGCTCCGACTTCCTCGACGAGCACACGCCACAGGGTACGCTCAGCGACGAACAGGTGAAGACGGCCGAGAACGCCGAGGCAATGGTCGTCAGCGCCTACGCCATCTTTACAACGGCCGAGGACATCAACTCCTCATTCTCCATGTGGAACTTCGACGTCCGCTCCGACGACGCCTACAAGGGCGGCAGCGGCACCAGCGACGGCGACGTCTTCCATCAGCTCGAAGTGCAGCAGGGCGTGCTGACTACCAACTGGAACATCAACGACATGTGGGTGCGGCTGTACAACAGCCTGTCACGTGTCAACAGCGCCATCGCCCTCCTGAACGAGAGCGACTATGAGATGAAGGCACAGCGCCTGGCTGAAATGAAGTTCCTCCGTGCCTACGGACATTTCCTGCTGAAGCGTCTCTACAAGCACATCCCCTTCGTCGTCGACGAGAACCTGACCTATGATGATTACAACCAGCTCTCCAACACCTCTTGCACCAACGACGAGGGATGGCAGCTGATCATCGACGACCTCATGGAGGCTTACGACGCGCTGCCGGAGACACAGGCAGACAAAGGACGCCCCACCAGAGCGGCCGCTGCCGCGTTCCTCGCGAAGGTCTATCTCTACAAGGCTTATCGGCAGGACGACGCTGCCACCAACCAGGTTACCAGCATCAACGAGGCCGACTTGAAGAAGGTAGTCGAGTTCACGGCCCCCGCCCTCTACGCAAACTATGGCCTCGAGGACGACCTCCACAACAACTTCCGCCCCGAGGAGGAGTATGAGAACGGCATCGAGAGCATCTGGGCCATACAGTACTCGCGCAACGACGGTTCGACCTACGGCAACCTCAACTGGAGCTACGGCCTCATCCCGCCCAACATCCCCGGCGCCACCGACGGCGGCTGCGATTTCTACAAGCCCTCGCAGAACCTTGTCAACGCTTACCGCACGGGCGATGACGGTCTGCCTCTACTGAACAGTTTCAACGAGCGGAACTACGACAAAGCCACCGACAACGCAGACCCGCGCCTTTTCCTGACCATCGGCATTCCGGGGTTGCCCTATATGTTCAATCCCGCCTACATGATGGAGGAGACCAGCATCTGGAGCCGCTCCAACGGCCTCTATGGCTACAATGTCTCGCTGAAGCAGAATGTCGACCCCGCACTCATCGGCCAATATCTCATCAAGGGCAGCTACTGGGCCAGCTCCATGAACCGCATCGTCTTCCGCTATGCCGACGTACTGCTGATGCGTGCCGAGGCCGAGGCTCAGCTGGGCAACAGCTCCGAAGCCATCCAACTCGTCAACCGTCTGCGCACACGGGCGGCGCAGAGCACGCAGATGACGGCCAGCTACCCCAGCCGCTACGGAGTGAAGATGTATGTGGCCAACTATCGTGGCAGCTATTCCAAGGAGGAGGCCCTGCGCATCGTCAAGATGGAGCGCCGGCTGGAAATGGGCATGGAGAGCGAACGCTTCTTCGACCTCGTCCGCTGGGGTGATGCCGCCTCCGTGCTGAACAAGTACTATGCCGAGGAAATCGACAACTGCGCCATCTACACCGCAGCCCACTTCACTGCCAATCGCGATGAATACCTGCCCATCCCCTTCGAGCAGATCTCCGCGTCCAACGGCCATTACACCCAGAACGTGGGCAATTGGTAACGTCCCACGGAAATCACCATTTATTCTTCATCATTCATCATTGACTTCAATATGAAAGCTATATATAAGTATCTTTTCCTCGGTTGTGTGTCCTGCCTGTTTGCAGCAGCCACACTCCTCACAGCCTGCTCCTCCGATAACGTCAGCGACCTGCACCTTTCGGGCGACTGCCGTGTCGAGGCCCTTGCGCTCGACGACTACGAAGGCACCATCGACCTTCCTTCGCGCACCATCACCGTTCGTCTGCCCGAAGTCTACGAGACATCGGCCATGCTGCTGACACGTCTCACCCTCTCCGACGGCGCTGCCTGCAACGTCCGGCAGGGCGACCGCCTCAATATGGATGCCGCACAGGTGCTCCACGTCAGCAACGGCGACACCTACCTCGACTGGACACTCCGCGTGCTTCATGACGAGGCGCGCATCACCTCCTTCACCATCAACGATATATACCAAGGCACCATCGACCAGACGGCCAAGACCATCGTCATCTACGTGCCGGCCTCCGAGGACATCACCGCCCTCGTGCCCACCATCATCTACAGTCAGAATGCCACTATCACGCCCGCTTCCGGTCAGGCACAAGACTTCTCGCAGCCCGTCACCTACAAGGTGAAGAACAACTCTGCCGAGAGCACTTACACCGTCACTGTCATCGCTATTGACAAGCCCAAGGCTCTCTTCGTGGGTGCTGCTCCCAGCATGAACGAACTCGATGCTGAGGCCAAAGCCGCCTGCGAATGGATGCTGGCCAACGTGCCCGGCTCGCTCTATGCCAGCTTCGCCGACCTCGAGGCCAACGCTGTTGACATGAGCCAGTGCAAAGTCATCTGGTGGCACTTCCACGTCGACGGAGGGGTCGATGGTCACGATGTCTTCGTGGCCAAGGCTCCCGAAGCGCTGGCAGCCAAGAACCGACTGCGCCAGTTCTACGAGAACGGCGGTGCACTCTTCCTCACACGCTATGCCGTCAACCTGCCCTCGTTCATCGGAGCTACCGGCGACGACGAATGGACCACGCCTAACAACTGCTGGGGTCAGGACGAAGGCGCTGCCGAGCTCTGCGGCGGCCCGTGGACGTTCCGCATCTTCGATGGTCAGAACGCGCACCCGCTCTTCCAGAACCTCGTCGCCGGCGACAATCCGCAGGAAGTCTACTGCACAGATGCAGGCTACCACATCACCAACTCTACCGCCCAGTACCACATCGGCACTGACTGGGGCGACTATCCCGACTACGCCGCCTGGACCTCGCGCACCGGCGCTACCGTCCTCGGAGTGGGTGGCGACGGAGCCATCGTCGCGTGGGAATATCCTGCCCACGACGGCAAAGGAGGCATCGTCTGCATAGGCTCAGGCTGCTACGACTGGTACTCCTACACCTACGAGGCCGGCTACAACGAGAACTTCCACCGCAACATCGCTATTATCACCACGAACGCTCTCAATCATCTGACAAAGTAAACCCTCAGCCGCCGTACCCCGCACCCCTACAGGGATGGGGGCAGGGCGGCTGGGTGAAACAAGTATAACTTCAACAACAAGGACACAGCAATGAAAAAGATGTTCAATATATTCTGCACAGGTCTTCTATGCTGCAACATGGTTGCAGCCCTCTCTTCCTGTTCCGAAGACAACTATGGCCCCGACCCTGAACGACCCTGGGCTACCACCACTACCGCCTTTGCCAGCACAGACGAGGCGGCCTTCCTCACCTACTACAAACCCGCCATCGGACGCGTCGGCGATCCCATGCCGTTCTACGATCAGAAGGCAGGAGAGTTCAAAGTCCTGTATCTGCAGGAGTACGACAACAACGGAGCCTGCTATCACCCCTTCTGGGGTCTCGCCACGAAGGACGGAGCCACCTATCAGCCACTCGGTGAGGTGCTGCCCACAGGCACCAGTACCGCACAGCAGGATGCAGCCCTCGGTACCGGATGTGCTGTCTATAACGAGGCCGAGGGTCTATACTACATCTACTACACAGGCCACAACCCTCTGCTGCCCAACCGCGAGGTCGTCATGCGCGCCACGTCGCCCGACTTCAAGACCTGGACGAAGGATGCCACCTGGAGCCTCAAGGGTGTCGACTACGGCTATGCCGCTTCCGACTTTCGCGACCCGCAGGTCTTCAAGGCCGACGACGGCCTCTGGCACATGGTCGTCTCCTCCAACCTTCGCTTTGCCGACTTCAAATCGTCCGATCTCAAGACATGGCAGCACGTCGGCTCGTTCAATATGGTATGGGACCGCATGTGCGAATGCCCCGACGTTTTCAAAATGGGCAACTATTGGTACTTCGTCTATAGCGAGGGCTACCGTGCCCCCTGGAGCCGCAAGGTCAAGTACATGATGGCCACCTCCTTCGAGGGCCTCAAGGCGTGCTTCTCCGACCCAGGTGCCAACTGGCCGAAGGATGGTCATGAGGGCGTGCTCGACAGCCGTGCCTTCTATGCTGCAAAGACGGCCTCCAACGGCACCGACCGCTTCATCTGGGGATGGTGCCCGCAACGCATCGGTACCACCATCGACGAGCGCAACATCAACGTGGGGGCTGAGAGCGAACCTGCGTGGTCCGGTGCACTCGTCTGCCACCGCATCATCCAGCACGAGGACGGCACGCTGACTCTCGGTGCCGTGCCTGCCATGGCTGCCAAGTACAGCAAGCAGCAGGAGGTCAAGGCGATGGACAGCAAGGGCTTTGCCGATGGCAAGCTCACGGGCAACGACGCCTACGTCCTCTACCCACGCCTCGGCACCGCCAACCACATCACCTTTACCGTGCAGACCTCCAACAACTGGGACCGCTTCGGCATCAGCTTCGTACGCGGCTCAGACAGCGAACGCTACTACACACTCGTCGTCAACCCCGAGGATGAGAACCACCGCAAGGTCAACTTCGAGCAGGAAGGCCCTCAGGGCAAGGGTTTCATCGAGGGCATCGACGGCTACTGGTTCGAGCGCCCCGCCGACAATAAGTACGACATAGACATCTACACCGACAACAGTGTCCTCGTGCTCTACATCAACAATGCCTGCGCCTACACACAACGCATCTACGGCATCCAGAAGAACTGCTGGAGCATCAACAACTACGGCGGCAGCATCACCGTGAGCGACGTACGCGTTGCCTGGCAATGATACCATCCCTTTTAATCGGAGAACGACATGAACATTTTGAAATGTATTATCTTGTCTGTTGCACTCACAGCGCTTCCTTTTGGGAGCAGCTGTGATGCACAGACACTGACAGCGCAGGCATGTGAGCAGACCATCGTGACGCCATCGTCACAAGGCCGCTACCTGTGGCTTCCCATTCAAGAATCGGTGCCCGAAGGAAAGGTGCAGATCATCCGAAACGGCATACTCCTGATGGAGCAGAACGTTCGCATGGCACGTGAGCGGGTGGATTACTTTGTAGCCCTGGACCTGCTACCCTATCAGGCAAAAGGCTCTTTCAAGGTTTGCGTGCAGAACGTGCCCACAGGCAGCATCTGCTTCTCTCAACTCACGCAGAACGACGACCCCAACTACGCATTTATCGATGAAAAGTATCGGCCGCTCTACCACCAGACACCGCGCCGAGGATGGATGAACGACCCGAACGGGATGTTCTACAAAGATGGTGTGTGGCACCTCTTCTATCAGTTCAATCCCTACGGCTCCATGTGGGGCAACATGCACTGGGGCCACTCCACGTCCACTGACCTCATCCGCTGGAAGGATGCAGGCGTGGCACTTGCACCCGACGCTTGGGGAACGATGTTCAGCGGCTCGTGTGTCGTTGATACCGAGGGTACGGCAGGCTTCGGTCGCGGTGCGGTGATTGCCATGTACACCGTGAGCCGTCCGACGCCCTTTGGCGGCGACGTGCAGGCCCAGTGTCTGGCCTACAGCACCGATGGCGGCAAGACTTTCAACAAGTATGAGGGCAACCCCGTTCTGACGGCAGAAGAGAAGGACTTTCGCGACCCGAACATGTTCTGGAACGAGGACATCAACGCCTGGAACCTCATCCTGGCCGTGGGGCAGGAGATGCGCATCTACTCGTCGCCCAACCTCAAGGACTGGAAGGAAGAGAGCCGCTTCGGCCTCGGTTATGGCAACCATGACGGCGTCTGGGAGTGCCCGGATCTGTTCCCTCTCAGCGACAAGACCGCAGAACACACCAAATGGGTCCTCGTCTGCAACATCAACCCCGGCGGTCCCTTCGGCGGTTCGGCAACACAGTACTTTGTGGGCGACTTCGACGGCCACAGGTTTACCTGCGACTCTGCTCCACAAGTCACGAAGTGGATGGACTGGGGCAAGGACCACTACGCCACGGTGTCCTTCTGGGGCGCACCCGAAGGACGTCGCACCGTGCTGGCGTGGATGAGCAACTGGCAGTACGCCAACGACGTCCCGACCAAGCAATACCGTTCGGCCAATTCCATCGCCCGCGACCTCGGCCTGTTCCAAGACGGTGGCGAGTGGTACGTCAGCGTGAAGCCCGCGCCCGAGATGCTGGCAGCACGCGGTAAGAAAGTGAAGACTCCCACCGAGGCCTGCGAGATCGTCGTCGACCTGAAAGGCTCGGCCACCATCACGCTCGCCAACACAAAGGACGAACAGGTCGTCATGACCTACGACGACAAGGCACGCACTTTCAGCATGGACCGCACACAGAGCGGTAACGTTGGTTTCAGCGAGGCCTTCCCCTGCACCACCATAGCTCCTACACACGGACGTCTGAAGCAGCTGCGCATCTTCATCGACCGCTGCTCCGTCGAGGCTTTCGATGCCGACGGACGCGTGGCTATGACCAACCTTGTCTTCCCTTCTGAGCCCTATAATAGCGTAAAGGTCAAGGGGGGCAAGGCGACTATATACGATCTAAACGACTGAACAGACATCATCGTGCAACTGCAGCATCATGATGCAATAAGCAATTAAACTGAATAACGAAATCAATCATCATATAATGGCAAAGACAAGTAAACTTGCTATCATCCCCGTGATGCTCTGCTTCTTCTGCATGGGTTTCGTGGACTTGGTGGGCATCGCCTCCAACTATGTGAAAGAAGACCTGTCGCTGACGGACAGCGTGGCCAACATCTTCCCGTCATTGGTTTTCTTCTGGTTCCTCATCTTCAGCGTGCCCACTGGTATGCTGATGAATAAGATCGGCCGCAAGAAGACGGTACTGCTCTCGCTGCTTGTCACCGTCGTGTCGCTCATCCTGCCGTTGTTCGGCGAGTCGTTCGGCGTGATGCTCGCAGCCTTCTCGCTGCTCGGCATCGGCAATGCGCTGATGCAGACGTCGCTGAACCCACTTGTGTCAACCGTCATGGGTGGCGGCCGCTCGTCCAACGAGAATCTGGCTTCCACGCTCACCTTCGGACAGTTCGTCAAGGCCATCGCATCGTTCTCGGCTCCCTATCTGGCCATGTGGGGCGCCACACGAGTCATCCCAGAGTTCGGTTGGGACTGGCGTGTGCTCTTCGCCATCTTCCTTGTCGTGGGTGTGCTGTCCACGCTGTGGTTGTGGGCAACGCCCATCGAGGAAGCACCCATCGAGGGCAAGCCTTCCACATTCGTCGAGTGCTTCAAGCTCCTCAGCAAGCCCATCGTCCTCTTGTCGTTCCTCGGCATCATGTGCCACGTGGGTATTGACGTGGGCACCAACACGACCGCCCCAAAAATCCTGATGGAGCGTCTGGGCATGACGCTCAACGACGCCGCTTTTGCCACGTCGCTCTACTTCATCTTTCGTACCATCGGATGCCTGACGGGATCCTTCTTCCTGCGCGTCATGCGCATGCGCACGTTCTTTATTATTTCTGTGTGCATGATGGCGTTGTCCATGTGCGGCCTTTATTTTGGCCAGGACAAGCTGGTGCTTTACACAGCCATCGCCCTCGTGGGCTACGGCAACAGCAACGTCTTCTCCATGTGCTTCGCCACCGCCCTCGAATCGATGCCCAACAAGCAGAACGAGGTCAGCGGCCTGATGATCATGGGCCTTTTTGGCGGCACCATATTCCCGCTGCTCATGGGCTTCATGAGCGACGCCATGGGTCAGGCCGGCGCGGTACTCGTCATGGCAGTGGGGGTCATCTACCTGTTTTCTTATATCAAACAACTAAAAAACGCATAAGACTATGAACAAAAAACGTTATGTCGTAGGCCTGGGCGAAGTCCTGTGGGACGTGCTGCCCGAAGGCAAGAAGCTCGGTGGCGCACCGGCCAACTTCGCTTACCACGCCGGTCAGTTCCTCGGTTCGGACAACACCATCGCCATCAGTGCTCTGGGCGAGGACCAGCTGGCCGAAGAGACGATTGAAGCTCTGCGCGAGCATAAACTCAACGATCTGCTGCCTCGTGTGCCCTACCCCACGGGCACTGTGCAGGTGACGCTGGCCGAAGGCGGCATCCCCACGTATGACATCAAGGAGAATGTGGCTTGGGACAACATCCCCTTCGACGACGACATCGCTGCCATCGCTGCCAATTGCCGTGCCGTCTGCTTCGGTTCGCTGGCACAGCGCAACGTCGTCAGTCGCACCACCATTCAGAAGTTCCTCGACGCAACGCCCGACGACTGTCTCAAGATCTTCGACATCAACTTGCGACAGCAGTTCTACACCAAGGAGATTATCCAAGAGAGCATCCGCCGCTGCAACATACTGAAGATCAACGACGAGGAGCTGGTGCTCATCGGTCGTTTGTTCGGCTATCCCGGCCTCGACATCGAGAACAAGTGCTGGCTCATCCTGGGCAAGTACAATTTGGACATGCTCGTACTCACCTGCGGCACCAACGGCTCCTACGTCTTCACGCCTGGCAACGTCTCGTTCCAGGAGACGCCGAAGGTCACCGTGGCCGATACCGTGGGTGCTGGCGACAGCTTCACCGGCTCGTTCGTGGGCAGCATCTTGGGCGGCAAGTCCGTGGCCGAAGCACACCGCACCGCTGTCCGCGTCAGTGCTTTCGTCTGCACGCAGAACGGCGCCATGCCCGTCGTGCCTGAAGAACTGAAGGCTTAACGCTCAACGCCGTTCTCGCGGCTCATTACAAACTTCCCACGGTCGAGCGATTATATCAGCAGAACAGATACCGGCTGTCCCCCCAAAAGTGTACCATTGTCCATGGCTACTTTTGTTTTGTTTGGCGACAGCAAAGGTAAACCCATAGGGCTGACACCTAACACAGGTATCAGCCTTATTTTTTGCCAAAGGGGCTGAAATGGGAATAAGTGCCTCCATGAACGACCGACACCCCTGAGGGTAAAAGTGATTTCCTAAGCAGGTATGGCCTTGCACATTTGGCGCAGAAGGTCGAGTTCTCTGGCAGGGGAGTTTGTTCCATCACGATGGAATGATTGTTCCATCACGATGGAACGATGGTTCCATCACGATGGAACAAACTAAAGTGTTGGGCATGGCGAGTAAATGTGAAGGGCGTGGTGGGTGTGAGGGAAGAGTATGGCGGGTATGAGTTCTCAACGGACAGATGAAAGTTGACTGCCGCTAACTATTGGCGAAAGGGAAATGATCAGCGGACAGCGATAGAATAGTTTCCTTCTTCATCCTCCTTTCTCCTCTCCCCTCCCCTCACCCTGAGGGAAGGGGACGAGGGGTTCACTCCGTCTTGATACTCCTGACGGGATTTTCCGTGGCGGCGCGCCAGCCTTGGATGCCGACGGTGAGGAGCGTGATGGCCGAGACGGCGAGGAGGGACAGGGGGAAGAGCCACCAGTAGATGGGTGTGCGCTCGGCGAAGCTCATCAGCCACTGGCGTCCGATGTACCAGGCGAGAGGTGCGGCGAGGACGAAGGCAAGGAGGATGAGCAAGACATAGCGGCGGCTGAGCATCAGCAGGATAGCCTCCTCGGTGCTGCCGAAGACCTTGCGGATGCCAATCTCCTTGCGGCGGTACTCCGTCTCGAAGAGCGTCAGACAGAAGACGCCGATGAGGGTGATGACGAGGCAGACGACGCTGAAGAGCAGCACCTGATGGATGAAGCGGAACTCATCCTGATAGGTCATCTCCAGGTCCTGGTCGAGAAAGCGCACGGCGGGTTCGCCCTCGTAGCCCATGGCCTTCATCTTCTCAGCAATCTTCGAGCGCATGGCCATCTTGTCGGTGCCGGCGCTGACGCGGACGTTCATCACGCGCATGGGATTCCAGTCGCCTTGTTCGCGCGGGTCGATTCGCACCATGAACATCATCGGCGAGGCCTGACGGTCCACGCGTGTGGTGGCGTAGCGCACGTTCTCGCAGACGCCGACGACGCGGCCCATGTGGTTCATGAGCAGCGGCTTGTCCATCTCCACCCACTCCCATTGCCGGCGGGCGGCTTCGTTGATGATATAGACTTCGTCGGTGTCGAAGCGTCCGATTTCTGCCTCGCCAGCGGCAGGAAGGCCGTCGTGCTCGGTGAAGTCGCGCCCCTCGATGACCTTGATGCCCAATGCCCGCAGGTAGCGCCAGTCCACGCGCAGGACGGCAGTGTAAATCTCATGCTCGTCGTCCTTGCGTCCCCAGGTCATGTAACTGTCTTGGGTGCCGATGCAGATTTGCGAGAAAGCCACTTCCTCGACGCCCGTCAGCGAGAGCACCTCGGTGCGCAACGCCTCGCGCTTTTTCTGCAGGTTGTCGAGGTTGGTGTAGAGCACCTCGTCCTTGGCGAAGCCGTAGTCGGAGGTGTAGATGTAGTGGCTCTGGAGGTAGAGGATGCCGATATAGACCACCATGACGGAGGAGATGAGCAGCTGCAGGGCGATGAGCGCCGTGCGCAGCTGGCGGCCACGGGGCGTGAGGCCGGCACTGCCTTTCAGCGCCAGGGCGGGTTGGAACGAGGTGACGTAGAAGGCGGGGTAGAGCCCGGCGGCGATGCCTACGGCCACGCTCAGCGCCGCCGTCCACGCCAGCAGGTTCGGATGGTTGGCGAGCGAGATGTCGCCCACGGTCAGTTCGCCGATGAACGGCCATTCGGTCAGGAGGTAGGCCAGCAGCAACCCTGCCATGCAGGCCCCGACCGCCGTGACTACCGCTTCGCCGATGATGCCGGCGCGGATGCCGGCGATGGTGCTGCCCAGCACGCGCCGGGTGTTGACGCCCTTGACGCGCATGGGAGCTTCGGCCAGCATGAAGTTGAGAAAGTTGATGGCCGCCACGATGATGAGCAGCACGCAAGCCCAGATGA
>CAMVFC010000056.1 GCA_947166655.1 uncultured Prevotellaceae bacterium
ATGGAACAAACTAAAGTGTCGGGCGCGGTGAGTAAATATGATGAGCGTGACGGGCAAATGAGAGGGGCGGCTTCGCTTTTTAATGAAGAATGCAGAGTGAAGAGTGAAGAATCTCGCTCTTCATTCTTCATTAAAAAGCAAAGCGAGATTCTTCACTCTTCATTCCTCCCTTCACCCCGAGTCACTCCAGAACCAGCTGTGCCGAGAGGTGAAACTTAAGGGAAAGGCTAATTCTTCAGCTGCTTCACCGGGAAAGTAAAATAGGTGTCGGGGAAAGGCTCATCCTTCAGAGTGAAATGCCACCATTCTGTGTCGATGGCCTTAAAGCCGTGGCGCAGCATCGCGCGGCGCAGTATCATGCGGTTTTCAAACTGCTCGGCAGTGATACTTCGCTTGGGGTCGGCGGGACTTTTGCTGTTGTCGCCTGTGTACTCGCCCGTCTCGGGATTACCGCAGAAATCGGGATGACTCTCAGGTCCGAACCAGTCGAAGGTGCCGCCCATGTCAAGTTCCTTCTCTGTCCGCATGTCAAAAAGCGTCAGGTCCACGGTGCTGCCGCGCGTGTGTCCGCTGCGTTCGTAGATATACTCCTGCTCGAAGAGGACGCTCTTGTCCAGGTCGGGGTAGAAGTAAGGCTTCATCTGCGTAGCCGTGAGGTCGGCAGCCCAGCGGACAAAGTGGTCCACGCCGCACTGCGGGCGGTAGGCATCGTAAATTTTCAGGCGGTAGCCCATCGCTTTCACGTCGTCGCTCACCGCGCGCAGGCTGTCAGCCGCCTGTCGTGTCATGAGGGCTGTGGGCTGCTCATAGCCGTCGATGCGTGTGCCGACGAAGTTGTAGGTGCCGAAATATCGGATTTCAAGGATGGCGTCGGGGACGGCGTCGGTCAGCGTAACAAACTGGCTGCAGTCCTCTGTGGGACTGACGGCGGCTGGAACTTCGCTGTTGTCTGAGCAGCAGTGGATGATGCCTGCGCCGCCAATGACGACGAGGATGGCGGGCAGCGCCCGCGTCAGGAATCTTTTCATAGGTTTATAATGTCCATTCGTTAAAAGTCTTGCACACGTCGAGGAGGTAGTCCTTACGTCGCCCGACGCGCTCGTCCAGAAGCTTTCTGCACTGGTCGATGACGGTTTCGGGGAACGAGTCGGACAGCGCCAGCCAGCTGAAGTTGCGCACACACGCGATGACCTCTATCTGCGCCCTGCGCCTGGCGGCCACGCCGGCAGGCAGTCCTGCCAGATAGTAGTCGATGGCTCGGCGCCAGAGGGCTTGTCCTGTCTGGCGCGGCATACCGACAATGCGCTCGTAGTCGCCCACCAGACTCACCATGGCCGAATAGGCGTGGCCCAGGTCGAGCATCGGATGTCCGTAAGCCACCTCGCCCATATCAATCAGCATCAACTCGTCGTGCTGCACCATGGCGTTCTTCGTCTGCAGATCCAGATGCAGCAGGCGGTTGGCCTGGGGAATGGCATCCACGATTTGCAGCATCAGGTCGATGCTTTCCTGCGGGAAGTAGCGCCGTGTGTGCAGGATCTGTTGCCGCTCACGCTCTATGGCGTTGGGCACACAGCTTCCCTGCGGCACCCGGATGGCGTGCATCTGGCGGAACAGCTCGGCATATTTCCGGGCAAACTCGTCGAGGCGTTCCGGCTGCCGTGCCACGCAGGTGCTCAGCGTAACAGCATCGAGCAGTTCGTAGACCAGGCCGTAGCGTTCGCCGACTCGTACCACGTCGAAGGAAATGGCCGTAGGCATGCCCAGGACAAAGGCTTCCTTCGACATCGTGATCTCGCGGCGCACCTCGTCGAGCGTCGTACCGTCGCGGAACACTTTGATAATCGTGTCGCCGTCCAGCCGATAGACCGTGCCGACGCCCCCCACACCGATGACTTCGCAGCCCTCGACGCTGAGGCGCCGCAGGGCACGCTCCACGGGCATCATCTTGGTGAATCCCGTGGTCTCCAGCACCTCGTACACGGCGGGCTGCGCCTCGGTGATGCGGAAATCCTTATAGCGTTTGGCCAGGCTGAGCAGGATGCGCAGTCCCGAACTGGAGATGTAATTCATCTGTTCCACATCGCACGTCAGGTGGCAGTCTGCCCCCACCGCGCTCAGTGCGCTGTCGATGTCGGCTGCCGCCTGTGCCGAGGTGGATGTATCCAGCCGTCCGGCGAGGGTGAGCGTCACGCTGTTGCCGTCTTTTCGGATATCGATGTTCATTGTCCTTAAGCTATTTGTATTTGACTACTTCTATCGGGGCCGCAGCCCTTCTCTGGCAGCAAAGATACGATGATTTCTTGAAACGGAATGTTTTTCCGTCAGTTTTTTTACTTTTCAGCCCAATGAAAATGCCGTGGGACGTGATGAAGAGGGGGGTACGTTTTCGCGAACACGCACGTATGTCATGTCGCGAAGCGACCGCGCGTGGCATCCCGAATCTTCAGTTCCCTTTTTCAGCATCGGCATCCTTCTCCTGGGGTGTCTGCGCTTCGGCGAACTCTTTGGGCATTTGCAGGTCGATGCCGTCGCGTCGGGCATAGATGTGTGGCGACATGATCTCGACGCCGGCCTCAAAGAAGCGTTGCAGGAGGTTCTGATGGAGGTCGCAGTAGATGCGCGGCAGGCGGGCGGCATCGCTGGTATAGGCGTTAATCTCGTACTCGACGTAGAAGTCGTTGAGGGCGGTTGTCATCATGAAGGGCTTGGGATTCTTCTTCAGCCCCGGCGTGTCGGCGGCTGCCCCCTCCATGATGTTCTTGACGAGCTGCCAGGGTACGTCGTAACCGATGGTGACTTTGGTGTGGACGATGATGCCGTAAGTCTGTGCCGCCACGGTGTAATTGGATGTCTGCGAACCCATGAGGCTGGAGTTCTGAATGGTGACAATCTCGTTCTTGCGCGTGCGGATGCGGGTGACGAGGAGCGTCTTCTCGATGACCTCGCCTGCGGTGTCGCCCACCTGAATGTAGTCGCCGACGCGGAAGGGGCGCATGTAGGTCATCACCATGCCGGCCATGATGTTGCCGATGATGGAGGTGGAGCCGAGGGAGACGACGAGACCTATGAAGACGGAGACGCCCTGAAAGACCTGCGAGTCGGAGTTGGGCAGCAGGGGCCACATCATCACGAACATGAGCGAATAGAGGAGCACGCGGAGGATGAAGAAGGTGGGCCGTGCCCAGTCGGGATAGAAGCCGCTGATGCGGAGGTTGCCGTTCTCGATCTCGCTGGCCAGGTAGCGCAGGCCGCGCACGAGGTAGCGGAAGCAGAGGTAGATGACGACGATCTTGAACAGACTGGGCAGGAAGCCCACGACGGCGACAAGGATATCGCGGAAGGGGTTCCAGGCGTAGCCCAGAAGGGTGTAGGTGACGGTCTTCGTCTCGGGGAAGATGGAGAAGAGCAGGGGCACGGAGACGAGGAGCTGGAGCATGATGATGAGGTAGCGTGCCGCGCGATAGAGGGCCATGCCGGCGATGCCCTGCCGGTGGACGTTGAGGACCTCGTAGTCCTTGATGACGATGGGCTTGAGCCAGCCCAGCAGGCGGCGCATCGCCCTGGGCTTATAGCGCAGGAAGAGGCGGTTGGTGTAGCGGATCAGCAGCACCTGTACGGCCAGCAGCAGGAGGGCCAGCAGGACGTTGCGCAGCCGTTTCTGCAAGCCGAACTCGCGGTGCAGCTCATCGACTTTCTTCTGAATGGCGTTGGCGTACTCCTGTGCCAGGCTCTGGCGCGTGCGGTCTTGCCACAGACCGTCCATATCGGTCACAGAAAGCAGTACCTCGTCGCCCGCCATGACGTCGGTGACGATCTCGCCGTCGTAGACGTAGATGGAGTCGGTGCTGAAGGTGAGCCGATGGCCTACGCGTTCGATGTTCTCTCGCGTCTGCTGTGCCCGCGCTGCGGGTAGCATTCCGCCTTTGCGCGCGTAGAATATAAATAAGGTGTCATTGTCCACGATGACGGGCGCTCCAGGCGTGATGCGTCGCAATGAATCGACACGCCGGCGAGTGGCTGCTTTTGCCAGCGAATCCTCGCGGGCATTGCGGCCGCTACGTTCCAGTTCACGCTGCATGAAGATGCGCTGGAGCTCCATCTCCTGAATCTGATGGCGCAGCGCCTGGACGAGGGAGTCCTGCTGATGGGCAAGGCTGTCCATTTCATCGGGTTCGGCCAGCGTGGGCAGGCTGGCGCAGAGGAAGCACAGCAGAAAGGTAAATAGTTTTCGGTTCATCTTATTTTTCACTTTTCAATCTTTAGCTCTTCTTCTGAGGAAGTCGACGCTCTCTCGCAGGATAGGGTCGCGGGCGGCCCAGAGCAGTCCCAGGTAGAGAGCGGCTGCCAGCAGGATGCGCAGTGACATGCGCAGCCAGCTGATGCCGAGAGGCGCGGTGGTCCATCCCGCCACGAGCATCACGGCGACTGCGAGGAGGAGGAAGGGGGCCACGTCGAGCAGTGCGTCGCGACAGCGCAACCCCACGAGGTGGCGGGCGCAGAGCTGCCACACGACGAGGGCGACGAGGTTCAGCACGACGTAGAATACCACCATCGCCGTGAGGCCGAAGCCCTGGGCGTGAAGGACGATGATGCCCGCCCAGACGAGGAGGCAGCTGGCCAGGCCCATGGTCATATTGATACCAGAACGGCCGCGCGAGATGACGAGATTGGAATAGAGGGTGACGAGCGGCGCAAAAGCTCCGTAGACACAGAGCAACGAGAGAAGGAGGGCGGAGGCGTGCCACTTCTCGCCGGCCAGCAATACGATGAAGTCCTCGGCGATGAGTGCCAGGCCGAGCAGACAGGGGAAGGAGACAAAGCAGGTGAAACGCAGCAGCTTGCGGAAGGCCCGGAGAAGCTCGGCGCGCGTCTGACTGCTCTCTCGCAGCACGGGCTGCGCCACGCCCTGCACCATTCCGCTGATGGTGGTGATGGCCATGTCGTCCCACTTGCGGGCGTTGCTGTAGATTCCCGCCACGTGGCCGCCGGGGAAGAAGCGGTTGAGAAGTACGCCAAAGGCGTTGTTGTTCAGCTGCAAGGCCAGGCTGTTCACCAGGAGCTTCGACGAGAAGCCGAACATACGGAAGGCAGGCGCGAGGAATGACGAATGACGAATGATGAATGACGAATGAGGTTTACTGTCCGAGGAGCCAGAAGGGTTACTTTTATTCGTCATTCGTAATTCGTCATCCGTCATAACTTTCCGCACCACAGGAAACGTGGGTCTCCACGGCGAGACGTACCAAGCCAGGGCGGTGAGCGTGCCTATGTAGGCCAGGCTCTGCAGCGCCAGCCCCCAATAGGCGAAGCCTGCATAGGCCAGGGCTACGCCGGTGATGCCGGAGAGGACGATGGCTGCGAGCTGCATGAGGCTGGTCTGCCGCACCATGAGGTGGCCGAAGAGGTAGGCACGCTGGGCGGTGCCGAAGCTGGAGACGACGAAGCTGAGGAAGGACAGTCGTGCCAGCGGCACCAGCACGGGATCGTGGTAGAAGCGGGCGATGAGCGGCGCACAGAAAAAAAGGATGAGGTAGAGGGTGACGCCCACGAGGACATTGAACCAGAAGACGGCATTGTACTCCTCGTGCGTCGGTTCGTGTTTGTTGGCCAAGGCGGCGGTGAAGCCGCTCTCTTGAAGGACACTGGCCAGGTTGGAGAAGATGACGAGGGCTGCCATGCGCCCGTAGTCCGAGGGATCCAGCAGACGTACCAGCCAGAGGCCGAAGAGCGCTCCGAGCAGCTGTACCAGCGTGCCCGAGAGACCTCCCCAGAGTAGCCCCTGTGCCGTGCGTTGCTTAAGGACGGAAGACATGGCGGTAGATGACGTCCGTGGCGCCCGCATTGTCACTGATATAGCGGCGTGCTGCCTCGGCAGCCGAGCGGTAGGCTTCGCCGTCGGTCAGCAGGCGGTCGGCCTGAGCGGCAAAGTCGTCGGCATCGTGCACCTCGAAGCAGGCGCCGGCATCGAGCAGATAGCGCGCTTCGCGGAAGTTCTGATTGTTGGGGCCGATGAGTACAGGGATGCCGTAGACGGCCGCCTCGGGGATGTTGTGAATGCCGGCACCAAAGCCTCCGCCCACCATGGCCAACTGACCGTAGCGGTAGATGGACGAGAGGAGGCCGAAGCCATCGATGATGAGCACGTCGGCCGAAGCGACATTCTCTTCGGTAGCGCGCGAATAACGGAGCACACGAAGCCCGTCGAGCTGCCTCTCGATGTCGCGCAGATGGTCTTCACCAATAAGGTGAGGAGCGATAATGAGGCGGCGAGCGGAAGGGACGGACTTTCTGAACCACGGGATGAACAGGGCTTCGTCGGGAGGCCAGCTGCTGCCAGCCACGAAGACGGTGTGGTCCTGAGCGAAGCGCTCTACCAGGGGCAGGGGCTTGGCGGCATCGCGGATGTCGAGCACACGGTCGAAGCGTGTATCACCCACAACGGTGACATTCTCCGTGTGACCCAGCGTTGCCAGCAGTTCGCGCGAGGTCTCGTTCTGGACGAAGAAGTGGGTCACATTGTCCAGCACCTTGACATAGCCGCGACCATACCAGCGGAAAAAGATCTGACTGGGGCGGAAGATACTGCTCACCGAGTAAACGGGGATGCCTAACTTCTTGCACCTTTTCAAGTAGTTCTGCCAGAACTCATATTTAATGAGAAACAGGCACTCGGGCCGCACAAAATGGAAAAAGAGGCGTGCGTGGGCGGGTGTGTCCAAGGGCAGATAGCAAATGACGTCGGCGCCTTCCCAGTTCTTACGTACCTCATAGCCCGAAGGCGAGAAGAACGTAAGCAGAATTTTCAGTTCGGGATGCTCGCGGCGCAGGCGCTCCATGAGAGGCCTGCCCTGCTCGAACTCGCCAAGCGAGGCCGCGTGGAACCAGACGTAACGCTCGCCCTTACGCACCTGACGTTTCAACTGGAAGAACGCCTTGCGGTGGCCGACAGCCAGCATGCGCGCCCGCTTATTGAAGATGGCGGCGATGCCGACGGCACACATATAGAGGTAAATCGCTAAACTGTACATGAGCCGAGGGTTTTGATGGCAAAATCCATACGCCGCAGCACTTCCTCCTTGCCGAGGAAGGCGGCCAAAGCGTACATGTCAGGACCCTGTCCCTCGCCAACGAGGCAGACACGCCAGGCGTTCCAAGGTTTCAGGCCAGACTGCTCCACCCAAGGGTCAACGACTGCTTTCTGCCCTTCGACGGAGAAGTCGTCAATGGTGGACAGCACGTCGCGCAGCTGCTGCATCTCGGAAGCCGTGGTCTCTTTCCAGTTTTTCTTCACGAACTTGTCCTCGCGGTTAAACGCCGTGGGAGCCACAAAGAAGAAACGGCACAGGGGCCACAGGTCGCTGACGAAGGAGACATTGCGCTTCTTCGGGCCCTCACTGGTTGTGTACTCGATGACTTTCATCTTCATCATCTCAACAACCTCGGCAGCACGCTCCTCGGTAGTGTCGATGCCTTGTGCGGCCAGCAGACGGACAAAGTCCGGAGCCCATGCCGCTGCAGGACGCTGCAGGAGGTATTCGCGGTTGAACCACTGTCCTTTGACATAGTCGAAGCGGGCACCATTCTTGGAGCACTTCTCGAGGTTGAACTTTTGGATAAGTTCCTCCATCGACAGGAGTTCCTGGTCGCCGCCCGGATTCCACCCCAGGAGAGCCAGGAAATTGATGACAGCCTCGGGCAGATAGCCGCTCTCGCGGTATCCACTACTGACTTCGCCTGTGACGGGATTGTGCCATTCCAAGGGGAAGACAGGGAAACCAAGGCGATCGCCATCGCGCTTGCTGAGCTTGCCTTTGCCGTCGGGTTTCAGGAGCAGCGGCAGATGGGCGAAGCGAGGCATCGTGTCTGCCCACCCGAAAGCGCGGTAAAGCAACACGTGCAGAGGCGCCGACGGCAGCCACTCTTCACCGCGGATGACATGGGTGACCTTCATCAGATGGTCGTCGACGATATTGGCCAGATGGTACGTGGGCAGCTGGTCGGCACTCTTCCACAGTACCTTATCGTCGAGGATGGAAGAGTTGATACAGACGTCGCCGCGGATGATGTCATTGACGTGCACATCCTCACCCGGCTCGATAAGGAAGCGGACTACGTAGGGATGACCTTCGGCCACAAGGCGGTCGGTCTCTTCCTTGCCAAGGGTCAGGGAGTTGCGCATCTGGTTGCGCGTGGAGGCATCGTATTGGAAGTTGCTCACCTGCTCGCGTTTGGCGGTCAGCTCCTCGGGGGTATCAAAGGCGATGTAGGCGCGGCCGGCGTCCAAAAGCTGCTGGACGTACTGCTTATAGATGTCGCGGCGCTCGCTCTGACGGTAAGGACCGTATTCGCCTCCGAAACTGACACCTTCGTCGAACTTAATGCCCAACCAGCGGAAAGCCTCCAGAATATATTCTTCGGCTCCAGGGACAAAACGGGCTGAATCGGTGTCCTCAATACGGAAAATGAGCTCACCCCCGTGTTGGCGGGCAAAAAGATAATTATACAAGGCGGTGCGGACACCGCCGATGTGAAGGGGGCCCGTAGGCGAAGGAGCGAAACGGACGCGGACTTTGGGGCTATTCATAGAGTAATATATAAATTTTTGCGCAAAATTACATATTTTCTTGCATTCAGTCGCAAGTTTTTGTGTATTTTTGCCCTCGGAAACGTGAAAGAAGGGTTTCCAAGACGTTTTATGAGCCGATATAACAAACCGATAGACTATTCGTGGCGCAGCATACTTGTTCAGTGTGCTGCTGTCGTCGCCCTCGTTTTCATCATGGTGACGTTCCTACCAAGCGACAGGCACACCTTTCTGCATGTCGACGTGGGCAGACCCTGGCCCTACAGCCAGTTCATCGCTCCCTACGACTTTCCGATATTTAAAAGCGAAAACCAACTACAGAAAGAGCAGGACAGCATCCGTCGGCTCTATGAGCCTTACTTCGAGCTGCGCACAGAGACTTACGCCTTGCAGGTGAACCGTTTCCGCGAGGACATCCAGCACCTGGGCGATGGCGGCCTCTCGCCGGTCTATCAAGAATATATAGAGAAGCATCTCGCCGACGTCTACCACAAGGGCATCCTTTCGACGGAGGACTGGCAGCGCCTCAAGACTGACAGCTGCAACTTTGTCCGCATATACGAAGGCACGGAGGCAGTGGCCCGCCCCACCGTCTCACTGCTCACACCGAAGACCGCCTATGAATCTCTTCTGGCCGATGCCGACAGCAGCGGTGTCAACCGACAGCAACTGCAACGACTCAACCTGAACAAATACGTTGTCTCGAATCTCACCTACGACAAAACAAAGAGCGATGACCAGTGGAAGGGCTTGTTGAATTCTCTCTCGCCCAGTACGGGAATGGTGCTGGCTGGACAAAGCGTCATTGACCGCGGTGAGATTGTCACCGAGCAGACGCACCAGATACTGCTGAGTTACGAACGTGCCACCGAAGCACGCGACAGCGACCGCGAGGGACAGCACCTGACCTTGCTCGGACAGATTCTATACCTGACTACCATCCTGGCCTGTCTAGTTGTCTATTTCAATCTTTTCCGCAAGGACTACATTACGAATGTCCGCAGCATCAGTCTGGTGGTCATTTTACTGATGCTCTTTCCGTTGGTCACCTTCTTCCTCGTCAGCCATACGATGCTCTCGGTGTACATCGTTCCGTACGCTATGCTGCCAATCTTCGTACGCGTGTTCATGGATTCGCGTACGGCTTTCATCGCGCACGCTGCGATGATTATGCTGTGTGCCATCGCGCTGCGATATCCTTATGAGTTTATCGCTACGCAGTGTGTGGCCGGTCTCGTGGCTGTGTTCACCCTCCGCGAACTCTCCGAACGCTCACAGCTGTTCCGAACGGCTATCTTCGTCACATTGTCGGCACTCGTCTTCTTCCTGAGTCTCGACCTGATTCACGGTCACACGCCCCTCGGCGGCGATAGTCTCACTCGCATCGACTGGAATATCTATAAACACATCATCGTCTCTGGCGTTCTGTTGCTGTTTGCCTACCCGCTAATGTACTTCTTCGAGCGCCTCTTCGGTTTCACCAGCAATGTGACACTTGTCGAACTCTCCAACGTCAACAACGAACTGCTGCAGCGTCTCTCCGAGGTGGCTCCGGGCACCTTCCAGCACTCCATCCAGGTGGCCAACCTAAGTGCCGAGGTGGCACGCAAGATTGGAGCCAAGAGTCAGTTGGTGAGAACAGGAGCCCTCTACCATGACATCGGGAAAATGCAGAATGCAGCTTTCTTCACCGAGAACCAGATGGGCAGTACCAATCCGCACGATAAACTGAGTTCTGTCGAGAGTGCCCGCATCATCATCGACCATGTCCGCCAAGGTGAGATTTTAGCCGATAACTATCGTTTGCCCAAGGTGATACGTGATTTCATCTCGACGCACCACGGCCACGGGCTGGTCAAGTTCTTCTATTACTTAGAGAAGAATAAGAATCCGCAAGAGGAAGTAGACCCCCAACCGTTCACTTATCCAGGGCAGAACCCTCAGACGGCGGAACAGGCGATTCTGATGATGACGGACGCCGTGGAGGCTTCGGCCCGTTCGCTGAAAGAGTACACGGAGGAAAACATTTCCCAGTTGGTCGACCGTATCGTGGACAGCCAGCTGGCCGAAGGGCTCTTCACCGAGTGCCCCCTGACATTCCAGGACATCAGAACAGCAAAGATGGTCTTCAAAGATAAGTTGAAGACCATCTATCACACTCGTATTACTTATCCTACACTGAAGGATTAACGCTGCGGATCGTCATACTGAATCTGCAATTCTTCCAAACGCCGATGCAGCTGCCGCTGCACCTGCAACATGGCAGGCTGCCCGTAAAGGTTGTGCAGTTCGTATGGGTCGTGCTTCAGGTCAAAGAGTTCCCACGCATTGACATCATGGCCGTAGAAATGAATGAGCTTGTAGCGGTCAGTGCGGATTCCGTAATGGCGACGAACATCGTGCTCTGCAGGATATTCATAATAGTGGTAATAGACGGCATCCCGCCAGTGTCTGACGGCTTGCTTGTCTTCCTTCGACGCCGCCTTCCCTTTCAGTAGTGGTAGCAGCGAGACACCCTGGATATCATCCGGAATGGGTGCACCTGCCAAGTCAAGGAACGTGGGGGCATAGTCGATATTCTGCACCATCTCATCAACGGTTCCGCGACGCTCAAGGCCTTTAGGCAAACGCATCACAAGCGGCGTAGAGAGGCTCTCCTCGTACATGAAGCGCTTGTCGAACCACCCGTGTTCTCCCATGTAGAAGCCTTGGTCGGAGGTGTAGACGACGAGCGTGTTTTCCAACAAGCCTTTATCTTCCAGGTAGTCCAACAGGCGGCCCACCTGCACGTCCAGTTCATGCACCACCTTGGCATAGTCGCGCATGTAGCGTTGGTATTTCCATTCCAACAGTTCAGCATCGCGGCTGCCCTCGACGCAGCTCTGCTGTTGGCGTGGCAAGAAATTGTAGTCAGTCCCCCACTGCTTGTAGAAAGTGCGGCTCAGGGGAACATAGAAATCATCGTACTGCTGTCGCTCTTCCTTGGAGAGACGGCCTATCATGCGCAGGTAGTCGGGCGTGAGACGTGTGCGTGGGGTCTCCTCTCGGCTGACAAACATTTTTGTATCGTAAACGATATCCATATGTCGTCCTATTTCCATCTCAGTCTTACCGGCAGCCTCGCGGCTCGAATAATCGTCGTGGAACTCGGGTGGGAGCGGGAACGTCTTGTCCTCGTAGAGCCGCAGGTCCTCAAGTGCTGGCAGCCAGGCCCGATGACAAGCCTTGTGATGAACGAACAGGGCAAAAGGTTTCCTCTCTCCGTCCTTCTCTCTCCTCTCTATCCATTGTATCGCTTTGTCCGTGATGATGCGTGTCACGTAGCCGCTATCCACCTGTCGGCTGCCGTCCTGATGGATAAATAACGGGTTGTAGTAATCTCCCTGTGCGGGTAAGATTTCCCAGTGGCTGAAGCCTGTAGGCGTAGAGACCAGGTGCCACTTGCCGATAAGAGCCGTCTCGTAGCCTGCAGCTTGCAGTAGTTTGGGCATCGTCTGTTGCGACCCGTCGAAGATGCCGTGCTCATTGTTAGTGAACCCGTTCTTGTGGGAGTGCTTACCAGTGAGCATACAGGCTCGGCTGGGGCCGGACAGTGAGTTGGCCACATAGCTGTGGGTGAAGCGTACGCCGTCGCGTGCGATGCGGTCCAGGTTGGGTGTTTCCACAAAGCGTGTGTCGTAACAAGACATCATCTGAGCCGTGTGGTCGTCCGTCATGATATAAACGATATTCGGGCGCACCTGTGCCCAAAGCGGTATTTGCGCGACGGCCATCAGAGTCAAGGAGGTTTCACGTTTCATAGGTCAGAAGTTAGTTGAGGAATAAAGGTGTTAAAATGAATCGCAGTTGTTCAGGAGTGTTGAGGTGAATCCCAAGGCCGCTGCATTGTCCCAGCATTGGCGATTCAGCAAGTCGGGCGTAGTTTGCCGGTGTGCCGCAACCATCGTGTAGAGGGATGCGATGGGCTTCGCTGTGTCGTCTGTTTCCAAAAACAAGCGGTTGGGAGGGCAGGCACGCAGGCTGCCGACGTGATGGAGAAAGCCGAAACTCAGGTAGAAGCCATGCAGAAGCAGTTGCTGCATCTGTTGCGGTTTGCCACGAAAACCATGAATTATCCAAGGCTGTTGTGTGCTGCGCTTGAGACGAAGGATGTCGTCCACGGCATGCACACAATGTATGATTAGCGGCAGAGCGCGCTGCTCACTCACACGTATTTGGGCTTCGAAAGCCGCGAGCTGACGCGCGTAGGGTGTTTGACAGAGACGGTCGAGTCCGCATTCACCGACCAAGAAGATACCCGACGGCGGAAACAGTGTCTGCAAATCGTCTTCCCACGCCTCGGTAAGATACCAAGGGTGCAAGCCGAATGCCGGAAGCGTGGCTTCGCCTTCAGGCAAGGGACAGTGGGTATGAAAATTGAGGAAACTCACGAATACGGGGGCAAAGATACGATAAAATCCTAGAAATAGAGACTTATATCGGAAAAAGTTTGTAACTTTGCTCGCAAGAAACCCCTTCACTCCCCGAAATAATGAAGCTTTTCCTGCTCGATGCCTACGCTCTGATTTACCGAGCTTACTACGGACTCATCAAGAACCCACGCCTCACCAGCCGCGGCGAAAACGTCTCTGCCGTCTTTGGATTCTTTAACACGCTGGAGGAAGTCCTCTCCAAGGAACACCCCACTCATATCGGTGTGGCCTTCGACCCCCACGGAGGTACCTTCCGCCATGAACACTACGCCCCATACAAAGCGCAGCGCGAAGAGACGCCGGAAGCCATTCGCTTTGGTGTACCCCTCATCAAGGATATTTTGGAAGCCTACCGCATTCCGGTACTGGAGGTCGCCGGTTTCGAGGCCGACGACGTCATCGGCACACTGGCCACACAGGCAGGAGCGGCAGGTATCGAGACTTTTATGATGACGCCCGATAAGGATTACGGACAGTTAGTTTCCGAGCATGTGTCAATGTTTAAGCCCAAGACCCTCGGTGCCGGCTTCGACATTCTTGGCCCGACCGAGGTCTGTGCAAAGTGGGGCATTGACAATCCGCTGCAGGTCATCGACATTCTGGGCTTGATGGGCGACGCTTCGGACAACATCCCCGGCTGTCCAGGGGTGGGAGAAAAGACGGCTTCGACGCTCGTCCGACAGTTCGGCTCCATCGACAACCTGCTCGCCCATACAGACCAGTTGAAGGGGAAACTGCGCGAGCGAGTGGAAGCAAACAAAGAGCAGATAGAGCTCTCCCGCTGGCTGGCACGCATCGTCACCGACGTGCCCATCCGCCTCGACCTTGAGGCCCTTGCCACGAAGGAACCCGACCGCGAAGCGCTCACCAAACGTTTCGCTGATCTGGAGATGCGAAGTCTGATTCAGAAGAAGTTTGGTGAACGCCCGGAAAGTACACCGACAGTAGCTCCTGCCAATGCACAGCTGGACTTGTTCGGCCAGCAAGAGACGCAGCCCGCCAACGACGTGCAGACAGACTCGCGTCCCCTCGACAGCTACTCGCCCGAGCGTGCAGCTTACCATCTCATTGATACACCTTCCTCGCGCGCGAACCTTATACAATTATTGTTGGATGCCAAGGAGGTCTCGCTCGACACAGAGACGACTTCCACCGACGCCATTGACGCCGAACTGGTGGGACTGAGTTTTGCCATCAAGGAAGGCGAAGCCTATTACGTGCCTGTGCCCGAAGATCGTGCTGAGGCTCAGACGCTGGTCGATGCCTTCCGCCCAGTCTATGAAAGCCCGTCCATCCTGAAGATTGGTCAAAACCTGAAATACGACCTCACCGTACTGCAGAACTACGGTATCGAGCTGGCACCGCCGATGTTCGACACGATGATTGCCCACTACCTGCTGCAGCCCGAGGCACGACACGGAATGGATGTTCTCTCCGAGCTTTACCTGCACTACAGAACCATTCACATCGACACGCTGATTGGTGAAAGGACTCGAGGTAAGCAACAGAAAACCATGCGCGAAGTGCCTGTTGAGGAGGTCTGTCCATACGCTGCCGAGGACGCCGATATCACCCTGCGACTGAAAAACATCTTCGCTCCCCTGCTTGAAAAGGAAGATGCCCGCCGTCTGTTTGAAGAGGTTGAGATGCCGTTGATGCCCGTTCTGGCAGCAATGGAACGTACTGGTGTCTGTCTTGACACCGACGCGCTGAAGCAAGCCAGCGCCACGCTGACTGCACAGCTCGAACAGACCGAAAAAGAAATCTACGGCCTGGCAGGCGCCACTTTCAATATCGGGTCGCCCAAACAAGTGGGCGAGGTGCTTTTCGAGCATCTGAAGCTCATGCCCAATGCCAAGAAGACGAAGACCGGCGCCTACTCCACCAACGAGGAAATCCTGCAGCGCATTCGCCACAAACACCCTGTGGTGGAAAAGATTTTGGAATACCGAGGCAAGCAGAAACTCATCAGCACCTATCTCGATGCACTGCCGCAACTGATCAACCCTCGCACAGGGCACGTTCACACCTCGTTCAACCAGACCGTGGCGGCCACGGGACGTCTGTCCAGTTCAAACCCCAACCTGCAGAACATACCTGTTCGCAGCGAGGACGGCAAGGAAATCAGAAAGGCCTTTGTGCCAGAACCCGGACAGTTGTTTTTCTCGGCCGACTACTCTCAGATTGAGCTCCGAATCATGGCACACCTGAGCGGCGACGAGGGACTGATTGAAGACTTCCGTCAGGGACACGACATCCATGCAGCCACGGCAGCCAAGATTTTCCACAAGAACATCGAAGACGTCACACGCGAAGAGCGTAGCCGCGCCAAGACAGCCAACTTCGGCATCATCTACGGCATTACGGCATTCGGGCTAACAGAGCGCCTTGGTATCAGTCGCAGCGAGTCAAAAGAACTGATAGATAACTACTTTGCCACGTACCCGCGTGTACATGCTTTTATGCAAGAGAGCATCGACCGCGCACGTAAGCTCGGCTATACCGAGACCATCCTCGGCCGTCGCTGCTACCTGCGCGACATCAACTCGGCCAACGCCACCATCCGTGGCTTTGCCGAGCGCAATGCCATCAACTCGCCTATCCAAGGTTCGGCGGCCGATATCATCAAGGTGGCGATGGTGCGCATCCAGGAACGCTTCCGCCGCGAGGGTATCCGTTCTCGGATGATTCTTCAAGTACACGACGAACTGAACTTCAGCGTCCTGCCTGACGAGCGCGAAGCCGTGGAGAGAATCGTCCTGGAAGAGATGCAGGGCGCCTATGTCATGCGCGTGCCGCTCATCGCCGATGCAGGATGGGGACAAAACTGGCTCGAAGCTCATTAATTTCTCTCATCTTATTCTCTTTTCTTTTTTCTTTTTGCTATTTTTGCAGCCGAAAACAAGAAGACGTATGTATCAAGCCAACCCCGCCCGCTACACTTCGGGCATGAAATATCGCCGGACAGGCCGCTCCGGAGTGCTCCTTCCGGCCCTCTCGCTCGGCTTCTGGCATAACTTCGGCGACGTGACGCCCGAGGAGCAGAGCCGTGCCATCGCACGTGCTGCCTTTGATGCCGGCATCACCCACTTCGACCTGGCCAACAACTACGGTCCGGCGCCGGGTGCCGCCGAAGCACGCCTCGGTCGGATGATGGCCGACGACTTTCGCTCTCACCGCGACGAGCTGTTCATCGCCACCAAGGCAGCCTACGACATGTGGGAAGGCCCCTACGGCTCGTGGGCGTCGCGCAAGCACCTCATGGCCAGCCTCGACCAGAGCCTGCGCCGCATGAACCTCGACTACGTGGACCTCTTCTACTGTCACCGCTATGACCCCCAGACCCCTCTGGAAGAAACCTTGCAGGCGCTGGTCGATATCGTCCGCAGCGGGAAGGCACTCTACGTGGGCCTCTCACGCTGGCCCCTCGAGGCGGCACGGACGGGCTATGCCTATCTGGCTGCGCACGATGTGCCGTGCCTCATCTATCAGGGACGCCTGAACCTCTTCGACCAGGCGCCGAAGACGGAGGGCACACTGCAGGCTGCCACCGCTGCAGGCGCAGGTTTTATCAGCTTCTCACCCCTGGCACAAGGCCTGCTGACAGACCGCTATCTCAACGGCATACCCGCCGACAGCCGCATGGCGCACGACCCGCGCTTCCTCAAGGCTGAGACACTGACACCTCAGCTACTCGGCCGCATACGCCGCCTCAACGACCTTGCAGCGCAGCGCGGAGAGCCCCTGGCCACGATGGCCTTGTCCTGGATTCTGCACCACACCGAGGTCACCAGCGTCATCATCGGAGCAAGCTCGCCGCAGCAGATACAGCGCAACCTCGCGTGTCTGGAGAGTCCGCCCTTCACCGCCGAAGAACTGCAGACCATCACAGAGATCCTGAACACATAACCCCCAAAAAACTCAAACACAATGAAAAAGACTCGTGTAGCCATCGTGGGCTACGGAAACATCGGTAAGTATGCCCTGGAAGCGCTCCTGGAAGCGCCCGATATGGAAATCGCAGGCGTGGTGCGCCGCCGTGGTGCAGAGAACTGCCCCCCCGAACTGGCAGGCAATCCCGTAGTAAAAGACATTCGTGAGCTCGCAGACGTTGACGTAGCCATCCTGGCCACGCCCACCCGCAGCGTCGAAGCCTATGCCAAGGACATCCTGGCACTGGGCATCAATACCGTCGACTCGTTCGACATCCACTCACAGATCGTGAGCCTGCGGCGCTCCCTGGGCGCTGCCGCCAAGGCGGGCGGTGCCGTCAGCATCATCAGCGCCGGATGGGACCCGGGTTCGGACAGCGTCGTACGCACCCTCATGGAGGGCCTCGCACCCAAAGGCATCAGCTACACCAACTTCGGCCCCGGACGCTCCATGGGCCACAGCGTGGCCGTGCGCGCCATCCCCGGTGTGCGCGATGCCCTCAGCGTCACCATCCCTCTCGGCACAGGCATCCATCGCCGCATGGTCTACGTAGAGCTCGAGGACGGTGCCGACTTTGCCGCCATCGCCGCTGCTGTCAAGGCTGACCCCTACTTCGTGAACGATGAGACACACGTCCAGCAGGTGCCCTGCGTGAAGGACCTCAACGACGTAGGGCACGGCGTGAACCTCGTCCGCAAAGGCGTCTCCGGACAGACACACAACCAGCTCTTCGAGTTCAACATGAAGATCAACAACCCCGCCCTCACCGCACAGGTGCTCGTGGGCGTGGCACGCGCCTCCATGCGTCAGCAGCCGGGCTGCTACACCATGATAGAAATTCCCGTCATCGACCTGCTCCCCGGCGACCGCGAGGACATCGTGGGTCACCTCGTATGAAGTGCGTCTGCACCATAGGCTTCTTCGATGGCGTACATCGCGGGCATCAGTGCCTCATCCGCCAAGTGCGGGATGAGGCACTGCGCCGTGGCGCCCGTTCGCTGCTGATCACCTTCGACCGCCATCCGCGTGCCGTCTTCGCCCCCGACAGCGCCCCGCGCCTGCTCACCTCCACGGACGAGAAGATGGCGCTGCTGCGCGCCTCCGGCGTCGACGATATCCGCGTGCTGCCGTTCGACCAGCCCATGGCCGCCCTCTCGGCGCGACAGTTCATGCAACAGGTGCTGCGCGACCAGCTGGGAGTCACGGCCCTCGTCATCGGCTACGACCATCACTTCGGGCATCCGCAGGGCGAGACCTTCGAAGACTATCAGGCCATGGGCCGCCAACTGGGCATCGACGTCGTGCTGGCCCGCGAGCTCGAGGGCGAGCACGTCAGCAGCTCCACCATCCGCCGTGCCCTCGAAGCGGGCGACGTAGAGACCGCCACCCGCCTCCTGGGCCGTCCCTACAGCTGGACGGGACACGTCGTCCACGGACATGCCGTAGGCCGGCAACTGGGCTTCCCCACGGCCAACCTCGAAGCCTCCGCCCCCGACAAGCTACTGCCTGCCCGCGGCGCATACACCGTGTACGCAGGCACACAACCCGCCCTCCTCAACATAGGTCGCCGCCCCACCATCGACAATGGCAGCGACACCACCGTGGAGGCACACCTCATCGACTTCCAGGGCGACCTCTACGGCCAGACGATCACCGTCGCCTTCATCGCACGCCTGCGTGAAGAACGTCGCTTCGACAGCGAACAGCAGCTGGTCGAACAGCTGAGAAGAGACAAGGAGGAAGCCATAGAGAGGCTTAAGGACTCTTCCCCCGCCCTTCCCTGGCGAATGACGAATGACGAATTACGAATGACGAATAAAAGTAACCTCTCAGACTCCTCGGATAGTAATTCTTATTCGTCATTCGTCATTCGTCATTCGTCATTAAATGCGAAGCATTCTCCCCTCCCCTCCCGTCCCTTCTGGGTCTACATCCTTTTCTTTTTCTTCTCCCAGATAGCCTCCATCGTCCTCCCCTTCGCGGCGCAGCTCTCAGGTTTCACTTTTCACCTTTCATCCCCCGCCGGGGGATCACAGGGGGCTTTTTCACCCCTCGTCCTCGCCCTGTTCACAGCCAATCTGCTCGCCATCGTCCTCTTCCTGCTCTGCCGCCCGCAGAGCGTCACCTGGCGCAGCACACTCGCCGGCCTCCGCGGCCATCGCGGCCGGCAGACGCTCCGCCTCTGCCTCACGGCCGTGCCCGTCATCCTGCTGGTCAACCTCGCGCAGGAAGCGCTCTTCCCCGACATTCCCAACCTCGTCAGCGAAGAGACCCTCCTCGCCATCATGCGCCATCCGCTGGGTCTGTTCACCATTGCCGTCCTCGGGCCCCTCGCTGAGGAACTGCTGTTCCGCGGCGGCGTGCAGACCGACCTGCAGCGGCGGCACTCCGACCAGGGCGTCTGGGTGCCCATCGGCCTCAGCGCCGCCATCTTCGCCCTCATCCACATGAACCCTGCCCAAATGCCTGTAGCCCTCGTCCTCGGAGGCTACCTCGGCTACGCCTACTGGCGCACGGGCTCCCTCGCCGCCCCCGTCTGCATCCACATCTTCAACAACGGGCTGGCCTGCCTGCTCGCCCTCCTCCTGCCCGGCAGCGGCAGCCTCATCCAGGCCCTCGGCGGGCCCCTCCCCGCCCTGCTCGTCGCCCTCGTCAGCCTCCTCGCGCTGAGCCTGCCCGGGCAGCTCACCACCACCGACAAAGACACCGGCGCGGACACGCGGCCATAGCGACAAAAAAGGGGAGGCTCGGCGAGACGCTACATCCTTTTTTCGATTTTTCCTTGCAGCATTCGCGGTAAAGACTTATCTTTGCCGCAGAATTCTTGATACAACAATCCCATGCCGGCCACGCCAAGTGGCGATAGCGGGATTGTTGTATGCTTTTGTGTACAATGGAACGCGCCGGTGAAGACCCTCGTTATCAGGGGACAAGCGTTCTTTTATTTACTTCAAATCCATTGTCACGCTTATGAAAAGAAGAAAAGTGAACTGCGTGTGTCG
>CAMVFC010000057.1 GCA_947166655.1 uncultured Prevotellaceae bacterium
TCTATCGTCGCTCGCCCGAACGCCGTCGAGACTACATCCTCGGCACCAATTCGGCGGGTGTTGCCGACCTGTTCCCCACGGGCGATATCCTGAATACCGTTCTTGAGAGCGTCTTTACCGACGTCAATGTCTACGATGACGTCATTACACTGCTGGAGCGCAAGTTCACGAGTCCCCTTTCCTCGCGGGCTGCCATCTCCTTCTTCCGCTTCTACATCGAGGACACCGTCCGTGTGGATACCGCCCGGACCGCCATACAGCTCAGCTTCGTCCCACAGAACCCGCAGGACTTTGGCTTCACAGGACGTCTCTGGGTGCTCAACGACAGCACTTATCGTGTGCACGAGTGTGCCCTGTACCTCCCCGTTCGTTCCAGCGTCAACTACGTCACCCGCCTCGTCATTCAGCAGAAGTTCACAGATCTGCCCACGGGGCAGCGTGTCCTGCAGACCGACGACCTCTTTGCCGAGCTGGGCATCCTGAAGGGCCAGCGTCCTTTCATGGTGCACCGTGCCATAGCCTACACAGGCTACTCCACGTCACCCATCCCCGACAGCCTCTTCCAGGCCTCTGACCATCGGCGTGAGGGCACCGACCGCATCGTCGATCCCTCCTTCTGGGCAGCGCATCGCGTAGATAGCCTTTCGCGCGGCGAGAGCTCGCTGGACAGCCTGACGCATGCGCTGGAAGAGAGCACCCGGCGCAATCCCCTCATGTACCTCCTGCGTGTGGTCATTGCCAACTATGCCCACACCAACGCCGATTTCCGCGAGAGCCGCCTCGACATAGGCCCTCTCATGAGCACCGTCTCCCACAACACCATTGATGGTTACCGCCTGCGGCTGAGCGCCCAGACCACGGCTCGCCTCCATCCCCATCTCTTCTTCAAGGGCTACCTCGCCCGCGGCATCTCCAGCCGTCGCTGGTACGGCATGGCCGAAGCCGAATACTCCTTCCTGCGTAAGCAGTACTCGCCCTTGGAATTTCCGCGCCACAGTATCACCCTTCAGTACCAGAACGATGTCTTCAGCCCTGCCGACCTCATGTGGCAGCACGGACGCGACAAGGACAACGTATGGGTGTCGTTCAAGACCCAGACTGTGGACCACCTGATGTTCTCCCGCCACTACCTGGCGCGCTACGAGCTGGAAACCAACGACCATCTGACGGCGCGTCTCCAACTGAAGCACACTCGTCTGACGCCTTGCGGAGCACTTTTCTACCGTCGTCTTGACGGCATCATGGTGGACCACCTGCGCACTGCCGAGCTGACCGCCTCCCTGCGGTGGGCACCGGGCGAGGAAATCGTCAATTCACGCCAACGCCGGCGTTATGTGAATCGCAACAACCCTGTCTTCGGCCTTGCACACACCGTGGGCTTCAAGGGTGTTTTCGGTAGCGACTACCGCTACCATCTCACTGAAGTGACAGCCTTTGAGCGCCTGTGGCTCAACTCCTACGGACGCATCGACTTCAATCTCCGCGCTGCTGCCGAGTGGAACCGCGTGCCCTTCCCTCTGCTGCTCATGCCTGTGGCCAACAACTCCTATATTATTACGCGCGACATGTTCTGCATGATTAACAACATGGAGTTCATCAACGACCGCTACCTCTCCCTGCAAGTCGAGTGGGACCTCTCCGGCAAACTTCTCAATCGCATTCCTCTCATCCAGCGTCTCAAGCTGCGCGAGGTCATTGGTATCAAGGCCCTCTGGGGGCATCTCACTTCAAAGAACGACCCTCTGCGCCATGCCGGCTCGCCCGATCTCTTCGAGATGCCTTCGCGTCAGGGCGTCTCCATCGTCCATCCCATGACTTCCACCCCCTATCTGGAACTGAACGTCGGGCTTCACAACATCTTCAAGATCATCCGTATCGACTACGTGCGCCGACTTAACTATCTCGACTTTCCCGGCACAAAGAAACACGGATGGCGTTTCGGTCTCGTATTTGAGTTCTGACATCTTTTGGCCTTCAGGCAGCAATCTTCGGCGTTCCGCATTGAAAAAGTGCGGAAAAATTTGGTACTTTACTTGAATTGCTCTATTTTTGCGCAGAAAGCTCACTTATTTACTTACCATTTATTTTTTTAAAGCTATGAGAAAACTCTACTTCTTTCTTCTGATGGCTCTTGCCGCTTGTATGCCTTTGTGTCTGTCTGCCCAGGGTAAGACGACGGGCAAAGTCTATATCGGCTATGCGCCTTATAATGAACCCATCTGGGAATGGGATGGCCTCTCTTTGGATTTTGATGCCCGCGTCGGATGCGCCATCGTGTTGACGCGCGACATGCTGGAGCCCTACATAGGCGGAACGGTCACGGGACTTCGTGTGGGATGGGACACAAGCACTGAGAAAGGCACTTATGAAGGTTTCATCCGAACCTCTTTTGATGGAGAGGATCTGGCTACCGGGACGGCCACGGTGCGTTACGACTATAACAGTACAGCACCAGGTTGGAACGACCTGAAACTGACATCCTATGAGATTCCGGAGGACGTGCAGCAGCTGGTCGTGGGCTTCACCACCCAGCTGAAGAAAGGTCTCTGTGCCATCCCGACGCTTTATCCGCACGATGTGGCCAACTCCTGTTATTTGTGGGTCGAGGGCGATGTTGATGAGAATGGTCGCCCCGTCTGGGTGGATATGAAAGACCGTGGCATCCTGCCCATCCAACTGGCGGTGAAGGACACGCAGGGCAGCTTCAACTTCCTGCCCGTCATCAAGTCGGTCGTGGACAATGGGGTAGTGGAGACCGCGACGTGGGAAGACTGTCTGCTGCGCATCTCCAATGCCGGCTCACAGACCATCCGTTCCATCGAGCTGACGTCACGTCAGGGCGAACAGCAGATGAGCCGTAAGGTGACGTTGTCAAAAGCCGTGACGCCCGGCACCACCAGCGGCATGTTCATGGCTCCTATTTACTGCTTCCAGTCTGGCGATGTCGAGCTGAGCATTACGAAAGTCAATGATAGTTCGCTGGAAGTGCCTGCTTCCGTCAACGTCAGTCTTATTGGCGTGCCAGAGGTCGTGGCTAATGAATATGAACGCCGTCCGTTGGTAGAATACTTCGAGTCGGAAAACAACTATAGGTCGCCCCGCTATTACGATGAATATATCGGTCCGAGCCTGCGCAATTTCACAGATGAGGTTACCTTCGTCTGCCAGCACCTGGACGACCAGTTCATGACGGGCGATGACGATGCCACTGCGCTTTCCCTCCGTCTCTGTGGAGGCGATTCGCTGGCAGTGAGTATCCCTGCGATGACACACGACCGTTCGATGAACACGGGCAACATTCTCTTCCAGCAGAATTCCGCCTCGAACCCCATGTTCAGCGTCCTTCTGGATCCCTATGCCGGTGAGGCGCTCAGGGCTGCCATTGGCGTGCCTACGTTCGTGGCAGTGCAGGCCATCGGTCATCTTGGCGCAGACGGCGAGAGCCTGGAAGTCAACGTCTCGGGCGACGTAGCCGAAGGGGTGATGCCCGAGGGCGATGGCCTTTGTGTGACGGCCTACCTGATGGAGCGCAATGTCTTCAGCGACAGCCAGCTCTTCTGGACCGAGAAAGAGAAGGAAGAGACCAAGGGCGCCTACACCCATGCCAATGTCATTCGCGAGATTCTCTCTCCCGTGGAAGGCGAACCCATCGGCCGTGAGGGCGATTTTGCCGTCCGCTTCTCCTCGCAAATCGACCCCTCCTGGTCGACAGAGAACCTCTATCTCGTTGCTTTCGTCCATCGCGATGGCAAGAAGGGCTATCGCCGTATGCAGGTGCTCAACAGCTGCGAGGGCGAAATCGACTTCAATGCGAGCGTCAGTCGTCTGGATGCAGCTCGCACAGAGCGCGCGATGTACGACCTTCAGGGACGTCGTCTCACGACAGCGCCTGCGCGTGGCATCTATATCTTAAACGGTAAAAAAGTGGTACGATGAAGCGACAACTGCTTATGCTGGCCTGCTGCATGGCCTGGGGATGGTCGGCAGCGCAAGTGCCCTATGGCTATGCTCCGGCAGATGCCTCCGAGGCAGACCTCTCAGCCCTTGGCGGCGGGAAGAATGAATTTGTCCAAGGTCTCACCCTGTTCGACCCTTCGCAGGATGCGACCCTGGCACGCATGAAAGGCCTCGCCGTCCGTGGCGTGCGTTGCTGCCTTCATGCCGACTATCGTCAGGCACGCCAGAAACGCTCCGGCATCCTGGCGGCCATCGGTTCGCCCGAGAATATCGTCCGGACCACTTATGCCGACTTGGTGGCAGGCTGGAACGATGTTCTCTTCGACGAGCCGATAGTCATTGGCGACGACCCTATCTACTTGGGCGTGCAGGTCTATGAGACCATCGGTTCGCCCTATCCGCTGATGGCCTACAGCCGTGCTTCCGTGCCTCAGTCCTGCTGGATCAACCTGGGCAAGAAGAAATGGGAGAACTTCACCGACCGTGGCACGATGCTTGTCGCCGCCTTGCTGGACGACGAGGCTGCTGCCATGGCCGAGCATACGGCTTATGCCCTGAACACCACGCATCCTCAGACCGTGGCGCCGTCGGCCTACTTCGAGGGGGAACTCTACGTTCACAATGCCTCGGGAACGACTCCCCTTGTCTCCATCGAACTGGCCATGCTGGGCGAGGGCGATGACGTTCCCACGCTCAGCTCACTGACCTTTACCGATCCGATCCCTCCCTTGGGCGGCACGGTGGTGTCCACACGCCTGAAGTCGGGTAGTGGCGAGAGTACAGAAGCCACGTGGCAGGCTACGGTAACCCGCTTCAACGACGTCGAGGCACAAGCCGGTCGACCGGGTATCTCAAGGCTCTATGTGACGCGCGACAACTTCCTGCGCACACCTCTTGTCGAGGAATTCACCGGCCTGAGTTGCATCAACTGTCCGCAGATGTCCTACTTCCTCGAGAAAGCATTCCAGCAGTACGACGGTCCATACGTCTATGTGGCACACCACAGCGGCTTTGCCGAGGATGGCTTCACCACGCAGCCCGACCGCGAAGCGCTCTATCTCTTCGGAGGTTATGAGAATGAGTACAACCCTGCCATCATGTACAACCGTGCTGTTCTGGAAGGAGAGAATACCGTCGTTCAGGGCATACGCGACATGTCTGCCACTCCCTATCTGGAAGCCCTGGCAGAGGCCGCCGCCATGCCTGCCATGGCAGAGGTCAACATCACAGAAGGAGAGAATGGGGTAGAGGTCAGCGGGCGAGTGGCCGGCGACCTTGTCGATGCCCCCTTGCGCCTGTCGTGCTATCTCGTCGAGGACGGCATCAGCGCGCAGCGCTATCCCCAGAAAGGTCTGACGGGCGATGCCGATGCTCCGGCCGATCTGCTTGATGTCTTCCGCCACAATGGCGTTATCCTGCATTGCTACTGTAGCGATGCTGCCGGCGATGTGCTTCAGGTGTCTGCCGACGGCACCTACCGTGTCAGCTACCCGGCCGTTTCCAAGGCGGGCTATGGCGGCACGGCTCAGCGCATTGTTGCCTTCGTCCATCGTCTCGACCGCGAACATCTTCGCGAGAATGCCGTGCTGAATGCTGCGCAGCTCTATGTCGGCGCCTCTGGTGTGAGCGGCGTGCGTGCCGCTTCCATCGAAGCACCTACCTACGATCTCAGCGGCCGCCGCGTCGAGCGTCCCTTCCGCCCAGGCATCTACCTCTCTTCCGGCACGAAAAAGGTGATACGCTGAAAAGGCGAGGATTCTTAGGGTATTCTTGAGTTCTCCCGTGTAATCCAAGAATCTCCTGAGCCCCCTCCGCTGTTTTCTGAATGTTTTCCTCTCTATTCTGCCCGAGAGAACCATCAAGTCGTCACCCGGAAAAGGTGACGGCTTGATGGTTCAAGGGTATCACGGGCAGCGTTTGAGGGTAAAGGATGGTGTGAACGATGACGGCTTCACAGAATTGATGGGCAGATTTTGCAGCAGCCTTTCGCTTTTCCTGTTTTTGGGGGAGGTTGAATCCCTTGGCTTTGCTGACAGTTCGCATTCAGGATGATTGCTGTCCGCAGAATATTTCCCTTTCACAAATATTGGGTGGACAGTGATCACTCATCTGCCAGTACAGAGCTCACAGCCGCCACACTTTTCCCTCGCACCTTATTCCTATGCGCGGCACGCCCCTCTCATTTGCTCGCTTCGCCCAGCACATTTGCTCACCTCGCCCAACACTTTAGTTTGTTCCATCGTGATGGAACCATCATTCCATCGTGATGGAACCATCGTTCCATCGTGATGGAACAAACTCCCCCTCCTGCGAACCTGACCTTCTACGCCTATGTTGATGGGCTATACTTGCCCGGGAAACTGGTCTCGTTCCATGAGGTGTCGGTGGTTCCTAAAGGCGCTTTCCAAAATTTTGTGACTGCCCCAACTCTTGTTCTCAAAGAGCAGGGATAGCTATAGTACTGTTGGGCGGACAGTAATCAATATAGGATAGAATGTTTTTGCGCCCCGCAAACGGATTGTTCTCGCAGTGAACGTGCTCTCTCTTCGGCAGAAAGGGGCCTGATTCTATTTGGGATGTGCCCTGCTTCCTATAAGGGAAACGGTCTTTTCCTATAGAGGAAAGGGCCAGAACCCTTAAGGGTTTTGCGTTGTATCATTAGTGATGCGAGTCGGTTTCATGGGTGATGCGAGCTGGTGTCATTGGTGTTGCGAGTCGGTATTATTGGTGTTGTAAGCCGGTGTCATTGGTGATACAAACCGTTGTCATTAGAGATACGTTGCGGAAGGTATAATGAAAGCAGCCCGACGGGAAGGCCGGGCTGCTGTAGGTTTGTTATCTGTGCTGCGTCCGTTCGGGCGCAGACTGTTCAGAACTTGTAGCCGAGTGTGAGGACGACGTTGTGGCGGTCGAGGCTCACTTTCTGCGAAGCGAGGTTGTAGGCCGTGGTCTCGAACTGAGCCTCTGTGGCGCCGTTGGCCTGGTAGCGATCATCGAAGGGGTAGAAGTCGCCCTTCTGTGTGCGGAACTTATAGGCGAGGTCGGCGTAGAACCCTCCGTAGCGGTAGCCTAAGCCGAAGGAAATCATGTGTGCGTCGGAGAGGTTCATGTAGTCGGTGCCGAGGGTGTACTCCATGGCGTAGCTGTCGATGCTCTGGTTGAGGCTGGCCGTCTTCTTCATCGGGCGGCTCCAGTAGTTGTAACCTGCACGGACGGCCAGTTCGGGCACGGGCTTGTATTCGAAGCCTACGCGGGCGTTGTGCACGGGATTGAGCGTGGCTTTGGTGAGGGAAGACATGGCGTGGTCCTTGTCCATGGAAATGGAGGCGCCGCCGCCATTATACTCTTCGGGATAGCCCATCTTGGTGTAGTCGTAGAGTGCGTACTCGTATTCTACGTCCCATGCGAGGCAGTTGGCCACGGTGGAGCCGAGTTGCAGGCGGAACTTCCACGGCGAGAAGACGTTGAAGTCGAGGTCGTTGCCGTCGACACTGTCGTAGATAGAGTATTCACCAGAGGGCAGGTAGCTGTAGAGGTGCTGCTGTGTGGCCTCGTCGTAGCCCGTGTATTCCCATTTGGAGGCAATGCTGTAGTAGCTGCGCTCCTGCGTCATGGTGTACCAGGTGGGCGTCTCTACGGTGACACCTACGCGGAAGGGGCTGTCCTCGATAGGGCGGAAGATGGCGCCGAGCTTGAGGTTGAAGCCGGAACCGTTGACGCGGTGGTTGGACATGATATCGTAGTCCTGCACGCTACCGTCGCTGCCGTTGCGGTATTCCACATAGCGCTGCGAGGTCCGATAGTTGAGGAAGTCGATGCCGAGTGTCAGGCCCAGGTAGACACGGTCTTCGAGGTTGCCCGAGATGTTGAGGTCGAGGCCGTAGAGGAAGCCGCGCGAGTGGCGGTTGAAGTCGTAGCCCGTGCTGCGGAGGTGCGTGCCGCTGGGGAGGTCGTAGAGCAGGGCGTCATAGGCGCGGCGGACGAGCGTTCCCTCGGGCTGCTCGGGGAAGTCGCTGTAGATGCCGGCCAGCTGTGCGGCCTGGGAGAAGCCGTTGAGGTTGTCGGCCGCCTTGAAGAACGAGAAACCGTAGTTGGCCTTCTTCTGCAGGTTGAGGCCCCAGTTGAAGAAGTTGCGGCGCTCGCTGTCGGGCATACTGACCACGAAGCCTATCTGGTCGAAGCTCATACGTGCGCGACTGTCGTCGGAGTAGGGCTTTTCGTCCTGGAACTGTGCGCCGAGCGTGATGCTGACGTCGCTGCGGCGGAAGAGTCCGATGGAGGCGGGGTTATTGCTCATGGCAGAGATGTCGGTGCCGAGGGCGCCCATGGCGCCGCCCATGCCGACGTAGCGTGCCGAGCCGATGACGTCGGTGGTATTCGTCATCTCGAAGTTGCTGTAGGGATCCTGTGCATGAGCGGCCGTTGTGGCTGCGAGCAGCAGGGTAGCCAGGGAAAATATCTTTTTCATTAAGCGTGAAAGTTATGCGTTGTAAGTTCTTAATTAGTGATGAGCGCAAAGCTCGAATGGATGGGAGCTTCAGGCGTGAAGCGTCGGAGTAGCGTGGAGATTTATCTTCCGCCACGGCCTCCGCCGCCACCGGAACGGCCACCGCCGCCACCGCTGAAGCCACCGCCGCCACCAGAGCGACCGCCGCCACTGAAGCCGCCGCCACTGAAGCCGCCACCGCTGTAGCCGCGTGAGCTGCTGCTGCTGTAACTGCCGCTGGAAGAGCGTGAGGTGCTGTAGGAGCGTGAGGTGCCCACGCTGCTGCGGCCCGTGCTGGAAGAACGTCCTACGTTGGTGGACGAGCGCCCTGTGCTCGAAGACGAGCGTCCTACACTGTTGGAGGTACGTCCGGAGGTGCTGTAGCCTCCGTAGGAGCGTGTGCTGCGTCCGCCTACAGTGCCTGCGCTGGAACGACCGCCGCGATAAGTGCCTCCGCTGCGACCGGTGAAGCCCGGACGGCGTGCGGTGTGTCCGCTGGGAGTGTAGCCGCGGTAGTGGCGGCCATAGTAGCCTCCGTAGTAGCCCCAGCCGCGATGCCACCAGGGATCGTAGTAGCCGTAGTAGCCCCAGTAGGGACGATGCCAACCATAGTAGCTACCGTACCAGTAGGGACCGTAGCCCCAGTACCAGTCGTCCCAGTAGAAGGGGTCGTAGTAATAGCTGACGTACCAGGGCGAAGCGTAGATGCTGGCGTAGCCGAAGCGGTTCATGCGACGTGTCAGGACATAGTCCTCGCCATCGGCATAGCCGTCCTGGTAGCCTCGCGTGTAGGCATCGCCATCAATGTGGCGCTCGCCCTCGGCCGTCTCAGGGTAGGTGTAGAGCGTGTCGGCGTGACGTCCGCGACGGTTATACTCGTCGACATCGCGCAGGCAACCTGTCACGACGGGTTCGCTGTCATCGGCATAGATGATTTCCACAGAGGATTGTCCTCGCGAGCTTTTCTGCTCGCTCTTTGCTGCCTTGTGCTTCGGAACGAAGTACATGTCGTCTTCCTGTGCCCAGAGGGTGAGGGGGAGGACCAGCAACAGGGTGGTAAGGAAAAAGTGCGTCTGTTTCATTTGTTTGTATGTATTAAAATGTTTTCGATGCTGCAAAGGTACGCTGAAAAGCGTGATGGGCGATGGGGAATTTTCCTAAATGCAGAGAGAGAAATCCCTAAATCGACAAGACAAAGGTATCAAAAAGTGAGCATACACGTGCACGTTTTGATGAAGTTTAACACTATAATACCTTGAAAAGGAGAAATAGAGAGCATAAAACGCGGCGATATGGAAAAAAAAGAGTACCTTTGCAGCCGAAACGTAAACGTATTAAATAAGTTAACTTTTTATCATTATAAAAAAGAAAAACGATAATGAAAGCATTTGTGTTTCCCGGTCAGGGAGCCCAGTTCACAGGAATGGGCAAAGACCTTTATGACAGCAATGACGAGGCTCGCCGCCTCTTTGATAAGGCCAACGAAATTCTTGGCTTCGACATCACGAAGATTATGTTTGAAGGAACAGCCGACGAGCTGAAGCAGACGAAGGTGACGCAGCCCGCAGTCTTCCTGCACAGCGTCGTCACGGCCATCTGCCTGGGCGACAAGTTCCAGCCGGACATGGTGGGCGGTCACTCGTTGGGTGAATTCAGTGCCCTGGTAGCTGCCGGCGCACTGTCCTTTGAGGACGGTCTGCGTCTGGTGAGTGCCCGTGCCCAGGCCATGCAGAAAGCCTGCGAAGCCCAGCCCTCGACCATGGCTGCTATCGTAGGTCTGGACGACGCAACGGTGGAGCAGGTCTGCGAGGAGGTCCGCGCAGAAGGCGGTCTCGTCGTTCCTGCCAACTACAATAATCCCGGACAGCTGGTCATCAGCGGTACCGTGGAAGCCGTCAACGCCGCGTGCGAGAAGCTGAAGGCCGCCGGTGCCAAGCGCGCTCTGGTGCTGCCTGTCGGCGGTGCTTTCCACAGCCCCCTTATGCAGCCGGCCAAAGATGAGCTGCAGGCTGCCATCGAAGCTACAGAATTCCGCACACCCAAGTGCCCTGTCTACCAGAACGTCGACGCCAAGGCACACACCGTACCCGAGGAAATCAAGCAGAACCTGATTGCACAGCTCACCGCCAGCGTCCGCTGGACACAGGAGGTGCAGGCCATGCTCGCTGCAGGCGCCACGGAGTTCACCGAGTGCGGACCGGGCAAGGCTCTGCAAGGCATGATTGCCAAAATCGCGAAGGGAGTGGAAGGGCTCGTCGTGCGTGGAGCTGCTGAACTGTAATGTAAAGTGACACGACTATGTCGCGTTCCGTTTTTGTGAATGAGGCTTGTGCCATCCTCCTGGCGGGGATGCTGCAAGCCTGTTCTTCTTCTGAACCTGTAAGGAATATGGAAAAAACCATCGTCTATCAAGTCTTCACACGTCTGTTCGGCAACGATACCATCAGCCGTCAGTTCGACGGTGACAAGGTGGTCAACGGCTGCGGAACGATGGCAGACTTCACCCCGAAAGCCTTGGCTGAGATCCGCGGCCTGGGTGCCACACATATCTGGTACACGGGTGTCATCGAGCACGCCACCCGCACCGACTATACGCCGTTCGGCATCGCTGCCGACCATCCTGCCGTCGTCAAGGGTAAGGCCGGCTCGGCCTATGCCATCAAGGATTACTACGACATCGACCCCGACATCGCCACCAGCGTGCCGGCCCGCATGAAGGAGTTCGAGGCGCTCGTCCAGCGTACTCACGAGGCCGGATTGAAGGTCATCATTGACTTCGTGCCCAATCACGTGGCGCGGCAGTACCACAGCGATGCCTGCCCCGAAGGCGTCGAAGACTTAGGAGCCGCAGACGACACCACCGTCCATTTCTCGCCCGACAACAATTTCTATTACTTCCCCGGAGAGACATTCCATACCGACTTCGACCTGCAGCAGGGGGCTTCGGCACCCTATGTGGAGCAGCCGGCACGCGCCACGGGCAACGATGTCTTCTCTGCTTTCGCCAACAGGAACGACTGGTACGAGACAGTGAAGCTGAACTATGGCGTTGACTACCTCGACGGGCGGACGGAACACTTCAACCCCGTGCCTTCCACATGGAAGAAGATGACCGACATCCTGCTCTTCTGGGCCGGCAAAGGTGTCGACGGTTTCCGCTGCGACATGGCAGAGATGGTGCCCTCCGCCTTCTGGGGATGGGCTACCCAGAGAGTGCGGGAACAATATCCGAACATCGTCTTCATTGCCGAAATCTATGGTCCCGATGCTTATCGGAGATATATCCATGAAGGCGGTTTCGACTATCTTTATGACAAAGTAGGGCTTTACGACACGCTGCGTGCTGTCACCGTGGGGAATGCCAATGCCGAGAGCATCACATACTGCTGGCAGGCGGTGGACGACATCCGCGACCACATGCTTTCGTTCCTTGAGAACCACGACGAGCAGCGTATCGCCTCGGATTTCTTTGCCGGCGACGGCGAGCGGGGTAGGGCGGCGATGTTGGTGGCTGCCACCATGAGCCGCGGCCCGGTCATGGTTTACTTCGGACAGGAACTGGGCGAGCGTGGCATGGACGAAGAAGGCTTCAGCGGCCGTGACGGACGTACGACCATCTTCGACTACTGGAGCGTCGATGCCATCCGACGCTGGCGCAACGGAGGCCGCTTCGACGGACGTCTGCTCACACCGAAAGAGGTGGAGCTCAGGGCCTACTATGCGAAGTTGCTTAACCTGTGTACCCACGAGAAGACCATCGCCGAGGGCGACTTCTACGACTTGATGTATGCCAACCGCGAGAATCCAGGCCTCAGTTCCCACAGACAATATGCTTTCCTACGCCGTTCCGGCAGGGAAGTGCTCGTCGTCGTGGCCAACTTCGACGGGCACGATGCCGATGTCGAGCTGGACATCCCGCAGCACGTCTTCGACCTCTACCGCCTCAGACCTGCCGCCAAGATACGTGCCACGGAACTACTCACAGGAGACATCGTGATAGCCAACTTCGCGCCAGACCGCAAGCTGGCCGTTCGCGTGCCCGCTAACGGGGGCGTGGTGCTTAAAATACGTACCAGATAACCAGACCTTTATCCCTTATTCCGATGACCGAACCAACGAATGAAATGCTGCATGAGAGCGAGTTCACTGCCGTTGATGCGACGGAAGAAGTCGCCCTGCAAGTCGATGAACAACAGCTGACCCGACAGGCTTTGTGGGAACGTAAGCTGCTGGACTTCAGTCTGCGAAACAACCTTCTTAATACGCGCCTCGGGAAACGCGTCGTGCAGTTCGTGTCGTTCGGCGTCGGAGAGATAGAGGATGCTTTGCAAGAGGGACAGAACTTCACCATTCAGACCTGGCCTGAAGAACGAAAGAAGCTGGAGACAGAGGACGGCCTCTACCACTCGGCCCTGCAGGCTCCTTTCCTGCAGGAGCAGGCCGAGAAGGACCGACGGGACCACCGCCTCACCACCTATCTCACCGCTACGGAACTGAAATCCGTGCTAACCAACCTCTATCGCGGTGCGCGGACGGCACTGGAAGAGAACGGTGCCAACTCGCTCTTCATCGCCATCGGTATGATGAAGTGGTATGTCACCGAGAAGAGCGACCAGCCACGCTATGCGCCCGTACTGCTGCTGCCTGTCAACCTGTTGAGGGTGGCGGGAGGCTACGTCGTGAGAATACGTGAGGAAGAGACCATTCTCAATATCACCCTCAACGAGTTTCTGAAGCAACAGTTCAAGCTGTCTGTGCCGACGCTCGATCCGCTTCCCCGCGACGAGCATGGCGTGGACGTGCCACGAGTCCTCGAGGCTATTCGTCAGACGATTCGCACGCAGGCCCGATGGGAAGTGCTGGAGGAGACGGCACTCGGACTGTTCTCCTTCAATAAGTTTGTCATGTGGAACGACATCCACACCCACGCCGCACGCCTTCAGGAGAATCCCATCGTGGAGAGCCTTGTCCAGCGGCGGCTCATGCTGAACGACTCTTTCGAGCGCCTGGATATGAGGGCGTTCGACCAGAGTGTGCCGCCTGCCGAGGTGGCAACGCCCATCAGCGCAGACTCTTCGCAGCTCGAAGCTGTCGTGGAGAGCGGACGCGGCAAGAGCTTCATCCTCTATGGCCCTCCGGGAACGGGTAAGTCGCAGACCATCACCAACATGATAGCCAATGCGCTCTATCAGGGGAAGCGCGTCCTGTTCGTGGCCGAGAAGATGGCGGCCTTGCAGGTTGTGCAGCGCCGCCTCATGCAAATAGGTCTGGATCCGTTCTGCCTCGAACTGCATTCCAATAAGGTGACCAAATCCCACTTCCTCGGGCAACTGCAGCAGGCGCTCGACGTGAAGCACGGCCATCTGAGCGAAGACTTCGAGAAGCGTTCGGAAGAACTCTTTGAGCTGAGGAAGCAGCTCAACGCACATATCCGTGCCATGCACACGACAGCTGCCTGTGGGCTCTCGCTCTACGACTGCATGGAGCATTATCTGGGGATGGACGAGGTCGGCGAGATGGAACTGCCGGCGGACTTTGTCGGTAAGATGCAGAAGGACCAGCTGGAGGTCATCACAGCCGAGCTGCAGCAGCTCGACACCTTGTTCCGTGTCAGTGGGCATCCCGCCCATCACCCCCTCACGGGATTCTTCATCGAGGACGATCGTCGTGAGGCGCTGGACAGCATGGAACAGTTGCTGACGCGCCTTCGTCAGGCGCAAGCCGGTCAGCCCCGAGAGTTGTTGGAGGAATGGGAATCGATTCAGCGTAAATGGTTCCTGCCTCGCTTCTTCAGCACGAATGCATTCCTGAGTAAGCTGCAGAAGATAGAACCCTCCATGACCAAGCAGGAGATCCCCGCCTTCCTGAAGCGACTGGGCTCGATACCCTCGCTGGAGGCGATTCCCCAATGGCTCGAACATCGGGCGGAATGGCGTGAATGGGCGGCATGGTCGCAGAAGCGGAACCGGCTTGTCCAGGAGGGTTGGCAGCCCATTGTCAGCTATATAGAAGAGGGACACAGCGGCGAACTCGCGGCACAGGTCCTGGCGCGGACACTCTACAAGGAGTGGGCGCTGGCCATCATTGATGCCGACCCGCATCTGCGTCGTTTCAACGGCCTGGTGTTCGACGATGTCATCGCCCGCTACCGTCAGCTGACGGCCCACTTCCAGGAACTGACGAAGAAGGAGTTGTACTGCCGTCTGGCAGCACGCATTCCTTCGATCACGATGGAAGCTGCCACCAGCTCCGAGGTGAATATCCTCAAACGCAACATCGCCAACGGCGGACGCGGCACCTCCATCCGTCATATCATCGATCAGATACCCAACCTTTTGCCGAAACTTTGTCCGTGTGTGCTGATGAGTCCCATCTCCGTGGCACAGTTCATCGACATCGAACAGCCGAAGTTTGACCTCGTCATCTTCGACGAGGCTTCGCAGATGCCTACGGCAGAGGCCGTGGGAACCATAGGACGTGGCAAGGCGCTCGTCGTCGTAGGCGACAACAAGCAGATGCCCCCCACCAGCTTCTTTGCTACGCAGCAGGTGGACGACGAAGATGCCGAACTGGACGACCTGGACAGCATCCTCGATGACTGTCAGGCGCTGTCGGTGCCGAGTCATTATCTGGCTTTCCACTATCGCTCGAAGCACGAGTCGCTCATCGCTTTCTCCAACCAGGAATACTACGACGGACGTCTCTACACCTTCCCCTCGGCCGACGACCGCGTGGCGAAAGTATCGCTGGTGCCTGTGGAAGGAGTCTACGACAAAGGTGGACGTCGCAGCAACCGTGCTGAGGCCGAAGCTGTTGTCACAGAAATCATTCGTCGTCTGGCCGATGATGAACTCTCGAAGCGGAGCATCGGTGTCGTCGCATTCTCTGTGGCTCAACAGAACCTCATCGAGGACGTCCTCATGGAGATCATCGCAGGGAAACCGGAGATGGAGCAGCGTGCTTTCGGGGGCGACGAACCCGTCTTCATCAAGAACCTCGAGAACGTGCAGGGCGACGAGCGCGATGTGATACTCTTCAGCATCGGCTATGGTCCCGACAAGGATGGCAATGTCTCCATGAACTTCGGCCCGCTGAACAATCGTGGAGGCGAGCGGAGGCTGAATGTCGCCGTGTCGCGTGCTCGCTACGAGATGAAAGTCTTCTCCACGCTTCGCCCTGAGCAGATTGACTTGCGGCGTTCGTCGGCCCTGGGTGTCAGCGGCCTGAAAAAGTTCCTTCAGTACGCGGCCACGGGCGTGCTCGCAGAGAGCGATGAGCCGGCAAAGGCCACTCCTGATGCGCACGTTGCCCAGGAGACACTCTCGGGCGATTCAGTGGCACAGTCCATCGTGGCCCAACTTCGTGCCTTGGGCTACGAAGCATCCACAGGGGTCGGGCGGTCCAAGTTCAAAGTGGACGTCGCCGTGCTCGACCCGGCCGACCCGAAGCGCTATCTGCTGGGTATCCTCATCGACGGACATGCCCGCCTGGTCACGCAGATAGCACGCGACAGGGAACTCACACAGACCTCTGTCTTGCAGGGGCTTGGCTGGAAGATGATGCGTGTGTGGAGCCTCGACTGGATGACACGCCGGCAGCAGGTGCTCGATGCCATCGTGAAGGAACTGCAAGGCGGTACGCCCTCTTCAGCGAACGAACAGCCGCTGGTCCTGAAAGCCCCGACCATTGTCGAGGATCGCCACCGTCAGTCGGCAGCCTCGGCCTTGATGTCCAATCCCGATGTCAAGCAGGATGTCGAAACCATTCCGGCAGAGAAACTCCACGCGCTGATCATGCATATCGTGCAGGAGCAGGTAGCACTACCCGTGGAGGACATCCTCCGGGCTACTGCGCGGGCCTTGGGCTACAGCCGTCGCGGGCAGAGGGTGGATGCCGCCGTCATGAGAGCCGTTGCCACCCTCATCACTCGGGGAAAACTCGTCCGCGAGGGCGAGACCATTCGCGTAAAAAGTGAACAATAAAACGATTCAAGTTTCGGCTGTTCAAAGAACCACAGATGACACGGATTAAACAGATGTGGCCTGTCCTCTAAGTGATGATTCCAGTTCGCTATTACACAGATTCCTTGCAGCACGCTTCGCGGGTGCTGACAGGTAGGCTTGCAGAGCGACACTCGAAAGCTGCGTAGCCTCTCGCCGGAAATCGGTGTAATTGAAACATTGAAAAAATCTTTGTAATCTGTGTAATCTGTGGTACTGGATGACCCAGTGAAAGTTTAATAAAGACTATGAAACAGATGCTTACCTGGGCGGTTGTCTGGCTCTTCGCACTTCCGATGAACGCGCAGCAACCGCGATACCTCGACCCAGCGGTTCCGATGGAGCAGCGCATAGAAGATGCTCTCGCCCGCATGACCACGCACGAAAAGATTCAAGTGATCCACGCGCAGTCTAAGTTCACCAGCGCCGGCGTGCCCCGTCTGGGCATCCGCCAACTGAATATGGACGACGGCCCGCACGGCGTGCGCGAGGAACTGGAATGGAACACATGGAACCCGGCACGCTGGACAAACGACAGCATCGTGGCTTTTCCCTCGCTGACGTGTCTGGCAGCTACCTGGAACCGCGACCTTGCCGCCCTTTATGGTAAGGCCATCGGCGAGGAGTTCGCCTTCCGAGGCAAGGATCTCATGCTCGGGCCGGGCGTGAACGTAGCTCGCACTCCCCTCAACGGACGTGCCTTCGAATACATGGGCGAAGACCCCTATCTGGCAGGCGAGATGGTGGTGCCCTACATCCGAAGCGTGCAGGCGGGTGGAGTAGGGTGCTGTCTGAAACATTTTGTGCTGAACGATCAGGAGACCGACCGCTTCTCCGTCAACGTAAATGTCTCGGAACGTGCCATGCGCGAGATCTACCTGCGCCCCTTCGAGAGAGCCGTCAAGGAGGCTGCGGTGTGGAGCATCATGGGCTCCTACAACCTCTGGCAGAACGTGCATTGCTCGCAGAACGATGCGCTGCTGAACGGCATCCTCAAGCGCGAATGGGGATGGGACGGCGCACTCGTCAGCGACTGGAATGCCGTGACCGACACCTGGCAGGCCGCCACCGGGGGACTCGACATCGAGATGGGAACAGAGCCCCGGGGCAAAGACAGCAGCAGCCCTGACGTCTACAACTTCTATTATATGGCCCAGCCCCTGGAGCAGAAGGTGCAGGCTGGAGACGTACCGATGGAAGTCCTCGACGAGAAGGTGCGCCGCGTGCTGCGCCTCATCTTCCGCACCTCTATGAATCCCCGGAAGATTGTAGGCAGCCAGTGCTCCGAGCAGCACTATGAGGCCTGTCGCCGGATTGGCGAGGAGGGCATCACGCTGCTCCGCAACGAAAAGATAAAGAGCGCGAAGGGCGCAGCACCCCTGCTGCCCCTCGAGCCCACGGCGCTCCGTGGCCGGCGCATCCTCGTCGTCGGCGAGAATGCGACGCGAAGTCTCACGTGCGGCGGAGGCTCGTCGGAGCTGAAACCACATCGCGAGGTATCGCCCCTCGACGCCCTGCGCAGCTACTTCTCGCGGCTCCGCTCCGACGTCACGATAGACTATGCCCAGGGCTATGCCAGCGGCGCGCCCATCTACGACAAGGTAGATGCCGTACCGCCTGCAGAGCAGCAGCGCCTGAACGACGAGGCGCTGGCCGCTGCCCGCCGTGCCGACCTGATCATCTACGTGGGCGGCTTGAACAAGAACCACAGGCAAGACTGCGAGAACGGCGACCGCGAGGGCTACGACCTCAGCTTCGGGCAGAACCAGCTCATAGCGCGCCTTGCCGACATACAACCCCGCATCGTCGTCTGTCTATTCGGCGGCAACCCCTATGCTACGTCGTGGCTGCAGAAGGTGGCCGCCCTCGTCCACTGCTGGTACCTCGGCTCCGAGTCCGGGACGGCCCTCGTGAACGTCCTCACCGGCCAGGTCAACCCCAGCGGACGCCTGCCCGTCACCTTCGCCCGTCGGCTCGAGGACTATCCTTCCATGCTCTTCGGCACCGACGGCTATCCCGGCACCGACAGGCAGGTCCACTACAGAGAGGACCTCTTCGTGGGCTATCGCTGGTTCGACCTCTCGGCTCGGGAGAAGCGAGCCTTCCTCCAGCGTCAGGGAGCCGCCAGCCCCGCTGCCCCGCTGCAGCAGCCTGTCTTCCCCTTTGGCTTCGGCCTCTCCTACACCACCTTCCGCTATGGCCGGCCCGCCATCACGGCGACCGCCGACGGGTGGGAAGTCAGCGTCGACGTCACCAACACCGGCCAGCGTGCAGGGCAGGAGACGGTGCAACTCTACGTAGGTCCCCGCACACCCTCGGCCGACCGCCCGAAGAAAGAACTGAAGAACTTCGGTAAGCTCCGCCTGCAGCCCGGCCAGACCCAGACACTGCGCCTCGCCCTGACGCCGCAGGACCTGGCCGTCTGGGACGAGACGCTTCATGCGTGGCAGACCCGCCCGGGGCAGTACACCGCCTACGTCTGTGCCTCTGCTGCCGACATCCGCGGCACTGTCAGTTTCGACTGCCGTTAGCCCCATGGCCGCTGCACGGCCCTGTCCGCACGGCGGGCCGAAAGGCAGTGCAGGCGGCCACGCTCCGCGCGCTGTCGGGGCATGCGGTTTTGCAGTTTACCGTTACTGATAATCGAGTTTATCGTTATCATCGATCTATCACTTTATCTATCACTTCCTACGTGTCTTATTAACAGTGGGTTAAGTATATTTAGTGATATTCTAAAAAATAACAAACTGATGGTCGGATGTTTCTGGCGATTTCTCCATCATGATGACAATGAAGTTATTTTACTGAGTCCACTTTAAAACGTCTGACTTTTTAAAGTGGACTCAGTCAAGGATTTTGCAAATAATATACCAAAACCGGTATAAAATTCGGTCGCAATGTCCCTTTAACCCAGATCGGTCATTAGAATTGTAGTGAGAAAGCCCTATGTTTTGAGCAGTCTTTTTGCTTTGAACGAAGGAGCAATGCGGGCATTGTAACTGAGTAAAAAGCGAAAAGATGCCAAAACAGAGGGTTTTATCACTGCAATAAATAATGAAGACAAACGTTGATAGCCCTTATATTGGTCTAATGACCGATCTGGGTTTAATGCCGGTTCTCTGACCTAAGGTACTGAATCAGGTCTTTGGGGAAATTGGT
>CAMVFC010000058.1 GCA_947166655.1 uncultured Prevotellaceae bacterium
ATATCCTTTAGTGCTTTTTCCGCCAGCGTTCAGCACAAAAGTGTTAAGGGTTTCGGCCGAAAGTCCCAAGGGTTTCGACGAAAAGAGTCAAGACTTTCATCAAAAAGTGCCAAGGGATTCTGTGAAAAGTGAAAGACCCACTCATCCCTCACCTCTGTCACCTATCTATCACCTCATCTATCACTTCATACACATCTTATTAACAACGCGTTAAGTCTGTTTGGTGATAGAGTGATAGATGTTTTCAGAAAAAAGCTGAGTTGTTCAGGGAAATAGTGGCGGTTGCATCCAGATGGGCACTCTTGCAGGATGCAGGCGTCAGCAGTTCGCCGAGGGAATGCCCCCGATTCGTAACGGCATTCTCCGGGAGTGCTATCTGCAAGGGGTATGCTCCTGTGGAATCCCGTTCCAGAGGAAGCTCACCGATGCAGGCTTCATAGTAGCCCCATGAGTCGTCTTTGATGTCGAGGGTGATGTGCATCGTCATACCCCTGTTCAACTGTCTGACCTGGCCGGCTGTCAGATACACTTCCATGGTGCTCTCCCGGCCGTCGGTGACAAGGCTTCCTCCTACTCTCATCTGCCGGGGCCAGCCCAAGAACCAACTGCCCGTGAACAGCAGTGCCATGCAGGCGGCTATGACGGTCAGCCCCCATCGGGCTACCCCGTTGGGCGTCTGTCCCAGCATCTCTTCCATCTCCTCGCTGTGTTGTTGCAGACCTTTCATCGGTGTATTCATGTCCCTGTCTCCTTCAGTTTCCCAATTCCAACTGGTTCCTGACTAAAGTGTAATAGTACCCACGCTTGCGAACCAGTTCATCATGCGTGCCTTGTTCCACCACATGTCCTTTGTCCACGACAATGATGTTGTCCGCATGGCGGACGGTAGAGAGGCGGTGTGCCACGATGACTACGGTCCGTCCGCGGTAGAACTCCTCGAGGTGCTGCATGATGATGCGCTCGTTGTTCGCATCCAGTGCGTTGGTGGCCTCGTCGAAGAAGATGTATTCGGGATTTTTGTATACGGCGCGTGCGATGAGCAGCCGTTGGCGCTGCCCCTGGCTGATGCCGTTCCCCTCCATACCGATCTTGGTGCTGTAGCCCAGCGGAAGCCTTTCTATGAAATCACCGATATTCGCCACTTCCACGGCGCGCTGCAGCCGCTTCGGGTCCACCTGCTCGTCGGCCACGGCGATATTCCGCGCGATCGTGTCTGAGAAAAGGAACCCGTCCTGCAGCACACATCCCGTCGCTGCACGCCATACATGCGGGTTGATGAGCTGGAGCGGCGTGTTCCCCACGCGTATCTGTCCGCGCCCAGGCTCATAGAAGCCGAGGAGCAGCTTCACCAGTGTTGTCTTTCCCGAGCCGCTGGCTCCGACAATAGCAGTTACCTTGTGCTCGGGGATACACAGCGACAGGTGTTCCACGGCATAGTCGCGGTCGGCACCGCTATAGCTGAAGGTGACGTCCTCCACTTCGATATCGCGCCGTCCGGGCAGCTCCGTCAGCTGTCCCTCTGCGGCCTGCTCCTCGTCTCGTTCACTGTGTACCTCGTTCAGACGCTCCAGGCTGAGGCGGGCATCCTGCAGGCTCTGCGCGAAGCCTATGAACTGCCCGATGGGTGCGGACACCTGCCCGATGATGTACGTCAGCGACATCATCATTCCCAGCGTCATCATCCCGTCCACCACCGCCTTTGCTGCGATGAACGAGATGAGGATATGCGTCGACTGAGTGAAGAATACCGAGCCGGCCTCTTGTATCTGACCTACGCTGAGGCCCCGCACGCTGATGCGGAACAGCCTGACCTGTATGCGTTCCCACTCCCAGCGTTTCTGGCGCTCACAGTTGTTCAACTTGATTTCCTGCATTCCCTGGATGAGCTGGATGACGTTGCTCTGTTCCGCTGCGCTCTGGTTGAAACGTCGGATGTCCAACTCGCGGCGGTACTTCATGAACGACAGCACCCACGCCACGTAGAGGCTGTTGCCTGCGAGGAAGATGATGAGAATCTGCCAGTGGTAGTACGCCAGTATCGCACCGAACACCACGAAGTTAGCCAGCGAGAACAGGATACTCATTGAGTTCGACATCAAGAAGTTTTTGATGCGGCTGTGGTCTCCGATTCGCTGCATGATGTCCCCCGTCATCTTCGTGTCGAAGTAGCGCAACGGAAGCCGCATCAGCTTCATCAGGAAGTCCGAGATGAGCGCGATGTCGATGCGGGCATTCGTGTGAAGCACGACCCAGCTGCGGATGAAGTTCACGGCCAGCTGCGAGACGAACAGTCCCAGTTGTGCCATCAGTATCAAAGTGATGAAGCCCAGGTTGCGCCCTCCGATGCCCACGTCCACCATCGCCTGTGTCAGGAACGGTGCGGCCAGTTGCATAGCCATGCCCAGCACCATCGCCAGCACCATCTGCACGAATGCCTGGCGGTGCGGCAGCAGATAGCGGGCGAAGAACAGCAGGCTGCGACGCGTGCTCTGAGGAGGCTCGTCGGCGATGCGCCCGAACTCCGGTGTCGGCGTCAGCAGCAGAGCCACGCCAAGCCGCTCGCCTCGCGCCGATGTCGTACTGCACCAGCACCTCATGAACTCCTCTTCCCGGTAGCGGACCAGCTGCGACGCGGGGTCGGCCACGCAGAACGTGTGCATCCCCGTGCGTCGGTTCTTACGGATGTCATACAGCACCACGAAGTGGTTATGGTTCCAGTGGATGATGCATGGCAGAGGACGTTCCGCCACTAGTTCCCTGACACTCGTCCGCACGCCTCTCGTGCGGAAGCCGATGGTTTCCGCTGCGTCTGCGATGCCCAGCATAGACACCCCTTCCCGTGTGATGAAGCAACGTTCACGTAGCGTCTCCAGACGGTAGTGCTTGCCGTAGAACTGCGACACCATCCGCAGACTTGCCGGGCCGCAGTCCATCGAGTTGAGCTGGTGACAGTGGGGAAAGTGCCTCATGGCTGAACACTTTTCATGTTGCGGAACACATGGAACATTGTAGCCACCACCATGTCAGCGGGCAGCAGTCCTTCATCATATGCCAAAAGCAGCTGACGATATAGTTTTACGGCCTTTTTCCTGAATTCCGGCCTGCTTGTCTGGAGTAGGTATTCGATGATTTCCTGCTGAATCATCAAGCGAGTCTCCTCCTGTTCCTGTCGATGGGCATGAGTTACTTGAGTTGGAGTAATACGGTATCGAAGCAAGGGCTGGGGGATGACATAGAATCGTCCGTATTTCCGTGCAATGTCTGTCCATAGCTTAAAGTCCTCGGCATATGCATATCCCTCCCTGTAATGCAAATGATGGAGTGTGATGAAGCGGCGGCGTATCATAGACGTCGGATGAATGAGAAAGTTTCCAATAAGGAACAATACGTTAACGTTATCAAGCATTCCGTGCACTCTGTTGCCAACTACGCCTTCAGCCCCGTCGAACGCCATAGCCCAAGAGGTACATACAGCAATCTCAGGATGTGCGTCCATCAATGCCACTTGTGTTTCCAGGCGTGTCGGCTCCATGATATCGTCGGCATCCATACGTGCGATATACCTTCCTCGGCAAATCCGAAGCCCGCGATTTAGGGAGTGGATGTAATCATGATGGTCTTCAACGACTGTAATGCGCGTGTCTTGATAACTTTTGATGATATCGAGGGTTCCGTCCGTGGAGCCATCATCTATGATGATAAGTTCAAAGTCACGGAACGTCTGTCTGAGCGTGCTTTCCACCGCTTTTGCGATGTAAGCCTCAGCGTTGTAAGCGCAGAGGAGAATACTTATTTCCGGCATGGGTGGTTACTTATTTCCTCGGTTTCGGGTCGAAGCGGTAAATGAGGTGCAGCATGGCATAGCTGGGTGTGGAGTTGTAGCGCGTCTCCCATCGGCCGTGCGCATTGACGTGGTGGCGGACGGCTGAGTACTGACGGAGAAGGTCGTAACCGACAGCTTTCAGCGTCCAGCAGTGGTTGCGCCCGAAACCGTAGGAGAGTGAGGCGTTCCACAACAGCTCGTCTTCGTCCGGGGCGGCCGCGCCATAGCCGCGGCGGCTGTTCATTGTGAGGTCGCTAATCAGCTCAAATCCCTTCCCGAAACGCCACTGTGCGAAGATACCATACTGAAGGTCGGAATAGTTAATCGTGTGGAAGCCTTCGCGACTGCTGGTGGCGTGGTTCCACTTCCAGCGTTCCTTGCCGCCGAGGCTCAGCCGCTGAAAGGAGTATTCCAGCGTCACGCCTTCCTCGGCATTGCAGTCATGGACTATCTGGCGGGCAGCGTTGTCCTCTGTGGAGATGTAGGCAAAATCTGCACTATTGGCATAGCGGGCGCTAAGGTCGGTCGTCAGGCGGAATCGGCGCTGGCTTCCTAACCGCCGGTCGTAGCGGATGTTACCGCTGGCCGACCAGTTTCCGTCCACATTCTCTGGACGAAGGGTCACACCGCCTGTCTCGGGGTGGTAATACCGGGCCATTCCGTGGGCATCGTCCTTACGCACATAGGAAAGACGGACATTGAAGCTGGCTTGCTGGCGGAACCAAAATTTGCGGAAGCTACCGCCGATTTGATGCACCTTCTCACTGCGCAGTGACGCATTTCCCAACGACAGTTGCAGAGGGTTACTGTTATTTATTATATTAAGTAGAGTGAAGACAGAAGGGGGGGTCACATGGTAGGAGTAGGAGAAGAAAAGATTACCGAGAGACACATTGACGGAGGGTTGAAACAGCGTGAACTCCCTTGACAGCGTTCTCTCCGTATACTCACGTTCGTCCCGGACGGTGCTTCGGTGCAGGATGACAGGCAGGTTCATACTGACAGATATGATACGCCTCGTCATGTAAGACACGTTCACGCTGCCCTGATGGCTCTTGTCCAGCGTCACAGTATGGTGGCTGTTGTGCCAATCCATGACCTGTAATAGGCTGTCCATGGAGGGTAGGTTCCCTAATGCATAGACGCTGTCGGGTGTCGTCTGCCTATCCAGACGATAGCGACCGATTTCATCGGACTTCCGTGACTGGGCGTACAGATACTCCACGTTCACGCTCAGGCTCTGATGTCCGTGCTGGTAGTTAATAAGCGGGAAGTACACCTTCCCCTGCCACGAATAGTTGCGCTCCGGCGACCGCTCATAGGCGTGCTGACGTTCGTTGGCGCCGCTGCCTGCATAGCGGATGACGTCCACCATGTCCCGCCAGTTGTCTCTTCTGGCATATTGCCCCTTTAACTCCATCCCGAGCGTCCTGCCCTTCCACGGTGTCTTGATGCTCGCGCGGACGTAGCCGTCCATACCGAGGTCTTCATACGTCCACGCTGTCCGCGTGCTGCGGGCGTTGAGGAACGTAACCGTCCCGTCCCCCTGCTCGGCAGAGGTCTCACTGTGGGCGTTTCCGTCGTAGTCCTGCCGGAGATAACTTACCCTGGCGCTCATCTCGATGGCAGCCTTTGGAGCATAGTGCCGGAGCTCGCCGTCCCAGTTGTATTCTGTCTTATCGTAGGCAGACTGCTGCCAGCTGCGTGAATGCCAGTCACCAGTCTCCAGGAAGGAGGTGGTCAGCCCCTCCGAAGAGAGGTCTTTCGTGGTGTGCTTAGCTACGAACTGCGAGCGGTATTCCGTCTTCTTGGCGGCATCGTTTCCGCTGATGTTAAGACCGGCATTGCGGCTGGTAAAACGGCCTTCTGAGGAGCTGATATCGCTCCAGCTGCCACGGCCATACATCCGGCCAGACTCTTTCAGGTTATTGGCCGAAGCATAGCCGCCTAGTGTGCGTAAGTCATTATAGTTGATACCGAACAGACGCCCCCAGTATACACCAGCCCCGTGTGGCTCGGTTTTCTTACCACCTGCCACATCCATGTTGGCCAGCCACCCTTCGTGGTATTTCTTCTTCAGCCGAACGTCCATCACCAACGGGTCGTCTGGACGGGCTCCCGTTTCAGAGACGTTCCGCGTGAGATAGGCTGTCTTGGGAGCCTGCCGGTAGACCTTCACCTTACCCACTGTGTACGAGGGCAGGTTCTCCAGCGCCACCTTCGGGTCACCCTGAAAGAACTCTCGGCCGTTGATGAGCAGGGCACTGACACGCTGGCCGTTCACGAGGATTCGCCCGTCGGCCTCCAGCTCCACACCTGGTAGTTGTGCAATGAGGGCGTCCAACATGGCGCCCTGCTCCTGCATCAAAGCATCGGCATTATATACCAGTGTGTCGCCATCCTGAAACATCACAATCTTCGAGGCCGTTATCGTCACCTCTTTCATTTTTGAAGCCGTGAGAGTGTCAAGAATGGCAGCCTGACCATGAATGTTAAGCCCGAAACAAGCAACCAACGAAAGGAAAAACAATCTCATACACGCGGATGTCTAAAAGGCACATCCTACCAACAAAAGGCAGGATGTGCCATCAATAGTTACACTATGCCTGTTGCATTAAATGAGACAGTACCTTCTACACAGCCGCTTGTTGAACGACAAAGATTATCACAGTCTCTGTCCCATTGATCTGACACGGGAACGGACTGGCCAGATTGTAAGATTGTTACAATTTGAGAGGCTATTGTATTTCCTTCAGAATCATGTAGATAGCATTCTGCCGTGACATGATTATACTCTCCGCCAACGACACTTTTTAGCTCTGTCTGGCTCAAGGGTGAGCCCATCTTCTTTAGCTTAATAGTTTTCATTTTTTTTAATTTAGTGAATAGGGTTAATTATTATAACGACGTCGTTCTTTCTCTGTCAGTTGAAGATACGCTTTGCGCATATGTTTTAGGGCATATAATTGATTATATTGGTTTAGAGCGTTGTTACGCAGTTTGTGTTTCGCCTCTTCATTCATTGATAGAAGATTAGAGACACCTATATATATTTGTTGCGCCAGACCCTGCTGAGGATTTAGGGCTTGTCGATCTATATGAGCTATTATTGAGTTTTCATTGTTGAACATGTCTTTTAAGTTATGACCGTCTGTCGCGATAATAAGCTTTCCATATCCCAACATTTCAATCCCTGTGTAACTACATTGTTCCGTATAGGAAGGTAGGATTCCTATATCTGCAACCATATACCACTTTTGTAATTGTTCCTGACTAATAAGACCAGTGTAGACAATATGGGATAGACTTTTTGGAGTTTGTTTTGTGAATCGTTCTAATTCAAACACCTGTCCAGCCATAACGAGACGTAGATTCGTGTTCTCTTTCCATAAGAGCTCGAATGCTTGAAGTAATTCTATAACACCTTTAGACTGAGCCATACGACCTGCGTAGAGAAGGATAATATCGTATTCTGCTATCCCCAAATCTTTTCTTAACTGTCGCTTCTCTGTATCGCAATTTTCCACTTGCCTGATAGAAATTCCATTGGGAATGATATGTAGTTTATTAGTTGGTATATGATAAAACGATTTCAGCAGGTTATATGTAGTATAAGATAATGCGATGATATCGTCAACAATCATGTATCCTTTTCGTTCTTCTCTTAAACTTCGTTGTAAATGAGATTGTCTTTTCACTGTTTGCAAAGCATCCGAATCTCCAAGCAAAGACGCACACCAACATTGATCATGGACAACAAATATTAAACGTGAATAAGTAAAGAGTTTACGAAGGTTCTTTAGAAAAAGAGAACAGGGAAAATGATTCACGAAGAATATATTGTCTATAGAATCCTCTATATAAAGCTTTAGCATGGCTAATGAGAGGGCTCCATGATTCAAAAAATTACCCTTCATACATATTGGGATGTGGAAAACTCGTATTGTACCTGTCATTAGTATTTGAAACTCTTTCACGTCCGAGTTGAACGACAGCAGATTCACGTCATGTCCGCTGTCCTCAAAGCATTTGAGGAGCTGACGGATGTAGGTTCCTATACCATTCTGCTTGGAGCTCTGATGCTCGTCGACGATGTAGATATGTTTCATACGGCAGTTCGTAAGGTTTGGTTATACAAGTGTCCTGCCAGCCCCGAGCGCATCCCCAGAGTGGCCGTATTGCGCTTGATGGTGGGAAGGATGAATGTGGAGAGGTCGAACGTGTAGCGGACAGAGCCTCCCCCTGCAAAGTCCAGCAAGGTCTGGCACAGCGTATGTAGCGAGGGGGAACTGCCTTGTTGGAGGATGTGACGGCATAGGTGGATGCCGTCTTGCAGATAGGCATCATCGAAGACCTGCCGCCCCTGCAGCCGCGCCCCTTGCAGGTGGGCGAGGATGTAATGGAGCCATCCCTCAAGCCCTGTGTCGAGGCTGAGATCGGTGGTGCGGAGGAGGTCCTGAAGCATCAGCTTCTCGTCGATGGCCGCACAGATGTCAGCTCCTATACCACGCTGTAACTTGTCTTGAATGAGGTATTCCACGCCCCATCCGATGCCTGTCAGACCATTGGCGAAGTCAAGGGTGGCGGTAGCGCTGAGATTGCTCAGCACCTCATTGAGCAGAAAATTGACGGCCGTCCTCAAGGGACGAAGCTTGCGCAGACGGATATACTCTGACAGCACGAGCACGATGCCCATCTGACCGTCCATCAGACCACGGACCGGAGCATCGTTGCTGTGAAGCACCAGATGGTGCAGCAACCGTTGCTCGGGGGTGAAGGTTAAGTTATTCATGACGTTTGTGGATATTCCAGTTTCATCAGTTCTACAAAGTCTTCCATGCGGTATGTCGGCGGCAGGCGGTGACCGTTCACGAGAATGGTGGGAGTACTGGTGAAGCCCTTCCGTTGCTGCCAGGAGCGGTGGCGCTCATATTCCTCGCGCACGGCATCGCTGCCGGCATCAAGGTGCCACTGCTCGAAGAACTGCTCCCCCTGCATCTTACCCTCGGCATACCAGTCGTTGTAGAGCTGCCATGCCTCCTCGGGAGGCAGTTGCAAGTAGGCTGCCGTCAGCAGGAGGCTGGTACGCTCGTGGTCGGGACCGAAGGAGGTGAAGACGAACTGCAGACAGCAGTCGGTGCGGCGGAGGTCAGCCATGCGGCGGTGCATGGCTGCACACGGGTTGCAATAAGGGTTGGTGAGGACGGTCACGCGGACAGAAGCGTCAGGGTGGCCGAAGAGGAGATGGGAGTCCTCTGCCGTGACCTCCGTATAGGCCTCGCGCTGCAGCAATGTCTCGAAGATTTCTTCCCTGAGCTTGAGGCTGCGCAGTACGCGCTTCGATGACTTAGCCTGCCGTGCCTGTGCAACAACGGGGAGTGAAAGGTGAAGCAGGAGCGTGGACGAGGCAAAGAGGGAGAAGTGAAACGCGAGAGACGCAACGAGTGAGGTATCCGATGGCAGGCTGGCTGATGGCAGAACGCAGAGGGCGAGTGTGCCCTGAAGGAAGAGGACCGCCTGCACCAACAGGCAGAGGGCGCACCATGTATGGGCGCGGAAACGCTGGTACCATAGGCTCCAGACGACATAGCCGAGACTGGCGATGCTGAGGAGAAGGAGAGCGGAGAGTGTATCGGCGCAGAAAAGGAGTAGGAGCAGATTGGTAGCGAAGTAGGCTGTGCCTACCTCGCTCCAACTGATGCCAAAGGCGGCCTTGGAGGCGGGAGTGTCGAGAAGGTCGGTGCAGGTGCGGTGCTTCAGCAGGTTGCAAAGGCGATCGGCTGTCGTGCTGGCCACCCTCAGCTGACGCAGCAGGAGTAGATAGCCGACAAAGAGTCCGACAGCGTTGAGCAGCAAGGCGAACAGGAGAAGAAGCGACACCTGGTTCCACTGCCGATAGAGGCCTGTCAGCGACAGAAGGATGAGGAAAAGGGCTGCGCCCCAGATCTTCATCCGCTGAACCTGCTCTGCGCGGCGGTGGGCAGACAGCTCTGGCTCGCCAGCCCTTTCAGAGGAAGCTACCAGCAAGACTACACCGCTCCAGATTGCTGCAAACTGCTCGTGAGGGAGATGGATGGTCTCCTCGTGCCATAGGTAGACGACTTGGCTCGTGTCGATGGCCGACACGATAACCAGGTCGTCTGACACCTGTGCCACAAACGGTACCTCCAGCGATGACAGTGCTTCCAGTTTGTCGCTGAAGCGGAAGCCCTGGCTCTCAATACCGTACTCCGCCAATAGTCTCGACAGCCCGAAAAGTGTATACTTATAGGGGTGTTCTTCGAACAGGCGGTTAGTGTAGCTGAGCGTATGCGGCATGTGAAGCACTTCGCAGAGTTGCAGAAACAGGTTCTTTTGCATAGGGCAGATAGTAGGATTACAATTCGATTTCGCCCACGAAGGTCTGGCTGCCACGGACAACCTCGATGGTATAGGTGCCAGAGAGGTCGGCTGGCAGGATTACGGCAGTCTGGGTGGCAGGGACGAAAGTGGAATAAGCAACTTCCCCATCCTCTTCCTTTATAGATAAGGTGAAGTCACATTCGTCCCAGAGGTAGAGCGTGTAGCCGTCGATGCTGGCGGAAGGAGCGTGGACGGGGGTGCGACCAAAAGGAGGTTGATTGTCATGGTCTGGGGCCATGTAAGTTAATGGAATAGCATTCCCAATGTTGGGGTCAGTAGTTTTGCCCGCAAAACTGTTTATAGCAGCAAAGAGGCTGAGAGCAAAAAGGATTTTTTTCATTTGTTCGTTTTTTAAAATGAGTTATTGGTTTTAGGTGAATGGAATTATGAAATCCGCAGCAAAGGTATAATGAATCGCCAGATAAATTGCTTCAATAAATTTCAATTCTGATTTGCCTATTTCACAAAAATTCACAAGTAAAGGAAGAAAAGGAGTTCTAACGCTTTGTGAATCCAATCTTTATCTCTACTTTTGCATCGCAAAAAAATCTTGTTATGCAACGAACTTTTAGTCTAATCTTTTGTGTACTTATATTGATGGGCTGCTCAAGACCCTCTATCAAAACGGAGTTGGATACCTTTGAGAAAAGTCTTACTACAGATCCCCATGCTACATACAGACTGCTCTTAAACGAACATCCTGTTTCTGAAGAAGACAAAGCACGATGCACGATTCTGACAATTAGGGCAAAGAATCTGGCATACATCCATCTGGAGGGAACGGACACGTTGCCTCTGCTGAAGGCAATAGCGTACTACTGCCAACAGGATAATATGGCGATGCAGATGGAAGGCTACTATCTTCTCGGCAGCATATACCGGGATTTGGGCGATGCACCCCGAGGTATACGAGCTTTTAATCGGGTCATTGAAGTGGCAGACACCATGAATAAGGATTGCGACTACCGTCTGATGGCCAGGGCTGAAGCACAGAAAAGCAATTTACAAAGTGAACAGAAGGTGTGGCCAATGGCCATCGAATCTGCGAATCAAGCCATGCATTATGCGCTGAAGGCAAGAGATACTTCATACGTTTTCGACCTGGCTTTTGGACTAATCAGTCTCCATACGCATGGCCTAAAGTCGGATCAGCTCAGCAGGAAAGCTCCTCGCCTGGTAAGGCAATGCCTAACCTATGGTGATACATTGATGGTCGTGAAATATGCACATAATTTTGCCTGGCTGTATTTGGAAATGGATTCCATCCGTGAAGCAGATATGATGGTGAAGCTATATGACAGATTGGGCAAGGGCGTTTTTCCAATAGACTATGAAACTCGTGGAAGACTGGCACTGGCCAAGCATCAGCTTGATTCTGCTGAATACTACTTCCGAAAAGGAATGCAGGCAAGCGATTGGAACAATCTGCAAGCAGATTACCGAGGCTTGAAGGAGGTGTTTGAGAGGCGCCATCAGACAGACTCGGCGTTGAAATACGCTACCCTGCAATGCGATGCCGTGGACAGCGACTATCACCATAAGATGACTGAATCGATCATTCAAATGGAACACCTATATAATTATGAGTCTGAACAAGAATATGCCCGCCAAAGCGAAAAAGAGCGGCAAAAACTGATGTTCCTGCTGAATCTTGTGGGTGGGGCTGCTATTGCCATTGCTGTTATCGTATTGCTGCTGTTGCGCAATTCCCGGATTCAACATCAGAAACGGCTGGCAGAAGATGAACAAAAACGGATGAGACTTCAAGCACAATTCATGAAAGGGGAACATCAGAGAAAAGAAGTGGAGAGCAAAGCAGAGAAAATGAGTGCAGATTTGTTGCAAATCAGAATGGAACTGTTGGAACTTGAACAGGAGCGCAATGCCGTACGGGACGAATTGGCGATTGCCCAGCAAAACATTAATTCAAGTCATTTAGAGAAAGAGAAAAACAATCAATATATCCGCAAACTGGAAGAGGATTTGCGCCAGAAAGAACAGGATATCCATGCCTCTGAAGAAGAACTGAAGCATAAATCAAGTCTACTAATCTTACAGCAGGAAGAGCTAAACAATATGCAGGATGATTTAGATGTTTTACGTGGAGAGGCACAACAAATGGAAACTTATAGTGATGTAATATTACTGTTGAAACGTAGAATCGCACAGGGAAAAACGGCGACAAATGAGAATTGGGCAGTTCTGCAGAAATATGTTGTGAGATTATATCCTACATTCATAAGAACTCTACAGCAACAGGCTATACCACTACAAGAGAGAGAACTACAAATAGCCATGCTTGTCAAGCTTAAATTTGCCCCCAAGGATATAGCGACACTCATTGGGCGTACACCTCAATCCGTAACAATGGCACGTCGACGGCTTTATGAAAAGGCCTATGGATATAAGCCTGAAACAATGGAGGAAGTAGATAAGTGGCTAATTGGCTTATAGGCATTTAGCTAACTTGGAATGAAGAATGAAGAAGCTTCGCCTGGAATGAAGAGTGAAGAATGAAGAGTGAAGAATGAAGAATAAGGATTACTTTTGATGGCAGTGTGCCCGTCAATAGCTAACAGAAACTATTATTCTTCATTCTTCACTCTTCACTCTTCATTCTTCACGGACTGCCTAGCTGTCGCTCGAAAGCTGCGCGCCAGCCTTCCCCCCCCTCCCTCACGGGAGGGGTCGGGGGTGGGTCTTTCATTCTTCATTCTTCACCCGCTTCTGTCCGTTCTCGATATAGATGCCTTTGGCAGGAGGAGCTGAGAGGCGGCGGCCACTGAGGTCGAAGAGGGTGGAGGTGCGGTCGTGGACCGAGGGGATGGCGTGCAGGCCTACGACGAAGTCGTTTTTCAGTACGATGCCTTTGAGCTTGGCGGCGCCGGCGCTGCTGACGGACTTGCTGATCTTTGCGGGGTCTATGTAGGCGCAGCCGGCAGCCATCAGTGTCTGCACTTTGCCATCGATGGTGACGCACTTCATGCTGCTGTCGTCGCCATAGAGGGGGTAGGCATTGTCGGGCAGAGCGGTATCTTCCAGACATCCTACGAGGCCGTTGCGGGTGGAGGCGGTCTCCACGGTATCGCCGTTCAGGGCGGCTACCAGCACCTCAGCACCGGCTTTGCGGCGGTAGATGTAAGGTCGTCCGGCCACGAGGTCGCCGCTGACGGCCTGTACGACGACGCCCATGAAGGTTCCGCCGTCGACAATCTTGTGCGTGATTTCGTAGAAGGTGGCGCCGGCCACTTCGCTGGCACGCGCGCTGCGGTGCAGGCAGATGGTGCCGAAGTCGGCTCCGCCGGCGGGAAGGGCACGGAAGAAGTGTTCGGCCAGGAAGTAGTTGTGGGCAACGGCGTAGCCTTCGGACTTGATGTTGTCCGTGGTGCTGGCATGGATGCAGCCGCTATAAGCACGATAGGCGGGCAGATAGGTCTCTGTGCCCACCTTGAACTCCCATGTGTTGTCCTTATTGTATTTGAATGGCGAGGTGTTTTTCGTGTCGATGGTGTAGTTGCTGCCCTTTGTCGTCGCCAGAAAAGACTTGTCGGAGGGCAGGTAACTGCTGCCGGATGCCACATAGGGGTAGAGGCGGACATCGCTGGAGGACCCGCCCACGTGCCAGCGGATGGCGTTGAAGTTATCCTCTGTGGTGAGGGCGATGACTTCTCCTTCGCTGTTGAACTGCACCTCCAGTGTCTCGGCCTTGCCGCTGCTGATGCGGTTGGTCATCGCGTAGTATCTGTTCTCGTAGTTGGCGACGAGGGCAATCGTTTCTCCTTTGTAAGTGCTAAAAGACTGGGCGAAGCTGATGGCGGTCAGAAAAGATACGATAGCTGTAGTGCCGAAACGCATCGCGTGGAAGGAAAAGCCTGTTTTAGATGACATTTTTCTGAATTTCTTTGGGTTTCCTTTGGCAAAAGTAGACATTATAAGTGAAACAACCAAATTTTCGACTAAAGTTTTGTGAAATGGCCGAATTGCATTACCTTTGCAGCCGTAAACATCAATCATTCATCTAATAGCTATATACACAATGAAAGATTTTCTAAAGTATGTCTTTGCGACGGTGGTGGGTCTCGGACTCGCCATGTTGCTGTTCTTCGTTGTTTGTTTCGTCTCGCTGATAGGCATGACGGCCAGTGAAGGAACGACAATGCCCGTGAAAAAGGGTTCTGTGTTGCGAATAAACCTTAATGGGGTTATCAACGAACGCGCAATGCAGGATGATCCCTTGACCTTGCTGATGTACAACGGCGAGATGCCCCTCGGACTCGACCAGCTCCTTTCGGCTATTGACGAGGCTGCACTGAACGACAAGGTGAAAGGTATCTACATTGAGGTGGGGTCGGGATTTGCCGGAGCCACACCTGCCATGCTTCAGGAGCTGCGCCAGGCGCTGCTGAAATATAAGGAGAGTGGCAAATGGATTCTCGCCTATGGTGATATTTATTCGCAGTCGGCTTACTATCTGACTTCACTGGCAGACCAGGTCGTGGTGAACCCCAAGGGTATCGTGGACTGGCATGGCCTGGGTTCGGTGCCTATGTTCTTCACCGACATGATGCAGAAACTGGGCGTGAAGATGCAAGTCTTCAAGGTGGGTACGTTCAAGAGTGCCGTCGAGCCATTCATCAATACTGAAATGAGCGAACCTAACCGCTTGCAGGTCAGTGCTTATCTGGGAAGTGTCTGGCATCAGATGCTGAACGAGGTGGGTGAAAGCCGTGGACTGAGCGTCGACCAGCTGAATGCACTGGCCGATACGCTGACTGCCATGCATCCTACGGAGTTCCTCGTGGAGAGCGGCCTGGTGGATACCCTCGCCTACATCGATGGCTTCAAGGAAATGCTGCGTCAGCGTCTGCAGCTGGGAGAAAAGAAGGATATTTACTTCGTGACGCCGGCCGATCTGGTGGCGGCTGCCAGCCAGAAGAGTGAGAAAAACCGCGTGGCCGTGTACTACGCTTATGGCGATATCGTGGACCAGATGCCTGACACTCCACTTTCTATGGGCGAGATGTATATCGAAACGATGCCCACCATTCGCGAGTTGCAGAAACTGCGCAAGGATAAGAGTGTGAAGGCCGTCGTTATCCGTGTGAACTCGGGCGGTGGCAGTGCTTTTGCCAGCGAGCAGATCTGGCACGAGGTGCAGCTGCTGAAGGCTGAGAAGCCTGTGGTGGTCTCCATGGGTGGCCTGGCTGCCAGCGGTGGATACTACATTAGTTGCGGGGCCAATAAGATTGTAGCAGAACCCTCGACGCTGACGGGTAGCATCGGTATCTTCGGCATGATTCCCGACGCTACCGAGCTGATCACGCAGAAGCTTGCTTTGCACTTTGATGTCGTGAAGACCAACAAGCATTCTGACTTCGGCGCACCCGCGCTGTTCGGTGCGTTGGCGCGTCCGTTTACGGCTGAGGAGTCGAGGCTGATGCAGGCCGAGATAGAGCGCGGCTACGACCTCTTTATCTCACGTGTGGCTGACGGTCGCGGTATTTCTAAAGACAGTGTCGATGCCATCGGACAGGGACGTGTCTGGACAGGAGAACAGGCGATTGGCCTCGGGCTGGTGGACGAACTCGGAAATCTGGAGGATGCTATTGCTGAGGCTGCCAAGCTGGCTCAACTCGGCACATACTCTGTCGACACTTATCCTGCGCCCGTCGACATCTTCGAGCAACTGCTTAATCAGCAGACGGAGAGCTACTTCGATGCCCGCATGAAGGCGGCTTTCGGAGAGTTCTATCCGATGCTCGGAACGATGCAGATGATGATGCAGCCGAAGCGTATCGACCAGTGCGTTTACGCACGTATGCCGTTTGAGCTGAAGGTCTGGTAGAAGTCGAGGATGCTTTGCTCGAATTGCTTCTGCTGTCCGCGAAGAAACTCGATTTGAATAGGCAAAACATAGATGTGCCGGCGCACGATGGTGGTCAGACCGTTGACCGACTGAAGCCTGGAGGCGTCTTTCTCTGTAGTGACAATGATGCGTTTACTGCCTTGCATGGCAGTAAACGCTTCTTCTATTTTGCGGATGTCGCCCGGGCGGAAATGATGATGGTCGTTGAAGGTGAGGGGCGTGATGTGGCGTGTGATGCGCTGCAGGTCCATCAGCATCTGTTGGGGTAGGGCGATGCCGGTCAGCAAGAGGACATGCGTGTCGGGTGTCAGTTCTTCTTCCTGTCCTGGCGTCTGGTCAAACAGACGGCGCAGGCAGCCATAGCGCAGGGTGGTGAAGTAGAGTTGCTGGAAAGGCTTCAGGCTGAGTGCTTCCTGAATGACGCGGTAGTCCATGGGGCGCATGTCGTCGGGACATTTGCTGACGATGACGATGTGGGCACGTTCTTTTGCGGTTATCGGTTCGCGCAGGCGGCCTGCGGGGAGCAGATAATCGTCGGTAAAGAGGCGATGATAGTCGGTGACGAGGATGTTCAACCCGGCACGTACGTAACGGTGTTGGTAGGCATCGTCAAGGAGAATGCCGTCAACAGGACCTGCTACAGCATCGTTCATCAGCCTGCGGATGCCTCGCCGCCGGTTGGCATCCACGGCGACAATTGCCTCCGGAAATTTGTGTTTCATCTGCCATGGTTCGTCGCCGACAACCTCCATCGGGGTGTCTTTTGTGGCCAGACGGAAGCCGCGCGACTTCCGCTTGTAGCCACGGCTGAGAACGGCCACACGATAATGAGGCAGCAACAGGCGGAGCAGGAATTCGGTATGTGGGGTCTTGCCCGTGCCGCCGACGGTGATGTTACCGATGCAAATGATGGGGCAATCGTATTCAACTTCTTTGAGCACACCGCGGTCAAAGAGCAGGTTGCGGACCCATACAGCTGCACCGTATAAACAGCTCAGAGGCCGTAGCCAGTTGTTGATATGAATAAGGTCGCCTTCCATCAAAAAAGCAGCTCTAATATTTCATTCCTGTTCTTTCACTTTCAGCGGATTCCAGCCCTGAGCCTTCAATGGCAGTTCAGACCCGTCGCGCCCTATCAGCAGGAGACCCTCTTCGGGCTTTGTCATGTGGCCAACCACTTTCACGCCTGGGATGGCGCTGATGCGGTCGTGGTCCGTGAGCGGTACGGTGAAGACCAGTTCGTAGTCCTCGCCACCATTGAGGGCACACGTGGTGACGTTCATGTTCAGCTCCTCGGCCATGACGGCCGTCTGGTAGTCCAGCGGGATGCGTTCTTCATAAATGCGGCAACCCGTGTGGCTCTGACTGCATAGATGATGGAGCTCGCTGCTGAGGCCGTCGCTGATGTCCATCATGGAGGTCGGCACAATCTGTGCCTTGGCCAGCGCCTCGATGATGTCGCGTCGTGCCTCGGGTTTCAGCTGACGTTCCAGTAGGTATTCACGTCCCGAGAAGTCGGGCTGGAAGGGGGGCAGCGTGTCTGGGTTCTCGCCGCGTTGACGGGCTTCGCGTACCTGCTGGTTGTAGACGCTTTTCTCGCGCTCCAGCAGTTGCAGACCCATATAGGCGGCACCCAGATCGCCTGTCACGCAGACGAGATCGGTGGGGCGGGCTCCGTTGCGATAGACCACTTTCCCCGTTTCAGCTTCGCCAATACAGGTGATGCTGATGGCCAAGCCTGTCAGCGAAGACGTCGTGTCGCCGCCGACGATGTCGCAGCCGTGTTTCTCGCAGGCCATCCGTAGGCCGTCGTAAAACTGTTCCAGATCCTCTACGGTGAAGCGTTTGGACAAGGCCAGCGAAACCGTCATCTGCTTGGGATGACCGTTCATCGCATAGATGTCCGACAGGTTGACCATAGCACTTTTATAACCCAGGTGACGAAGGGGCATGTATTGAAGGTCGAAATGTACGCCTTCCATCAGCAGGTCCGTCGTCACCAGTATCTGACGATGGGCCGGATATTCCAGCACGGCACAATCGTCGCCCACGCCTTTGTGGGTTTCTGGATTCTTGATCTCTATGTCTTCTGTGAGTCGACGAATCAAGCCGAACTCACCCAGCTCTGCTATTTCCACTTTGAGATGTCTTCTTTATACTTAAACTCTCGTCAGCATCTCTCTCATGATGTCTGCCATCTTAGGCTGCACGGCATTGGCTGCTTTCTGCACTTCTTCGTGGCTGATCTCGATGATCTTGCCTTCGACCCCAAGGTCGGTGATGATTGAGAGACCGAATACGCGAATGCCACAGTGGCGTGCTACGATGACCTCGGGCACGGTACTCATGCCAACGGCATCGGCGCCGAGCGTATGGAACATCTTATATTCGGCTGGCGTTTCGAAGGTGGGGCCTTGTGTGCCGAGGTACACGCCGTGCTGAACTTTGATTCCTTTCTCAGATGCTATCTGGTCGGCCAGCTTCACCAGCTCTTTGTCGTAAGCTTCATGCATGTCTGGGAAGCGAGGACCTGTCGGCAAATTGGGACCGTGCAGAGGGTGCTCGGGGAAGAAGTTGATGTGGTCGGTGATAATCATCATGTCGCCAATTTCAAAGGAGGGATTCGTGCCGCCCGAGGCATTGCTGACGAAAAGTGTCTTGATGCCCAATTCGTACATCACGCGAATAGGGAACGTGACTTCCTTCATCGTATAACCTTCGTAGAAATGGAAGCGACCCTGCATGGCCAGAATGTCGCGGTCGCCCAACTTGCCGAAGATCAGTCTTCCCGTGTGACCTTCAACAGTCGATACAGGGAAGTTGGGGATGTCTTTATAATCGATAGAGAGGGTCGTGGTGATCTCTTCGGCCAGACGACCCAGGCCAGTGCCGAGAATGATGGCAGCACTTGGATGTGATGGCATCTTTGTCTTGAGCCAAGATGATGTTTCAAGAATGCGGTCGTACATAATTTCGCTACTTTTGAAGTTATTTCCGCGACAAAGATAGTGATAAAAACCGATATACCTCACATTCTTAGTGAAAAAATATTGATTCGTCGCAATTTATAAATAATTATATGTTCGCGCGCGACCTTCCTCTCTCTTTGCCTCGCAGTTCATTTTTTTTGAAAAAAGTTGCCTTAACTCTTGCGTATTCCAAAAAGTCGCCGTACCTTTGCACCCGCAAACGAGAAAAGAGGCCTCCTTGATAGGTTCAAGACAGTGCCGAACAGCTCAAAATTGCAATATCGTTCTTTGACAGACTGGCCAAGAGAGAAGCAGTGTAAGGAAACAAGGAAACG
>CAMVFC010000059.1 GCA_947166655.1 uncultured Prevotellaceae bacterium
TTTTCCTTTTTTAACTTCATCATGGATGAGAAAATATGACAAGAATGATCTTGAAAAGTGGCTAGCCCGAGAAAAAGAAAAGGAAGATGCGCGTCTTGTCTCTGAAGCCCGTGGACGTGCGAAGTTTGGCGAGAGCTTTACACCAACAGAACAAGACATCCAAGATGCTATAAATAGCCGATAGAACTTTTGGACTTTCACACGCATTAATACTATATGATGACAATGGAAAGGACAATTCTAAAAATAGAAGAATACTATAACCAGTATCTAACTTACTCATCCAACGTGTTGTTGAACTTAAACACAGATACATTTATTAACAGAATAGAATCATTACCTCAATGTAAGCAAATAATTGATGAATTAAAAAGTAATTATCCTATTACTGATGACGAATTTAGAGCTTTGGCTATAAGCGAGATTCACAAGTATAAAGCATTATTTGAAAACCATGACCCTATATTTTATGTAGCATTTTGTATTCAATGGTATAATTATCAGAAAGAGCATGAAACTTTTCTGATGAAAAATTATGCAGATAAAGCCAGGTGGTTAACAAAAACAGATAAGGACAATATAGACAAAGTTCGAATCTTCAAGACAGATGTCATTCGTCCTATAGTTGACTACCTCATCACACAAATAAAAGAGCACCATGCGATATACTATTATTTGGATAAATATAAAAGCCGGGTCGAAAGATACACTTTCAGTTTGTTACCAGAGAAGAATGAGTTAGGTTTACAAAAAGATTTGGCGCTTTATTTGTTTGATCAAAATTTACCTTTTTACCAAGAACCGAATCTCGGTCATGGAAGACCCGACTTTGTTATAGATTTGGAATGTAATGGCAAGCCCTTTGTTATCGAAGTAAAAAAGATGGAGTTATTGGAAGAGGCTGCAATTGACAAGTCACTTCAACAGTTAAAAGCATATCTTAGTCAATTCCCCTCATACGGTTGTCTTTACATTTTCACACAAGACACTAAACACTATTTAGAATATCCGAAAGAAATAGAGGAAAATTTGACTGTGAGATGTGTTTATCTCGGAGATAAGACACCAAGCCAATTGTAAGTACTGTTTACCTTTGTCATCAAAAAGCTTCGGGAAGTCTCCGCAGACTTGTCTGAGCGTCCTTCAAAGTCAAAGAAGACTCTCTTTCTTATTAGATAATACTGGCCGACCATTTATGGGCGGCTTTAAAAGCGCATCTTCAGCGTGGAATGGGAGCAAAGATAGAAATGTTTCTTGAACAGGCCAAGAAAATGGAAAAACAGTTTGGTGAAAGGGAGGTGGGGATGTACGAGAGGAAGGGAAGAGCGTACGAAATAGGGTGCGTGGTGTATGAGAATCAGAAGGGCCAATGCAAGGAATATGTGATGCAGATGCAAGGCCAATGCAAGGAAGATGCGAGGCAGATGCTACATCGACTCTGCCATCAGATCCTTACGTCCGATGAGGCTGAAGATCGTAATGGTGTTGTCCTCATTGATGATGCGGAGGGTGCGAAGGATTTCATTGAGGGTGGAGCCGCTGGTGGTGACGTCGTCAATGATGAGGACGTTCTGCTGGCGAATAGTGGCACAAAGCTGCTCGTCTGCGGGGGAAGAGAAACGCAGGAAATGAGTCATGTACGGACGGAATCGGCTCTTCTTCACGTCCTTGGCGATGGTGAAATAGTCCTTCTGATGAATGAGGTCGAGCATGTGGCGGATGGACTTCCGCACCTCTTCTTTTTGGGTCTCGGTATAACGGGGACGTCCATTTTCAAGGACATCATTGAGGTATTGCTTCTCGTAAGCCTGCATGTCAAAGGAGATGCTGGCGGGCAGGGCTTTGACGAGTTCCAACTCCTGAAGCATCGGTTGAGCGAAACGATAGATGTATCGCAGCATGTATTGATTGACACGACTGGAGGATTCAGGCATGACGACGAGGTCGTAGTCATAGAGGTTGATGCGATGACTGAGGTCATCAATGGCCTTCTTAATGAACTGCGTCAGCGCTGGCTGCTGCTGAAGGTCTTGTGTGAATTTGACGTACTTGATGAAGGCGGACCGGACGGCACCATCTACCTGCTCTGCGAACTCATAGCCATAGTAGAAACACTTGCCAAAAGCCTCTACCTGATAGCCATCACCCGTCAAATGGACAATGTCTTCCTTGCCATCATGTTCGAAATCGAAACTGAAGGTCTGTTGCTCAGCATCAAACTTTACGCCCATAATTCTTTCGATAATCTATCATTTCATGGGCAAAGTTAAGAATGTTTCTTGGATTGACCAAGAAAACAGGGAAAAAGTTTCGGCAAAGGAGGGGGACGTGTATGAGTTACGGGCAGGGTGTACGAAATGAAAATGGCCAATGCGAGGCAGATGCTACATCGACACAGGCATCAGGTGCTAACGGCTGATGAAGGAGGGGGCTTATCGGGTGAGCATGAACTTCATATTGAAGCCGAAGTCCTGGGTGATGGTGGGATAAGCGGAGGACGAGAGGAGGGGGTCGTTACGCTGGAAGTCGTAGTAGAGGGAGAGCGTGACGTAGCGGCTCATGGTGTAGTCGGCAGCGAAGGAGGCTTTGATGGCACGGTTGCCACTGGTGGCTTCGGAGAGGGATGTCTGGATGTTGCGCGTGATGGCATCCTGTGAGCGCACGGAGAAGTCGAGGCGCAGGTTGAGGTCGTGGGCGAAGCCACGGACGTTCGAGCGGCTGCTTGACCCGAGATTGTCGTCTTTCTTATCGTCGGCAGCTCTCGCACCGCGCTTCTTGCTGCGGTTGCGGGCGGCAGCTTTCTGACTGCTGCTCTTGCCGCCAGTCAGACTGCTGAACCGGAAGTCATTGATCTTAAATCCCCAACCGAAGACGAAGTCGGAGGAGCAGGCCTCGTTGATCTGCGCCGAAGTCATGGAGAGGGTCAGCACGCGCGTTTTACGGAACTCCACCTTGGCCGTCATGTTGTTCTGGAAGGTGACGTTGAGGCCGATGAGAGGCGAGAAAGCCTCGTTGATGCTGACGGTGGAGATGTCGTACATTGATGAGGGCGTGTAGGTGCCTGTTGTGGTGTTGAGGACGTAGCCCATGTCCGATCCGCCCATGTACTCGACCCACGAGGAATAGCTGTTGTAGGAGCCAATGGCATAGATGCTCTTGTAGCCGTGGGTGAGGGTGACGCTCTTCAGGTGCTCACGAATCCATGGCAGATTGGAGAGTCCCTTGTAACTGATGCTCCAGTTGGGCAACATCTGCGTGAGTGCAGGGAAGATGCTCAGCGGCGAAGAGGAAGGTTTGCGGCCGGTGTAGGCAGCGAGGAAGGCAGGCACCATCACGTCGGCACTGTATTTGTCGACCGTTCCGTTCTCGGGGTTGAAGGTTCCCGTGTAGCCTACGCCCGCCGGGTAGCGGGTGCCGACGTAGCGGGCCTCGACACGTTTTTGGAAGACATCGAGGTAGTTTTGGAAATCGCGGAAGGGCTGACTGTCGTAGCCGTTGGAGACGCTGCCCCTGCTCTTGAAAGCCGTGCGAATGCTGATGGTCGTCATGTTGAACGAACCCGTCTCTGTAGTGGGATTGCCCGCGTACATATACTGGATGCTCTTGGAACGGTTCATGGTCCGGCTGGCATTCAGGTCGATCTTGAAGTCGGGGAAAGGTTCGAGGGTGGCCTTGAGCTGAAGGTCGGTGGTGGAGTTTGTCGTTGCCGGCGTGGCCACGCTGTCATTGTTGAGCAACCAGCCGCGCTCCTTGGCAGCATCGATGTAGCCATCGTCGACGAGGCCGAAGGCGAAGTCCAGACCCGGCGACCACATTCCGCCCAGCCGTCGCTGGCCGAGGGCGTCGCCCACGGAAGGCAGGAAGCCAGGCAGGGCCAGGCTGTACGTGTTGCGATAGCTGAGGCTTACGTTGCGCAGCATCATCAGGAAGCGTGCGCCAGCCTGCGCCCACTGATACCATTTCTCGTCTTCAAGTTTAGGCTTGGCGAGTACATTCACGCGGAGCTTGAGGGGAGCGGGAGCAATGGCCTTGCTGTCGGAACTGTCGGCAGACGCCGATGTCGCTGCGGCCTGAGCTGCGGCCAAAGCAGCAGAGCGGGCACCCTTGATGCTGTCGAGAGCAGCAGCGAGGGCCGTGCTGTCCGTGCCAACCTGAAGTAGACTGTCTGTGAGGGCAGCGAGAGTGAGGCTGTCCACGGCGAAGGCGGCACTGTCTGCCAGGAGAGCGTCGTCGGCAGAGCGCTTTTTATTCTTGCTCTTCTTGCTCTTGGGTCCGACGAGGGCAATGGTGTTCTCGTCAATACGTTTGTACTTCAACTTATAAGGTTTACCGTCCTCGGTCTTTGCCGTGACGACGATGCGCTTGCTCTTCTGCCCGTGCTTGAGCTGCACGAGGCTGTCGGCAATCAGTTCCACCTCGCCGGCAAAGCCTTTCACCGGTTTCTTCTGGGCCGATGTACCTTTGGCATTGGTCTGCGCCTTCACCTTCGAGGGGTCATTGAGGGCCTTCAGCGCCGTGCTGTCGCCTGCGGCCGCCTTCTTCTCAGCTTCGGCGCGCGCCTTGGCAGCAGCGGCTTCTTCTTTCTTCTTCGCTTCGACCGCCTTCTTACGTTCCTGCTCTTTCTTCCGGGCAGCGCTCTTCACGTTGGACGCCGAGAAGCGCTTGTTCGCCTCCTTGAGGAACGTGGAGTGGTTGTACAGCGTCTCCATATTGAACTTTCCGTTCAGGTTAATCGTGCGCTGGGTGTTGATATTGTTGCCCAGGGTGCTGCCGTCTTCCAGTTCGGCCCCTCGGCGCCAGGCGTAAGTGCTCTGGTAGGTACCGTCGGCCGAAATCCAATCGGTGGCAGGAATCTTCTCCAAGGGGAGTTTATAGGAGAGCTGTGCCGACTGCTGATAATCGAGAGGCGTACCCCACCCGCGGATGCTCTGCCATACACTGTCTTTCCAAGCTTCGTAGCGGTCGGGGTAGAGGTCCTTGTTGACAGGCGTGTAGGGTTCTTCAATCTCAGCGTGGGTGGCACTCTGGAAGGTGAAGTGCAGCGCCTTGGTGAAATCCCATCGCAGACTGAAGTCACGGTTCCACAGGAAAGTGGGAGTCCACCTTACGGGGATGGCCGTGGGCGATTCGAGATTGTCCATGTCGCGCTCCTGAATTTCGTAGTACGTGCGCACGATATCCGTATTGAACGTGATGCTCTGCGGCGCGAAGTTGAAGTTCTGCGCCTTCAGGAGTTCGAGCCATTTGGACTTGCTTTTGAGGCCCTTGAAGGGTTCCCACGCCTTCCAGTTAGGCGTCCAGCTGTAGTTCATTCCTCCGCGCCACGATTTCTCGTGCTCGTAGACCGTCGTTTCTCCGGTGGTGTATGTGTGCGTGTGGCTGTAGTTGAAGGTGAAGTTGGCCGGATCGTAGGGCATCGGATGCTTGCGGGTCTGTATGTTCACCTTGACGCCAGTGAGCGATAGGTTCTTGGTGACCTGCTTGCGTGTGGTCAGACTGGTGATGCTGTCCTTCTCGTGCTGCGTAGTGGCGGCGTCGAGTGCGTCGGAGAGCAGCATATCGGTGTCGAGCGGATTATACTTGGGCTTGATGGTTTCCTTGGCGTAGCTGTAGTACAGCGGCAGGTTCACCTTGGCTTTGGGGGGCAGCAGTTTACCGAGATCCATCTGGGTGGTGATGGTGTACTCGAAGGTGTCGTCATTGCTGCGCTCGCTGACGCTCTGTTCTATGCCTCCGAAGCCCGCTTTCTCGTAGTGCCCCTGAATGTTGACACTGCCGAGGTCGGAGAGCTGCACGTTCAGTGCGGCCTGTGCAGCCCAACCGCCTTCGTTGGAGAACTCCTGCAGGCGCAACTCGTTGGCCCAAACTTCGACGCTCTTCACGGTGCGGCCGTTGTTACGAATACCTATCATGATGGTCTTCACCTCGCCCAGCGTGGGGTTGCCCATCACGGTGATTCTGTTGCTGGGATGATTGTCGTCGAACTCGCTGTATTCCTGGTTGTAGCTGGCATTGCCGAGACTCTTCTCGCGGTTGCGGTTCTTCTTGACGCCGGTCAGCTTATCGAGGTCGATGTCGATCATGTTCTCCTCGGGCCAGACGGCGCGGCAGTCGGTGGGATTGTAACGGTCGTAAAAGCGCTCGGGCGTCAGCTTCAAGGGCACTTCGTACTCGTAGAAATTGCTTTTATAGTCCGATCCGAGGCGTATGAAGACGGACGTCTCGCCGTCTTTCAAGTCGGTGATATCGTTGGCCAAGGCATTGGCGTGCACAAACATCTGCAGATGCTTGTACTGGCGCATGTCGTACTTACAGTTTTTGAAGACGGCCCGTGCGTCGCCCGGTGCGAGATTCTTGGCAATCAGTGAGAGCGCCTGCTCGTTTTCCTCCACGAGCTGCGTCTGGTTGGGGTCGGTGACGCGGCTGATGCCTGGCGGCAGGACGTAGTTGACAGGCGTCTTCTCGTTGTTTTCCTCCAGGCTGACGGCGCCCACTTCGAGGAAAGCCGATGAGGCGGGAGCCTTGCCGGCGTAGAGACTCTGCTCGTAGCTGCGCCAGTCGGCCTGCACGAGGTCGAAGGTGGCAAAGCGCAGGATGATGGGTTTCTCGAAGCCCGTCATGTACATACGAATGAAACGTATGCTGGTGAAGTCGGTGATGCCGCCCTGTGCGCGTTCAAACTCTTCGAGGGGAATACGGAACTGAAACCATCGCTCGGTGCGGTTCTTCTCTCCGTTGCGCAGCGTGGGCGTAATACGCCTGATGTCAGCGATGTAGTTTTGCCCGACGACGGTGTCGCCAGGGTGAATGCTGACGTGGTACTGGAAATACTTTTCGTACTCGTTGAGCGTGTAGTCCTGGTTGATATCCTCCACGTCGGGCGTGGTCTTATAAGCCGTCTCGTAGCTCTCGGGCGAGTTCTCTGTGTCGGGCGAGTTGCCTTCGGGCAGGTTGATGCGCTTGTAACGTTCGAGGATGCCTACGCGGTCGCGGTCGAAATCCGAGCCGCGGTAGTAGTGGTAGTCATCGCCTGCAGGGTCGGCCCAGATGCTGTCGAAGACCTCTGGCGACACCTTGCCCTGAATGTCGGTCAAGTACTGCTGGTAGATGCCGAAGGTGCGTTCCTGCTCAGAGTTCAGGCCGTTGAGTCCCACGTCCTGCCGTGCGCGCGCACCGCCCTCGTTGTTAAAGGCATAAGTGACGCTGGTCGAGGTGGGTACACGTCCCCAGACCGTCTGCTCGTAGTAGCGGGCATCGTCGTCGATGGGCAGGCCGCTCTCGTAGAACTTCTTACCGTCCTTCAAGACATCCTCGGACACCTCGCCCAGGTCGATGTACAGTTCGCCGCCATAGGACGGGTCGTCGCCGGTGTAGAGGAAGGGGTCCAGCATCCAGAACTCGAGATATTCGATGTTCTGCGCCTCGAAGTCGGGGTTGTCCATCTTTCGCATCATGCCGCCCCAGTTCTCTTTTGGGTGCATGAGACGTCCGCGCGTGTCGAGCTCGGGGTTAAGGTTGTAGGCACCTCGCTCGTCGGGGTAGTACGCCAGGTTGAGCACGTAGAGCGGTGCAGCCTGTGAGTAGCTGGTCTGCGTCTTATTGGGATAGAGTTCTCGCTCAAAGACCTCACGCACATAGTGGTTGGAGAGCTGTTCGAGGTCGCTCTTGATGTGCGCCGGCGTGAGCGATGAGGAGCGACGTGTGAAGATGGGGTCGATGTAGTACCACGCGAGGCGTGCCCGCTGGTAACCGCTTCGCACATCGTTCATCAGTTTGGAGCCTTCAAAGGGTGTCGGCACGCTGGAAAGCATCCACGCCGTCGGCGTAGAGATGCTCATGCGCGTCTTGGTGTTCTCGAAGTCGTCCATGTAGGAGGCTCCTCCCTGCACGCTGCCGTTCTGTCCGGCGATGAGCTGTGCGAAGTCTCCGCTGAAGGAGATCTGCGAGGGCGCCGTGAAGTTGAGGAAGGGGATGGCATTCAGCGCGTTCGTCAGCCACTGGCTCTCTTTCTTCCAGTCGAGGTGGAAGCCCCACAGGGTGTTGCGCAGCGGCTCCGCACCCATGGACACTTTGGTCGTCAGGGGCTGCTCGTTGAGGTACTGGAACGTACCTCCGAAGACGAGGTTCTTGGAGAACTCATAGTCCCAGTTCAGGCCGAGCAGCGTCTTTCGCTGCATGCCGTAGACATCGTTGCTCTCCACGCTGGCGTTGATCTTCGTGCCGGCATCGATAATACTCTGGTTGATGATGGTAACGATACCCATGGAATAGTCCACGCGGTAGTCGACGTTCTCTGTCAGATCGACGCCGCCGGCCGTGACGTGTACCGACCCTTGGGCGATGTTCGTGGCGCCGAGGTCGATTTCCGCGCCGTTGGTTCCCTTGTATCGTCCCGTCAGCAGGAACTTGTTCTGCTCGGCGATTTGCTTGGCGATGGTCTTGGTGGAGTCGTAGAGGGCATCGAAGCAGTACTTGTCGGCGATGGCATCTGTGCCGATCCACTGGCGGAGGTGGTCGCCGAAAGGCTCTGCCACGGGGAAGATGATGCGTCCCTTCCTGATGGTGTAGCCTTCGACGTAGTCAAACTGTCCGTCGGAATTGGCGCGGTTGTTGGCATCCAGGCGGTCCAGGTTGAGGGCGCGCAGCAGCGTCGTCCCCTTGAGGCTGGTCTCGGGCAGATAGGTCTGATAGACGCCTGCGGTATCGTTCTGGTATTTGATGTCAAGGCGGAACTTCTCGCTCTGCGTGGTGGTGGCGCCGAGGCTGTAGACGTTCTTCATCATCAGGGGCCAGCATCCCATGGAGGGCGAGCTGGTGGTGGCCTTGATGACCTTGACGAAGAGGCACTGTGTGTTGTCGGTGAGGTCGCTGGCGAACTCGCCTACCTGATACGTTTGTCCGTTGTAGGTGTACTCAAAGGCTGCCGCCAGCACCTCGTCGGGCTGCAGCTCGGCGTTGAGAGAGATGTATCCGAGGGCGGAGTTGATGGTGTATTCCGAGGAATTCAGCAGGCGTGCGCTCTGCAGTTTCTCGTAGTCGCGTCCGCCGCTGAAGCCGTCGATGGCGTCGAGGGTGGAGGTGACGGTGCTGATGTCGCGCGCCCCGGAGTAGTTAGTGACCAGTTTGGAATAGAGCGTATTGGCGCGGTTGTGCGGATAGCCGCCCTCGCCGTTGCGTCCCCAGAGCGGGTTGCTGATGTGCTGACTCTCTCCGAGGTCGGTGAAAGCGATGATGTTGCGGTTGTTCTGCGTCTGGGAGGTCTTGTTCGTCACCCACAGCTCGACGCGCTTCATGGTGATGCCGCTGGCGATGGTGGGCAGCGTGCGCATCCACCGGTCATAATTGTCGCGGAAGAAATGCGAGAGCCAGAAGTGGCGGTTCTCCTCGTAGTCAACGGCCGATATCTCGTAGTTGGTGGTCTGCGTGCCGCCCTTGGAGCTGACACTCTTGCTGGCCGACTTCTTCTGGCTGACCACGGTCTGCAGCTTCAGCTTGCCGAACTGCAGGTCAGTGCGAATACCGAAGAGGCTCGACACGCCGTGAATGAGCGACGAGTTAGAGGGCATCGAGACGTTACCGGCTTCCACCAGCTTGATAATCTCGTCCTCCTTGCCGTCGTACTTCAGCTTCATCTGCTGCGTATCGAAGTCGAAAGTGGCCTCGGTGTTGTAGTTGATGTTCATGTTCACCTTGTCGCCGACCTTACCCGTCAGTGAAAGGTTGATCTTCTCGTCGAAGTCGAAGCCGAAGGTCTTCCGGCGATTGGCCGCCAGCGAGGGGTTGTTGACGCTCTTCAGGTTGGCTCCCAGCTTCAGCTCGGCCGAGCCTTGCGTCTTGATGCTGACACCACCCGGGCCGAAGATCTTCTCGGCGGGGCCGAGGTCGAACTTCATGTCGGTGAAGTCGAACTTGCTCTTGCCCTCGCTCTCGTAGGCTTCGCGGTTCTTCTCGCGATAGTATTGATGCATGGAGCGCTGCAGGCTCCACTGCTGGTACTCCTCGGGCGACATCAGGATGGGCGTGTTCAGGTAGCTGTCGCCGAGCTTCATTCCCACGCGATAGTGTCCCGAGAGGGAGTCGAGTTCAGCCACCTGCCGCAGGTTGTCCGGCGTGCGCAGCCCGACAGCCGTCGTGTCGAGGTCCTCGACGGTGAGGGGTGCCGTACGTTGTGGCGTGGCGCGGAGGGAATCGGGGGGCGGTCCCTGTGGCGCCGCGGACATCTCACCGGGCATTGCCGCGAGGGAGGGAGTGGTCACCTTGGCAGACAACACAGCATTGCCGGCAGCCAGAACCATGGCTGTCAGCAAGAAAAGACTATATGCGAAGTGTCGTCTCAAGGTCGTTCCTGTTTTCCGGTTACAGCATCTTCAGCGCCAGTTTGATGACTCGCTCCACGCTGGCATCAGGCTCGGCCCGCAGGATGCCGACGACGGCTTTCTGCGAGGGAGCGGGCGAGAAGCCGAGCATGGTCAGCGCAGCCACAGCCTCGTCCTGCACCTCCTTGTGCGCTGCCGAGAGGGGCTGCTGGCCGGGAGCCTGCACAGCGACGTCGAGCCCCAGGCCGACGATCTTGTCTTTCAGCTCGACGATGATGCGCTGTGCCGTCTTCAGGCCGATGCCCTTGGCGCTCTTCAGCAGCCGTTCGTCGCCGCGGTTGATGGCGTCGCAGAGTTCGGCGGGGGTGAAACCGCTGAGGATGACACGGGCTGACTGCCCTCCCACCCCGCTCACCGAGGTCAGCAGCAGGAACAGTTCGCGCTCGGCCTTGGTGGCAAAACCCCACAGGACATAGGCGTCCTCGCGGATGCTCTCGTAGACGTAGAGCTTCACGTCGCCGCCCAGGCCCTGGATGGCCGTGTACGTATTCAGGGTGATATTCAGTCCATAGCCGACGCCGTTGGCATCGAGCACCGCCATCGTAGGCGACAGGTCGGCAATGGAACCGCGGATATATTCGATCATAGATTAAATAAAGTTTGCGCGCGTTTATCTTTTATAATAACGCGCGCAGTGCTGTGTTTATTGTACGTCAAGGGAAATTTCAACTTTCAACGCCCATTTTTCCGCGTTTCAACGTCTCATCGTTTCACTTTCCTCTACCTTTCAACTCTTCAACCTTTCAATCTTTCAATTTTTCGACCTTTCAATCTTTCTTTCGACCTTTCAATCTTTCAATTTTTCAATTTTTCAACCTTTCAATTTTTCAACCTTACTTCAGGTATTTTGCCAGTTCGCTGCCAGAACGGCGCAGGCCGATGGCGATGCCGAGGGCGTTCAGGCGTGCACCTGCCAGAGAGGTATGCGTGTGATCATTGTTGTAATAACGTTTCGCAGCCTCCTGCCCTATGCCGTCGAGGGCATCGGCGGTGATGTTGTGCAGGTCGACGAAGGTGCAACCTGTCTCCTGTGCCACCTCACGGTACCACTTGCCGTAGGAGTCGTTGCGACGTTCGATCTTGCCGCCGGGCCATTCGTTGCGGGGCGTCAGACTGACCAGGATGGGCGTAGCGCCCTTCTGGCGGCAGTCGTCAATCATCTTCTTCAGGTACCAGCCGAAGCTATAGACCACCTCGTTGTAGGCTTCGTCCTTGAGCGTCACGCGACTGACGCAGCTCGTGTCGGCCGTTCCGGGTATCTCGCCACGGTGCTTGCCCTTGTGCAGTTCGCCGATGTCGTTGTGGCCGAACTGGATGAGCACGAAGTCGCCCTGGCGCAGGTCGTTATAGACTTTCTCCCAGCGTCCCTCGCGCAGATAGGTGCGGCAGGAGCGACCGGCCTGGGCGCAGTTGATCCACGTCACCTTCGCAGCGTCGAAGATGCGGTCGGCCTGCGAACCCCAGCCCCACATGCCCGCGGGGTCTTTGTCTGTATTTTTCACAGTCGAGTCGCCCGTGATGAAGACCACAGGCTTGCCCTCTTCGCGCTTTACGCCCGTCGTGGGCAGGGCGATGTTCTGCATCATCGCCTGCAGCGGCTTCAGCTCGGGATGCTGGCAGGCCATGAGTCCTTCGGCCGCACTGCGGGCATTCAGTTCGGCACCGAACTTGCTGGTGTGGATGTTGTCGAGGTAGAAATGGTAATTGACCTTCCACGAAGACATCTGGTCGTATTTCTGTGCCGAGATTTCGTTGAGGTCGACGAAGGGAACGTTCATCTCTTCTGCTATCTGTCTGGCCCACAGGCCGAAGGTTTCGTTCACGCGTACGGGCTTCCAGGGAGCGTCTGCCAGGGCTGCTGCCGCGGCGTTTTTGGCGGCCTTGCCGGCCGTCTTCGCCCCCTTGGAAGGTGCTTTCGGAGCCTCAGCCTGCCGTTTCCTCGGCGTCAGGCTCATCAGAATCGGGTGGGCCCCCAGCGCGCGCGTCTCGCGGATGAAGCGGCGCATGTACTCGCCGTAGCTCCACACCGTCTCCACCTTGCCCTGGTTGGGCCCCTCCTTCAGGGTGACCACGAGCGAGTCTTTGGCAGAGATGCCGCGGATGGTGGCGCGGCAGCGACCGCTGTCAAAGGGTCCGTTGTCGTTGTGCCCGAGCTCGATGACGACATAGTCGCCCGGCCGGATGCCAGCCTTCACGTCGGGCCACAGCTGGTTATAGAACGTGCGCGAGCTGGTGCCGCCGAGGGCTTGGTTTTCGACGGTGATGCGGCTCTCGTCGAAATAGTGGTGAGCGAAGAAGCCCCAGCCCCACTGCCCGTTGTCGCCATTGCCCTTGGTGCCGGTGCGCATGGTGCTGTTGCCCACGAGGAACAGCACGGGGTTCGTACCCTTGCGGCTGGAGCCGGCCACGGGGCGTGCCGTCTTCACTTTTTCCAGACTGTCGAGGGTCAGGTCAACCACCTTGTTGACATCGTCCATCGGCTTGTAATCGGTCTGCGCCATGGCGGTCGCACACAGCGAGCACAGGACGCCTATCGTCAAATAACGTTTCATGATTGTCTTTTAGTTAGTCGTTACGGCTGCAAAGATACGAAAAAAGCAGCGAAAAGGCCTCGCTTTCCGCAGGTTTTTACAGGCCCCTGCCCCACTTTTTTCTTTTCCCCGCGACAGCGGCTTCCGACGTTTCCGCACGAATGTCGCCGGGGGGCATGGATGAAAGTGCAGGGCGTCTCGCCGGTAAGTTTTGGGGGTGTCGGCAAAAACTCTTAAAGGATTTGAGAAAAACTCTTAAGGGTTTCGGCAAAAATGGTTAAGAAATTTGGGCAAAAATCATAAGGGTTACGGCAAGAAGTCCCAAGAGTTTTGAGAAAAAATGACCAGCTTTTCGAACGAGGGCCCAAAAAACGGCAGTTGAGAGCCGAAGAGGCGGCAGCTGAGGGCCAAAAAAGCGGCAGCTGAGAGCCGAGGGGGCGGCAGCTGAGGGCCGAGGGGGCGGCAGACACGGCCATACGCTTTTGCACCTACGAACGGGCGCCAACAAAGATGCGGCCGCTCGCGGTGAGGGATGCGAGCGGCCGCATGGTGGGCGCTATTGAAGAGTAACCGTTGCTCTAAAAGCCTGCCTTCTGGCGGACTTTGCCCTGCTGGATGTAGGTCTGTCCGCTGCGCGGCTGAGCGATGCGGCGACCGCCGAGGTCGAAGGCGGGAGCGGCATGGCCGTCAGCGGCCGGGGCTTCGTTGATGCCGACGAGGACGGCGGGGACGTCAGCCTCGTTCAGGTAGTACACAGCCTTGGGTGGGTTGGCAGACGTGCCCTTCACGCGCAGCCAGGGCGTGCAGGCGGGCTGGCGCTGACCCTGGGCGACGGGCACGAAGGCGGTGACACCCGTCTCGGCATCGGTCCGCAACTCATAGAAGTATTCGTAGGTGGACGTGTTGGGGTTGAGGATAGAATCGGCGGCACAGGCCTTCAGGTAGTTGGCGCTGACCGTGACGGGCGACTTCGTGGTGGGACGGAAGCTGAGCTTCTGTCCGGGCGTGCCCTCGAGGAGAACGCTGGCACCGGCAGGCAGCGTGACGCCGGCTGCCAGGGCGGTCTTCTTGACCAGCATCTTCGTCTCGTCCGTGGTGCTCTTCGAGAGGCCCGTGACATTATAGGCGGTGACGCCTTCGGGGAGGATGACAGGGTAGGAAGTGTGGAACACGTCCACGCCCGAAGCGGGCAGAGTCTTCTCGATGGTGTAGCGCGCTATGGGGTCGTAAGAGACGTGCGGCGGCTGGTTGTAGGCGCAGTTCTGGCTGATGACCTGGGCGCGATAGGCGTAGTCGTCCATGAGATGGGGCAGGCCGTAGGGCGTCTGGTAGTTCGTGGCATTGATCACCAGCTGGTAGTCGCTGCCCGACTGTGCCCAGTTCACGATCTCCTCGCGCCAGTCGCCCAGCAGGTCGCCCAGGACGCAGGGGTTATGCTTCGAGGAGTTGTTCAGGTTACCGGCCGTGTACCAGGTGCCGTTCACCTGCTGACGGTCGAACGACATCGACGTGGGATTGAAGACGGCCAGGTAGCCCTTGTCGTAATAATCGTCGGCCAGAGAGCCGTTCCAGTAGAGGCGGTTGTTGATGCTGGCACCGCTCGTGCCGAAGTTCACGTCGCCCACTTGCTCGCCCTTGGTGTTGTAGAGATAATGATGCCCGACGGTCTGACCTTTGTCATTGGTCTCGTTGTAGCCGTCGGCACTGTCCATGAAGTAGGCATCGTCTGCCTCGGGATTGAAGTGGGCCATCAGGCCGCGACCGGTATCGTCGCCGGCAGTGCGACGCACCAGAATCTCGCCCGTGCGCGCATCGCGCAGGTCGACGCCGTAGTTGCCGTTGCTCGACTTCTCCTCATGGGCCATGAAATATTCCAGTCCGGGACGCGAGGGGATGAAGTCGCCCAGGTGGATGGCGTCGCCGTGGCCGAGGCCCGTGCGGTAGAGGGTGGTGCCGTCCGGTTTCAGCGCACCGGAGCCGTAGTGAATCTCCTGCTTGCCGTCGCCCGTGACATCGCCGATGCTGATCCAGTGGGCACCCTCGCCGTAAACGGTCGACGTGAGGTTCTTCACCGTGCCGTTGGCGTAGGTGACGGTGCCCTTCGAGGCGCTCTCGCCGCTGTGCAGCCAGCGCAGGGTGAGGTTGCTGCCGTCCCAGTCGTAGGCGCCGATGCGGCAACCATTGTAATACCCGCGGGCGAAGATGGCCGAGGGATTGGCCTGCTCGCCGTCGAGCCAGGCGATGGCCACCAGGTAGCGCTCCGAGCGGTTCTGCTTGCTATCGCCCCAGGAGAAGTCGGCGTAGGCGGTGTGGTAGGGGATGGTCTGCAGTTCGGCACCCGTCATGCCGTCGAAGACGCTGATATACTCCGAGCCGTGGTCTTGCTTGCCGCGGCCACTCTTCAGGTTCTCAGTGGGGTCGTCGTTGCCCAGAAGGACGTAGTTGCCCTCGCCGTCAACGGCACCCGGTGCGGTCTTCACCATGAATTCGCCATAGCCGTCGCCGTCGAGGTCCCAGGCGATGAACATAGCGGTGTGGGCGGAGTTGAACATATTGGCACCGGTGTGGAGCATCCACAGGCGCGTGCCGTCCATCTTGTAGCATCCGTAGAAGGCGGGCGACGTGGTACCGCTGCTGGCGGCATCCTTCTCGTTGGAGGGTGCCCACTTCAAGACTATCTCGTACTCGCCGTCACCGTCCATGTCGCAGAACGAGGCGTCATTGGGTGTATAGGTAGCACCGGCACCGGAGGGGTCGGTGGGCGCGCCGCCCTGCAGGGTGATGTAGGCGGTCTGGTTCGCCCACGCCTTCGCTCCTTCCTGCGTCTCGAGGACGTTGCCCTCGGCATCCACCACCTGCAGGGTGTACACGCTGGAGGCCGTGCCGCTGGCGTCGAGGTAGTTGGTCTTGCCCATGACAGGGGTCTTCGTGATGAGCGACTTGCCGCGATAGAGACGGAAGCGCACGTCCTTCGCATTGTCCGAGGCGCGCAGACGCCAGCTGACGAGCACGCCAGCGTCGGTCTTCAAGGCCATGAGACCGCGGTTCAGCGGCTTGGCTTCACCACGCGGCTGCAGGTAGCTGACCACGAAGCGGAGACTGACGGTGAAGACGCTCTTGCCGTCCTTGTAGGCGGTGAGCGTACACACCTTGTTCTTATAGGTGGCCGTGGCGGTGAAGCCTGCGGCGGCCGTCACACTGAAGTCGGTGGGATCGCCGTAAAACTTGGTGGGCCAGGTGGCTGTCTGGCCGTTGCCCAGCGTGCTGATAGCCGACATCAGGTCGCCGCCGGAACAGCTGAAGGCGGTAAAATAGTGGCTGGCATCCCAGATGGGCTCGTCGGTCTCGCCGCCGATGGTAACGTTGCGGAAGGCGATGCTCTTCGGATTCTCGTTGTCCTGCCCGTTGAAGTTGTAGACGTAGAGGATCAGTTTGAAAGCTTTGCCTGCCTGCACCAGCTGGTCGGAGAGGGTGTAAGTGTGGTGGCTGTAGCCGGTGGTGTTGCCTTCCTGAATCTTGTTGCGCAGAGGCGAGACGGCTGTTGCCAGAGCGGTCTCGCTGCCCGAGGCGTTCTTGATATAGACGTCGAAGTTACCGCCGTCGGTGCCGCACTTCACGGCATCGAACTCGATGGTGGTGGGCTTGAAGGTGTGCCCGCTGCCGGGGGTGACGGTGAACGTGACGCTGTGGCCTGCAGTCTTGCCACTGACGCGTGTCGAGGGCGTCAGCTGCACGAAGACGGGGTCGTAGGTGACAGGTTTCAGATTCGTATCGGCATTGCTGCCGGTCATCACGGCCGTGGCTGCAAGGTTTGCACCGAGCGTGAACGCGGGAGTGAGCAACGCCTCGGCACCTGCTGTGAGGGTGCTTACACTCAGGTTGTCCTTGTCGGTCATCGGCCACACAACATCGGCATGGTCGGCCAGCAGACGCTGCGGCGCAGCCAGCGCCAGAAGCGCGGCAAAGAGGGTGAGAAACTTCTTCTTCATTCTGTTTGTGTTAGTTCGTATTTTTGTTTTATTCGTAATCGTCGAAGACCTCGTTGAGGAAACGGTTGAAGGGGGCCATGGTGCGGAAATAGTCTTCAAGACGGTCCTGACTGTCGGGCTGTCCGACAAGGGTGTCGGCAATGGGAGCCCAGACAGTGTAGAGGCGCGGACGGATGTATTCGGGGAAGGCGAAATCCTTCGGGAAGCCCTTGGGAAGGGTCTTCACGGGGTCCTCACCCACGACGGGATAAAGTTTGCGGAAATGGGGCGCTTCGACAATGGAGCGGAAGCGGTCGATATCGTCCACGATGACTTCGCGGACGTGCTTCAGCAAAGGCGCCGGCGGACACCACGAACCGCCGGCCACCAACGAATGGTCGGGCTCGAGGTGAAGATAGTAACCGCCACGATAGCTCTTGCGCCCGTGGCTGCACACGAAGGCGCCGAAGTGGCGCTTGTACGGGCTCTTGTCTTCTGAGAAACGCGTATCGCGCGCGAACCTATATATACATGTCTTCGGCGTCTGGTAGGCTACGCTCGGGTCGAAGGCGGCAATGCGGAGAATCATCTCCTGCACGTAGGCTTCGAACGAAGCGCGTGCCGCCTTGTACTCGGGTTGATGCGCGTGGAACCAGTCGCGGTCGTTGTGCTCGGCGATTTGCCGAAGGAAATCGTAGATATGCTGCATGGAGGATTATTCGAGGGTCATGCGGTCGATGTCCGGCATCCAGCCGTCGGGGTTGTAGAGGCGGATGGTGTTCACGCCTTTGGGCAGATAGGTCTCCACAGAAATGGTGGCTGGAACATTCCAGTCGCGACTGTGTGTGTGGAGCGTCGTGACGCGGCGACCGTTGATTTCGAGGTCGAACGTGCGGTCCTCACCCGAGAAATAGGTGAAGGTGAGCTTGCGCATACCGCCGCGCGCCGTCTCCACGCGCTGCCAGCGCAGGTCGTTGGACGAGCGGTTGCCGAGGTAGCGAGTGATATATCCGCCGCTGGCGCCGTCCTTGTGGCTGTAGATAGCTGTGCCGCCCTCCACGTTGTTGCGAATCTCTTGGTAATCGCTCAGATAAGCGGTCTCGGCCTCATAGACTTTACGTTCCAGACGCTTCTGGCCTTTCGCGCGGAAGATGCGGGTGCCGTGGGCAGGAACGGTGACGCTGATGGGGTTCGCATCATAGACAAAGTCTGACTGAAGCAGGCAGTCGTAGTAGTGAACCGCACCGCCAAGGTCAATGGTTGCCGGGTTCAACGCAATGCGCTGCTCCTCATCACTGGGGTTGTAGACGGCCACGGCACGCGTCTTGCCGCCCAACTTCAGGATGTCTTTCACCATGACATAGCACTCGCCTTGCTTGGCGGCCACGTAGGCCTGCAGGTGAAGCGGGTCTTGGTTGAGGGCGATGAGGTCTTTGTTACACAGCAGTTTCAGCGACTCGGGACGAATCGAAGCCATGTCGCAACCGATGAGCAGCGGCGAGGACATGATGCACCACATACCGAAGTGGGTCTCGTCTTCGACCTGCGACATCGCACGACCCACCTCGAGCATATCCATATCGTTGTAGTGGCCGCCGCGGCAGTAGGCCGAGAGGTAGAGGTTCTGGTCGAGAATCATACGGACGCTGCGCCACTGGTCGACGATGTCGAAGGTGGTGCGCCAGGAGTCTGCGACGTCGGCTACCCAGTTGCCAGGGTAGTCCCATCGGCAGATATTGAAGACGATGTCCTTCTTCTTACAAGTCTTAATGGCGTTCCCGATCTTGGTGTACTGCTCGCGTTCGTCCAGCCGCATGTGGGCGCCGCCACAGTAATCCACCTTGATGAAATCGAAGTCCCACTCGTCGAAATAGAGGCGGCAGTCCTGTTCCTCGTGTCCGGCGAAGCCCACGCCAAGGCCCCACGCATGTTTGCCACCGCTGCCGCACGTGTTGTCGCCGGCGTCGCTGTAGATACCTGCCTTCAGACCAAGCGAATGGATATAATCCACCAGCGCGCGCATACCGCCCGGGAAGCGCTGCGTGTTCAGCCGCAGATGGCCGTCGCTACCGCGACCATCCCAATAGCCATCGTCGATATTGACGTATTGATAGCCGGCTGCTTGCAGGCCCGACGTGTGCATAGCGTCGGCTTGCTGCTTGATAAGGTCCTCGCTGATGTTAAGGGCAAAGGTGTTCCATGAGCTCCAACCCATAGTGGGCGTACGCTGGGCAGCTACTGTCAAAGCCACTGCCAGCAACATCAAGAAGAAAATTTTACGCATATTTCTGCTTATTTTTAAGATTATTTGTTGCAAAGATAGCCTTTTTTTGCGAAAGCGGCTACAATTGTTCCCTTTTTTCGTACCTTTGCAACGATAAAAAACGGAAGGCCACCCCTGAGCGACCTCAGTATCTTCCCCAAAACAACGGAAGGCCACCCCTGAGCGACCTC
>CAMVFC010000060.1 GCA_947166655.1 uncultured Prevotellaceae bacterium
CTGGCATCCGGCCTATCTATATGTAAACAGCGCTCAGCCGACAACGACAACACCTAATACAATGCCCGCATTGCTCCTTCGTTCAAAGCAAAAAGACTGCTCAAAACATAGGGCCTTCTCACTACAATTCTAATGACCGATCTGGGTTTAACGGTAATTAACACGCGAGGGAGGCTTTACGGAAATGCTATTTCAATAATAATGCTTACCTTTGCGCCCGAAAACATCAACCAAACACAGAGAGAAAATGATGAGTCAGGAAACACAGCTCTATACCATTCTGGTGTACTCGGAGAATCTCGCGGGCATCCTGAACCAGGTGACGGCGGTCTTCACGCGCCGCCAGGTGAACATCGAGAGCCTGAACGTCTCGGCGTCCTCGACGCCGGGTGTGCACAAGTATACCATCACGTGCTACTGCACGGAGGAGATGGTGAAGATGCTGAAGAAGCAGATTGAGAAGCGCATCGACGTGCTGCAGGCTCGCTACTACACCGACGAGGATATCTTCCTGCAGGAGACGTCGCTGCTGAAGATTTCTGCGCCGGCGGTGCTGGAGAATGCCGAGGTGTGCCGCATCGTGCGTCGTCACGGGGCGCGTATCGTGGAGGTGAACCCCACGTATGCAGCCGTGGAGAAGACGGGTACTACGGAGGAGATCTTGTCGCTCTTCGAGGCGCTGAACGCTCTCGGCGTCGTCCGCCAGTTTGCCCGCTCGGGGCGCATCTGCATCACGCGCGAAACGCGCGAGAAGCTGGACGAGTACCTGGCTGAGAGGGAGAGGGAACAAATCACAAAGTGATTCTAATGAATAATGAAGAATGAAAAATGAATAATTTCTCACAGATTTCAAGCTCTCACAGATTTCACGGATGACACGGATTTGAATGAAGAATGGATGATGGACAATGCATAATTCATAATTCATAATGGATAATGATGAACAGGTCTCATAGTCTTCGTGAACGTCAGGCGCGCGCCAGTCGTCACCTTTATGTGACGATGGGTCTTGTGTTGTTGGCGGTTATTGTCAATGCTGCTCTCTTCTGTCTTTCCGATGGCTGGGGCTTCTGGCAGCGTGTGTTGGCCAGTATGCCGGCTGCCGGCATTGCCGCATGGATCGGAGTACGTGAACGCCGTTGGCAAGAAAGAAACAAACAAAAATGAATCAAGGGTTTTCAAAGATAGAGACGTTCCGTTTCCGCGTGGAGCCTTTCCATGTGGACCTCTCGGGGCATTTGTTCCTGGGCGTGCTGGGCAACCATCTGCTGAACGCTGCCGACCATCATTCGTCGCGCCGGGGCTTCGGCATCGCTTTCCTCATGGAGCATCACTATACGTGGGTGCTCTCGCGGCTGAGCGTGGAGATGACGGAGTGGCCCACGCAGTACGAGGAGGTGGAGGTGGAGACGTGGGTGGAGAGCGTGATGAAGCTGTTCACCGAGCGTAACTTCCTTATCCGCAGTGCAAAGGATGGCCACATCTATGGCTATGCCCGCACCATCTGGGCGATGATCAACACGGAGACGCGTCAGCCCGAGAACTTGCTGACGCTGCACGAGGGTGCCATCCTGCAATGGGTGATGACGCCTGAGGAGAAGGCGTGCCCGATGGAGAAGTTTAAGCGGACGAAGGGCCGCCTCGCCTCTGGTGAGGGGAGCACGGGTGAGCAGGTGGCTACGCACTACAGTGATGTGGACATCAACGGACATATCAACAGCATCAAGTACATCGAGCATATCCTGGACCTGTTCCCCCGCGAACAGTTCCTGCAGTACCACCTGCGCCGCTTCGACATCGCCTACAAGACGGAGAGTTATCTGGGCGACACGCTGACGCTCTCGCTGGAGCGTGACGCTACGGGCGACCAGGTGGAGGTGCGTAAACACGTGGGCAGTTCAGAAAAGCCCGCCGGCGAAGTCGTCGTTCAGGCTTTGCTGGAGTGGGAGAGTGAAGAGTGAAGAGTGAAGAATCTCGCTTCGCTCGGAATGAAGAATAAAGACCCTCTCCCCGCTCTCCCGTGAGGGAGAGAGCCTCGCTACGCTCGAAAACTGCGCGCCAGCCTTCTCCCCTCCCTCACGGGAGGGGTCGGGGGTGGGTCTTCATTCGTCATTCATCATTCGTCATTCGTCATTCTTTAATTACCACTTTCTTGCCTTTCGCGATGTACAGACCGGGGGGAAGGCTTCGGGGTGTGGCGTCGCTGCGCTGCAGGGTGCGTCCGCTGAGGTCGTAGAGAGGGCGCTGCTGCCAGGGCGCGAGGGCCTTGTCTGTCTGTGAGGTGGCCTTGTCGGAGGGGAGGAGCTGAATGGCTGTGACCTCCTCGGTGCGGACACGCCACTCGGTGATGCTGTTCCAGGTGGAGGTGCTGGCTCCGTTGCAGACGATGCGCACGTAGCGTGCTTCCACAGGCTGGGGCAGGGAGTAGCGTTCCAACTCCGTGGTGAGACCGCTGCTCACCTGCTGGCTGAGAACTTCGTCCCACGTCTCGCCGTCGGTGGATGTCATGATATCGAAAAAGTTGACGCGGGTGTCACCTTTGTAGAAGGCAATGTCAACGGCCGTGACGCTCATCACGTGTCCGAGGTCGGCTTGTATCCATTGTCCCATACCTTCCTGGCTCCAGCGGGTGGAGTAGTCGTCGTCCACGGCGTTCGTGGCAGGGTTGCCGCTCTGTGCACCGATGGCCGTGATGGTCATCTCGACGTCGTTCGGCGTCAGGGGTACGGTGCAAAGGATGGTTCTGTCGAAGGGGACGAGGTCGGCGCCCTCAGCGCTCTGCAGGCCGTCGATGTGAAGCTGGTGGCAGCCGTAGCCAAGGGGCGTGCGGAGGGTGATGGTCACCGTCCGTATGTCGTCGAAGTCGATGCTGAGTGCCTGCAGGGGCTGCCCGTTGAGGAGATAATGCTTTTCTTCTGTTGCCTGTGCTGCGTTAGGATGCGTGTTGAAGGTGATGCGCAGAACGTCCTCTGCGAGCACTTCGGCCGACGCCACTCGCAGTGGCAGGGGGCTCTGCGTGCCCACGGCAAAGCGGCTCATCTCTGCGGCTGCCAGCAGGAAGGCCCCCACGCCGAAGTCGGCTGTCTGATGGGCGCCCACGTAGGTGCCGGGGGCCGCGTTGGCGCCGATGGGCTGCACGTAGCCCACGGAGGCATCGTCCTGCACGGCTACACGGGTGAGGTAGTTCCATCCGCGCTGCAGCGTCTGCCCGTAGCGGTTCTCGTCGAGGATGCCATGATTGATGCCCCAGGCGAAGCCGAAGACGTACAGCGCCGTGCCGCTGGTCTCGTAGCCGGGTGCATAGTCCTCGTCGAGCAGCGAGCGGCTCCAGTAGCCGTTGCCGTCGTCGTCCACGCACTGGCACTGCCTGAGGCTCTCGGCCATGCGACGATAGTAGCTGATGTATTCATCGCGGTGCGGGTCGTCGGCCGGCAACTCGTCCAGCACGCGGGCGAAGGCTGCGAAGATCCATCCGTCGCCGCGTGCCCAGAAGTCCTTACCGCCGGCAGCGGTGGTGTGTTCGGGATAGACGTAGCCGCCGTCGCGGTAGTAGAGGCCTTCTTCCTCGTCCCACATCAGGTCGGTGGCCCACCGCCAGTATTCGTACATCTTCTCTAAGTAGAGTTGATTGGCGGTGATGTTGTAGAGCTTTGTCATGACGGGCATGACCATATACAGTCCGTCCACCCACCAGAGGTAGCCGCTCTCGTCGGTGCTCATCTCGTATTCCATCACTTCCCTGGCACGTGCTATTTTTTCTTCGCCGCCCAGCAGTGTGTACAGGTCGGCATAAATCTGAAAGCATATCTGGTTGTCGCCGAAGAGCACGTAGTCTGCCGACTCGCCGTAGCCGAATTTCCATCGCCACTTGTTCGTGCCCGTCTGCCCCCAATAGTTGTTGTGTTCAGCCCAGGCGAGGGAGTAGTCCAGGTACTGCAGGTCGCCTGTTGCCTTGTAGGCCTCCATGTTGCCGGTGTGGTAGACGGCGCGGTTCCAGAAGTGGTCGCCGTGGGTGGGGTATGTCTGCTGCCAGTGGTTGTTGACGGTGCAGAGCAGGGCGATGACGTCGTCCTTCTGTGGGCGTTCGCCTTGCCATGCGGCGGGCGCTGCGTTCTTTTTCTCTGTTGCCGGCAGGTGGGCGTTATGGGCAGCTGCTGCGTTCAGGACGAACAGCAGGAGAGTCCATGTGAGCGTTCGTTTCATGCGGTGCGTGTCTTTTTTTGTGGGGTTATTGCAGTTCGACTTCGATGCGCTGCAGGTCGGCGGGGCGTGAGCTGTTGCCGTAGAGCAGTTCGTAGCGTCCGGGGTGCGCGTGGACGGTGTTGGTGGCGGGGTCGAAGAGCTCGAAGGTCTTCGGCGTCAGCGGCAGGACGGCGGTGGCTGTCTGCCCGGCTTTGACGGTGAGGCGGCAGAAGCCGCGCAGGGTTTTCAGGGGCCCTTCGCTGTCGGCGAGGTCGCGGACGTAGAGCTGCACGACCTCGGTGCCGTCGCGGCGACCCGTGTTGGCGACGGGCACCAGCAGCCGGGCGTCCAGGGAGGAGAGGCGCAGGGGCAGGGGGGCGGAGGAGGCGGCGTTATCCGCGAAGCTGAACTTCGCGGCGCTATCGGGGGAAGAGGAGGCGGGGAAAGAGGAGGCGGGGGAAGAGGAGGCGGGGGAAGCCGCGGAGGGGGAAGAGGAGGCGGGGGAAGAGGAGGCGGGGAAAGCCGCGGAGGGGGAAGCCGCGGAGGGGGAAGCGGCGGAGGCGGGGGCGGCGTTTTTCGTTTGGATTTCGGCGGGCTTCAGCTCGAACTGCGTGAAGCTCAGGCCGTAGCCGAAGGCGTAGAGGGGGTCGTCGAAATAACGGTAGGTGCGGCCCCGCATGGAGTAGTCCTCGTAGTCGGGCAGTTGTTCGCTGGACCGATAGAACGTCACGGGCAGCTTGCCGGAGGGGTTGACTCTGCCGAAGAGGACGTCGGCGACGGCCGTGCCGCCCTCCTGCCCGGCATACCAAGCCTGGAGGATGGCGTCGCACGACTGCGTCTCGGGGGTGAGGGCGATGGCGGAGCCCGAGCAGTTGACGAAGACGACGCGCTTGCCGGCGGCCTTCAGCGCCTTGAGGAACTCACGCTGCACGCGCGGCAGTTCGATATCAGTGCGGTCGCCGCCGCGGAAGCCCTCGACGTTCACTGGCATCTCCTCGCCCTCCAGGGCGGGCGAGATGCCACCCACGAAGACGACCGTCGGCACGCCCTGCAGGCGGTCGATGAGCACCTGGTAGTTGATGACCTCTTCCTTGGCCACGTTGATTTTCAGGTCGGCACCCCAGCCGGGGACGAAGGCGTAGCGTATCTTAATCTGATACGGCTTGCCGGCCTCGGCCTGCAGCACGGTGCGCGTGGGCGTCGTGCGCCAGGTGTGCTGCTTCTGCTTCTGTTCGCCGTTGACGAAGACCTCGAAGTGTCCGGTGCCCTCGACGTTCACCACGTACTCGCCCGACTGCGTGGGGGTGAACGTGGTCTCGTAGCGTGCGGAGAAGTCCGTGATGCCGACGTTGGGGGCGAAATTATGGAAGCCCGCCGTGGTGACGGCCACGGGAGAGGTGTAGTACTGTGTGGTCACGGGTTTGCCTTCCATGCGGGTGTTGTTCCAGAAGGTGCCGCGCAGGCCCTTGCGGCCGTTCTGCTGGCACTGGCTGTCCATCAGTCCGTCCATCACCTTGTCGTTGACGAGGTCGCAGCCTGGCAGATAGACCAGCTGGCTGCCCTTATTCTTTAATCTCTCCTTTTTGATTTTTAATTCGTTGCAGATGCCGTCGAGGATGGTCACGGTGTGGTTCGGCGTGCCGTTGTAGTTGCCCCACATCATGGTTCTGTTGTCGGCGTTGGGCCCGATGACGGCGATGCGCTCCTTGCCGGCTTTCAGGGGCAGAATATGGTTGTCGTTCTTCAGCAGCACGATGGTCTGGCGGGCCATCTCGAGGGCTTTCTGTGCGCTCTCCTGTGTGGCCATGGCCGAATAGGGGATCTGCGACCACTCCACGAGCGCGGGGTCGTCCATCTCGCCCAGGTCGAAGCGTCCCTCGAGGAGTCGCACGACGTGCTTATCGACCTCGGCCTCGGTGAGGAAGCCTCGGCGCACGGCTTCCGGGATGCTGCGATAGACATAGTCCCATCCGCACTCGACGTCCGTGCCTGCCAGGGCTCCGACCTTGGCGGCATGCACCTTGTCGGAACTCGACTTATGGTTCTGATGGAAGTCGCTGATGGCTCCGCAGTCGCTCACCACGAGGTACTGAAAGCCCCACTCGTCGCGCAGGATTTGTTGCAGCAGCTGTGTGTTGCCGCAGCAGGGTTCGTCGTCCAGGCGCTGGTAGGCGCACATCACCTCGCGCACTTTGGCGTCCTGCACCAGCGTCTTGAAGGCTGGCAGATAGGTCTCCCAGAGGTCGCGCAGGCTGACGTTGTTCAGGTTGGCCGTATGGCGCGTATATTCGGGTCCGCTGTGCACGGCATAGTGCTTGGCACAGGCCCAGAGCTTGCGGTACTTCGCCGTCTCGGGTCCCTGCAGGCCGCGCACGACCTGTGTCCCCATGACGCTCGTCAGGTACGGGTCTTCGCCGTAGGTCTCCTGTCCGCGTCCCCATCGCGGGTCGCGGAAGATGTTGACGTTGGGCGTCCAGACGCTGAGGCTGTGGAACTTCTCGTCCTCGCCGCCGTTCAGCATTCGTTTGTTGTACTGTGCGCGGAACTCGGTGCTGGCCACGTCGAACACCTTATACAGGAGGTCGGGGTTCCAGGACGCTGCCATGGCGATTGGTTCGGGGAAGACGGTGACGTTGCCCTGGTTGGCTGCGCCGTGCAGCGCCTCGCTCCACCAGTAGAATTTTCGGATGCCTAAGCGGGGGATGGCGGGGCTCTCGTCGAGCATCAGCAGCGCTTTCTCCTCCAGCGTCAGGCGCGAACAGAGGTCGAGGGCCCGCTCGCGGGCGCTGAGGGAGGGGTCCTGGTAGGGGAGACCCTGGGAGGACGGGGGGAGGGGAGCGGGGCTCGGCAACGAGATTGCCGAGCGCAATCGCTGGGGAGAGCCGAGCAGCGCGGCGGTCAGGATGGCGATATTGAGGCTTAAGCGATAGGAGGCTTTGAGGTGAACGTATATGGAGGTCTTCATAATGACAGGTGTTGTTTAGAATTGAACGGACACGGCCTTGCCTGTGTATCGGACGGCCTTTGCAGAACCGTCGGGCAGTGTGATGCGGAACTGACGTGTGGAGAGCATTCCGGGGAAGCTGCCCTTGCGCTTGCCAATGGTGAGTGTTCGCGAGCGGTCGTTCCAGCTCAGGGGTGTCTCGGTGTAGGCTCCTTGTTCGTAACCGAAGCCGTCGCCCTCGTCCTCGTAGAGGGTAAACGTACCGTCGGCGCCGGGATAGACGCGCAGCTCGAGGTCGTCCCAAGGCCGTTCGGTCGCGTACTGCACGTCGGGGCCGAGGGGCAGGATGCTTCCTGCCCGAACGTAGAGCGGACTGTGGTCGAGGGGGATGGTGGCAGTGACGTTCTGTCCGCCCTGCAGACGCTGTCCGGTCCAGAAATCATACCACAGCGTAGCTGCGCCGTTGGTTCCCCGTACGGGCAGGTAAGCCTCGTAGGAGTGCTTCTGTGTCCAGTCGACAGTGGGGTAGGCTTTGCCTCTCTCGCCGTTGTCGGTCGTCTTGTCCCATCCTGAGAGTTCGTCGGTACGTACCACTTTTTCTTTGGTGTAGAGCGGGCGTGTCACGGGAACGGCGAGCAATGCGCGGCCGAACATGTACTGCGAGTTCATATCCCAGACCTTGCGGTCGTCGGGGAAGTCCATGACGAGTGCGCGCATGAACGAGTCGTCGTTCTTCGTCACCTGCCACGAGGTGCTATATATATAAGGTAAGAGACGATAGCGCAGGCGTATGGCGGCGACGAGCGCATCATAGACAGGTTCGCCGGGCTGGCCGTAGTAGTACAGCTCACGATAGACGTCGGTGCCATGGCTGCGCATCATGGGGCAGAGGGCACCGAACTGCATCCATCGCACGTAGAGCTCTTGGAACTGTGGGTTGCGTGTGGCAGAGTTATGTCCCAGCGTATTGTAGGCTCCGGCGAAGAAGCCGCCGATGTCGGTGTTCACCTGTGGGTTGCCTGTCAGCGTGTAGTTCAGGCAGATGGGCACTTGCCTGCGCAGGCTCTCCCAACTGGAACCGATGTCGCCGCTCCACGTGTTGGCACCTGTGCGCTGCTGTCCGGCGAAGTAGCTGCGGGTGAGGATGAAGGGACGTTTGCTGTTCGTTCTTTCACTTTTCACTCCTTCGCTTTTCACTCTATCGTACACGCCCTCCACGGTAGCCAGCGGGAAGGCGTTGCGCACGCTGCGGTAGCTGCCGCGCTGTCCGTCGGCGGTGGCGATGACCTCGTCCAGGTCGCTGTCCTTATAAGAGTGATGGTCGGGGTCGGTAGAGTCCATCCACCAGGCGTCGATGCCCATCTCGTAGAGGCGTCGCAGGTTTTGCCAGTAGATGTCGCGTGCCTCGGTCGTGTAGGGCGCATAGACGCGCACGCCGCTGGGATAGTCCATACGTGGCGGCCACATGGGCAGACCGCTTTGCGGCCACGTCTCGAAGTTCATCAGGTAGCCCTTCTCGTCCATCTGACGATAGCCTTTGGTGTTCGGCCCGAAGCTGGCCCAGATGCTGATGCTCAAGTGTGCGTGGTATTTCTGGTGCACGTCGTCGATCATGCGCTGTGCTCCCTGGAAGTTCTCGTTGAGGAACTCCATGGCGTTCCAGTTGTAGTTGCTGCCCCAGTACTGCCAGTCCTGTATGATGCCGTCGAAGGGCACGCCCAGTTCGCGGTAGCGTCGGCACACTTCCAGCAGCTCCTCCTGCGTCTTGTAGCGTTCGCGGCTTTGGTGGAAGCCGTAGGTCCACAGCGGCAGCATCGGTGCCTGCCCCGTCAGTCGGCGCAGCTCATGGATAACGCCGTCGGCCGTGCCTCCGTACATAAAATAATAGTCGACGGCGTCGCCCACCTGCGATTCCAACGTGAGTGCGTCGGTGGCGTCGAGTTCCGTGGGCGAGTAGTTGTCCCAATAGATGCCATAGCCTTTCTGGCTCTGGAAGACGTTGGCATAGTCGTCGAGGTTCGACTGCATCATCAGGCGCTTCTCGCCGCGTTGGCTCATCTTCCCGTTCTGCAGCAGGCCGACGCCGTAGAGCGGTTCGTCGTCGGCCAGGGCCCATGACTGCCGCACGCGGTAGCTGCCGCGGTCGGGACCTTCGGTGATGGGTGTGAAGACGCACTGCCCTTCGCTGACGAGCAGTGTCCCGTCGGGCTTGGAGAAGCGTACCTGCTGTGTGCGCGTGTCGACGCTGACGACGAGGGCCTTGGAGCGGTAGCTAACGATGTCGCCCGAGACTTTCTTCTGTACCTTCACCGCCTCGGGCTGTGCCGTGACGACGAAATTATAGCGGCGTGCAGGAGGCGCCTGCCCGTCGGCTGTTTTCTGTATGCGCACCGTCTGTGGCGTGTAGAAGGTGACGGTCTGTGCCGTGGCGCAGGCGGACGTCAGCAGGGCGGCAAAGAGGAAGATGGATTTATTCATTTCGATTTATTCTTTTGCAAGTTTTTCTTGAAGAACTTCACTGTGATGTCGGCCGCTTCCTGCGGACGAGGCCCGAAGCCGTGGTCGAAACGGTCCAAGAGGTGCCATTCGCTGCCGCGCCATAACTGATGGAAGCGCAGACCATAGGTGTAGGGCACGGTGCGGTCGCTGGTGCCATGAACGATGCAGGCCTTGCCCTTGTAGCCTGCCGCGGTCTCGTAGATAGGCAGCCAGAACGCAGTCTTGATGTATTCGCGTCCCAGACGGCGTCCCCAGACTTCCACGTACTCTGGCGGGTCCAGCGGGTCGCCCTTAAACGGCGGCTGGCCGGCCACGGTGCCGCGGATGGCATCGTCGCGCAGCACGCCTGCGGGTGCCAGCAGCACGACTCCGCCTTTCAGTGCTTTCTTGCCCAGCTGCCCGGCCAGCATCGCTGTGACGACGCCGCCCTGAGAGTGGCCTGCGATGCCGATGCGCCCGAAGCGGCCGTCGGCCTGAACCCATTCGTACACGCGGCGGGCGTCCTCCACTTCGTTGGGGACGGTCATCTGCGTGAAGTCGCCTTCGCTCTCTCCGTGGCCGTTGAAGTCGAAGCGGATGGTGGCAATGCCCGCTTTCTCGAGTCCGTCGGCAATACCATGGAAAAGAGCGTTGTTACGGCTGCCGCCAAAGCCGTGGCAAAGGATGACGATGGGGCAGCGTTTGGGTAATGCGTCGGGCGTCTGCAGGTCGGCTACCAGACGTCCGTGGTCACCTTGCAAGGTGACGCGTTCTGTGCGGGCAACGGCTATAGTCGACAGCAGCAGAAGGATGGCGGTGAGGGTATGACGATACATAATAAGAGGTGAAAAGTGAAAGAGAAGACTCACTCTCCGTTCTTCCGTAAGGGAGAGGGCCTCGCTACGCTCGAATTCTCTCAGCAAGCCAGAGGACTCCCCTCCGTTACGGGAGGGGGGTGGGTCTGTCGGGTCGCTCTGTCGGGGTTGGTCTGTTGTAGGTTGCTTTGTTGGGAGTGGCCTGCTTACAGAATCTGATGGTACAGGTCGATGATGTCCTGCTTCGTGACGGGACGCGGGTTACCGGGCGTGCAGACGTCGTTGATGGCTTGTTCTGCCAGAGCTTTGATGTCTTTCTCCGTGATGCCGAGGTCCGTCAGGCGCTTGTTCGTGCCCACGCGTGCACTCAGGTCTTCGATAGCCTTGCAGGCAGCTTCGGCAGCAGCCTCCTTGCTCATCCCTGCTTCGTAGACGCCGCAAGCCTTGGCGATCTCCACGTACTTGTCGATGGCGGCAGGCATATTGAAGCGCATGATGGTGGGCAGCAGCATGGCGCAAGCTACGCCGTGGGGGACGTCGAACAGGGCCGACAGCGGGTGAGCCATTCCGTGGTCTACGCCCAGGCCGACATTCGAGAATGCCATGCCGGCGACGTACTGCGCCACAGCCATGCCATCGCGTCCCACGGGATTCTTCGGCTCGTCGACAGCCAGCGGCAGGTACTTGTAGATCATCTCGATGGCCTTGATCTCGAACATGTCGCTCAGCTCCCAGGCTGCCTTCGTAATCAGACCTTCGATGGCGTGCGTCATGGCGTCCATACCTGTGGCGGCGGTGAGGCTCTTCGGCAGCGAGTACATCAGCTCTGCATCGATGATGGCCACGCAAGGAATGTCGTTGGGATCCACGCACACCATCTTGGCCTGGCGCGTCTCGTCGATAATGACGTAGTTGATAGTGGTCTCTGCTGCTGTGCCGGCCGTGGTGGGCAGGGCGATGATGGGCAGGGACTTCTTCTTCGTATCGGCCACACCTTCCAGCGAAACGATGTCGGAGAATTCAGGGTTGTTCACCACAATGCCGATGCCTTTGGCGGTGTCCATGGACGAACCGCCGCCGATGGCCACGATGAAGTCTGCCTGTGCCTGCTTGCAGGCCTCGATGCCATTCTTCACGTTCGTCACCGTGGGGTTGGGTTTTACATCGTCGAAGATCTCGTAGGCGATGCCGGCTTCGTCCATGACGTCAAGCACCATCTTGGCCACGCCAAACTGCATCAGCCCTTTGTCCGTGACGACCAGCGCTTTCTTGAAACCGAGACGATTCACCACGCCGGGCAGCTCCTTGCGAGCACCGGGGCCGAAGTACGAAACTTCATTCAGAATAAACCTGTTTACCATAATCGTAAAATGAGAAATTAGTTAGTTGTTTGTGAATAAGGTCGCGCAAATATAAAGCTATTTCCCGTTTCCACCAAAAAGAAGGCCGAAAAAGTTGTTAAAGCACTTTTCTTGCACTTTTCGTGCTTGCGTTTCGCGGATAATTGTTAACTTTGCGCGTGTAATAGTAAGGAAGGCCTCGGTATGAAGACTTTTTTCTGGATCTTAGCTTGTCTTTTCAGTGCAGGCGTCGCTGCGCAGGAACTGACCGTCGGCAGCTATAATGTCCGCTACAAGAACCGCAATGACAGCGTCAAGGGCAACGGCTGGCAGGCGCGCTGTGCATCCATCTGCGACCAAATCACCTGGGAGCGTCCTGACATCTTCGGCGCACAGGAGGTGCTGCACGCTCAGATCCTTGACCTTCAGCAGGGACTGCCCGGCTATCGGTGGATCGGCGTCGGGCGCGACGACGGCAAGGAGGCCGGGGAATACGCTGCCATCTTCTATAATCCACAGCGCATAGAGCTCGTGGAAGAAGGCCACTTCTGGCTGAACGAGACGCCGGACAAGCCTGCGCTGGGCTGGGATGCCGCCTGCATCCGCATCTGCACGTGGGGGCATTTCCGTGATTTGCAGACGCGACAGGACTTCTACTTCTTGAACCTCCACATGGACCACGTCGGGACCAAGGCCCGCAGCGAGTCGGCCAGGTTGGTGATGCAGCGCATCACGCAGATGACCGAGGGCGGCCGGCGGCTGGCGGTGCTCACGGGTGATTTCAATGTGGCGCAGACGGACACGCTGTACACCCTCTTCACGGAATCGGGGGTGCTGAAGGACTGCTACACGGCAGCCCGGCACCGCTTTGCCGAGAACGGAACCTTCAACGCGTTCCATACCCACGCTTTCACGGCAGAGCGCATCGACCACATCTTTGTCACCCCTGCAGCCCAGGTGGAGGCTTATGCCGTGTTGACGGACGGACGATGGCAGAAGGAGACGGACGGGCGGATGGTACGCCGCAACCTCTCCGACCATTATCCCGTTTTTGCACGCATACACCTATCAACGCATTAAGGCATTAACTTCATATTATCATTATGGAAAAACAGAAAAAAGAGGAAAGAACGTATCGCTGCAATGACTGCGGCGGCACGATTTACAGGCACGAAGTGTTCTGCTCCAAGTGCGGAAAGTTGCTGGACCGTTACGACTTCGAGGACTAAGTGTGATATGACAAATATCAACAAAAGTCGCCCGATAGCTTAAAAAGATATGCTTTCGCACCGTTTTCTGCGACAAATTGTCTATCTTTGCAGTCGAAAGCCAACAGGCTCTGTCGCTTCTGCGAACGCAGGCGGGCAGAAGATCTTTCTGCACAGCTCGCCGCTTCGTTCTGCGAATGTCTTCAAACATTAAACATTAATCTCTATAAGAAAAAGAAACATGGCAAAAATGAATTTTGGCGGAGTCATCGAAGAAGTGATGACCCGCGAGGAGTTCCCCCTGGAGAAGGCACGTGAGGTGCTGAAGAACGAGACCATCGCCGTGCTGGGCTACGGCGTGCAGGGTCCAGGTCAGGCTTGCAACCTGCGCGACAATGGCTTCAACGTCATCGTAGGCCAGCGTCCGGGCAAGACCTATGACAAGGCCGTCGCCGACGGATGGGTTCCCGGCGAGACGCTGTTCTCCCTCGAAGAGGCTGCAGAACGCGGCACCATTGTCTGCATGCTGCTCTCCGATGCCGCACAGATGCAGCTGTGGCCCACCATCAAACCCCACCTCACGGCAGGCAAGACGCTCTACTTCAGCCACGGTTTTGCCATCACCTGGAACGACCGCACGGGCGTGGTACCTCCCAAGGACATCGACGTCATCATGGTGGCTCCCAAGGGCAGCGGCACCAGCCTGCGCACGATGTTCCTCGAGGGTCGCGGCCTGAACAGCAGCTATGCCATTTATCAGGATGCCAGCGGCAAGGCGCTGGAGAAGGTTCTCGCCTTCGGTATCGGTATCGGCAGCGGCTATCTCTTCGAGACCACCTTCCAGCGCGAGGCCACTTCCGACCTCACCGGCGAGCGCGGTTCGCTGATGGGAGCCATCCAGGGTCTGCTTCTGGCTCAGTACGAAGTGCTGCGCGAGAACGGCCACACGCCCTCCGAGGCCTTCAACGAGACCGTGGAGGAGCTGACGCAGTCGCTGATGCCGCTGTTCGCACAGAAAGGTATGGACTGGATGTACGCCAACTGCAGCACCACCGCTCAGCGTGGCGCCCTCGACTGGATGGGCCCGTTCCACGATGCCATCAAGCCTGTAATGGAGAAACTCTATGCCAGCGTGAAATGCGGCAACGAAGCTCAGATCAGCATCGACAGCAACTCGAAGCCCGGCTACCGCGAAGGCCTCGAACAGGAACTCAAGGCACTGCGCGAGAGCGAGATGTGGCGTACGGCTGCCGTTGTGCGTCAGCTGCGCCCTGAGAACAACTAAGACTGGTTTCATCACAGATAAAGAGAGGCTCTGTTCCGCATGGCGGGACAGAGCCTCTCTGCTTAGGGGCGGGCAAGCTCAAGCCTCGGCAGTTCATGCGGAGTGAAGGCGAGAAGCTGATGCCATGATAGTGTGTTTTTGCCCACAAGTATGAGACTTTCGGACGAAAGCGGTGGTGAAGCTGATGCCATTATAGCGCGTCATAGCCAGATGTCCTCTGTGAAGAAAGCGGTTGTCTTGGCTCCTTGAACAAACAGTCCTCCCGAGTCGTGAAACGTGAAGCGTCATAGGATGCCGTGCGAGGTGGGGAAAGGGGGACCGCCGCGGCCGGAGTAACGGTCCGGACGGCAGGCTGTCAGGCTGAAAAGTTCTGGCCCCGACACCTCGCTCAGCCGCAGGATTTGCGATGAAAGACCAAGCGTGGAGTTTAACGATTCGTGAATCGTTAATTGACGATTCGCGAATCGTCAATTAAACATTCGTGAATCGTCAAACTAAAGGCTTGGCTCTTTCTGCTGAATTGATGGGGCAAGTCGGGTCAAAACGTATGTCCCTGCAGCTCCATGATGCGGCTCTGCATGGCGAATGAACTAACACTTTAGTGTAAGTCGCCGGAGAAAACCATTTGAAAAGATTGACGATAAGATTCACGTCGGTTGACGTCGGATGAACAGAAGACCCACCCCCAACCTTACCCGTCCTCAGCAGAGGAGCGCTGCTTCGGTCGCTCAGGACGGCTTGACATTCAGTCAACCCGATATTTCCTTCGCTACCCGTGAGGGAGGGGAGCCCTCCGGCTTGAAAAGGACTGCGTCGCGCCAGCTTTCTCCCCTCCCTCACGGGAGGGGTCGGGGGTGGGTCTTCTCTCTCTCCTCCCTCACGGGAGGGGTCGGGGGTGGGTCTTCTCTCTCTCCTCCCCATGTGAGGGGTCGGGGTGGGTCTGTCGCTTTTCACTCAGAGGGCGTACTCCAGCATGACGAAGCTGTAGGGCTCCAGGTCGAGTGTGAAACGCTTTTGTGCCTTGACGATTTCGGTCTGCGGTGCGATGGGCTGCGCCTCGAAGTTGTTCTCCGCATCAGGCGCACCCGCAAGGGTGGTCTTCGTGGCCGTCTTCTTCAGGGGGAAGCGGCTGAGGTTGATGTCGGCCCGTTTCTGGTCTGCGCTGGCGTTGCACAACTTCACGTAGAGCCGACGTGTCTTCACGTTGAGCACCACGGACTGCCCGTACAGACTTTTCTCTATGGGCTGCACGACGTCGGGCGCATCGCCCTGGAAACGGATGCAATCGCCGTAGAAATACTGTCCGGCTGACTGTCCGAACATTTGTTGCACGTAGTAGCTGCACGTCAGATAGGTGCGTTCGTTGTCGAAGTAGATCAAATCTGGGTTCCAGTTGGTGGCATTCTTCTTGGCCAGCAGAGGCGCGTAGGAGGTCATGCAGACGACATCGCCGTTACGCTCCACGTGCAGCAGGTACAGCCCCTCGGCCAACGCGTCGATGAGCTTCTTGTCTTTGGCCGCATACTCGCCCAGATAGACCTTCGTCCGCCGGTCGCGGGGATAGCGGTCGTACTGCCGGCTGTCGAGGAAGTAGCGATGTTGCTCGTAATAGTGCTCGTCCAGGATGGGAATCTCCAGTTCCTCTGCCAGCTTCCAGCCGTTCTCAAAGTCGGAGTTGCCGGGGTGTGAGCCGGGTCCGGCGGTGCCGACGATGACAATTTCGGGATGCGCCTGGCGCACCTTCTGATAGATGTAGCGGAAGCGCTCTGCGAACTCCGGCGAGATACGCTCTTCGTTGCCCAGTCCCAGGTACTTCAGTCCGAAGGGTGCAGGGTGCCCCTGTTCGGCACGCAGCCTGGCCCACTTGGAGGTGGCAGGGTCGCCGTTGGCCCATTCGATGAGGTCCAGGGCATCCTGCGCCCATTCGTCCATCGCCTCCATCGGCACGACGTCCTGCGCCTGCCCCTTCATTCCCCATCCGCCATTCGCCCCTTGGCACGAGACGCCGCAGGGCAGGATGGGCAGAGGCGCCATGCCGAGGTCCTCGCAGAACTGGAAGTATTCGTAGTATCCGAGGCCCATGGACTGGTGGTAGCCCCATGTGTTCTTCATCTGCCGACGCTGGTGGCGCGGCCCGATGGTATTCTTCCAGCGGTAGGTGTTCCAGAAACCGTCGCCACCGCCATGGACGACACAGCCTCCGGGGAAGCGCATGAACTTCGGTTGCAGCGCCGCCAGCGCCTCGGCCAGATCACGGCGCAGGCCGTGACCCTTGTAGGTGTCCTGCGGCATGAGCGAGACATCATCCAGATAGACCTCGCCCTCGTTGAGCAGCAGAATCTGCAGTGCCGCCTTTGTGCAGTCGGCATTGGGCGTGAGTGTGACCTTATATTCGCGCCAGCCGTCGGCCTGCGGTGCAGATGCGTGGAGGTCGATGATGGCATCGGCCAGCAGCTTCGGGTCTTTGCCCCATCCCTGCGGTTCCACCAGCGCTATGCGCACCTGCCTGACGGCACTGCCGTCTGGCCCGGCATCGGCCATTCTCATGGAGAAATCGTAGTTGGCACCGGCTTTCAGGAAGATGCCGCCGAAGCCGTCGTTCTGAAGTCCGAAGCCTTTCCAGCCCTTGTAGTCGTAGTATTCCTTCACCCGCTCTGCGTGCAGCAGCATCGAGGTGTTGGAGTTGTAGCCGGCGCCGGGAACCGAATGCGTAGAGGGCTGCAGGTAGCCCAGCGAATGTCCGGGGCGGATGACTCTCCACGCCGTGGCAGGCCCCCAGCCATCGTGTTCGTTGGCATTGAACTCGAACGAACCATTCTGTACAAGCTCGGCATAGAGACCGCCGTCGGCACTCGACGAGATGTCCTCGAAGAAGATGCCGATGAGTTCGTCGCTAATAGCTTTGCCTCCCTTCGGGGCTGTCATAGGCTTCTGGGCACTGAGCCCCATGGTGACGGCCGCGAGGGCGGCACAAAACACAACTTTCTTCATAACTGATGAGGGTACTTCATAAAAAAGATGGGTAAATGATACTGCAAACATAGAACTTATTTTCGATACATCCAAACAAAACTCTCCTTTTTCACCTCTTGTTTGGAATCTTTTTCCTACTTTTGCCACAAGAATCACCAAAAAATAAGTACTCTCATGCCGACTCACACCTCCGACCGTGTTGCCTGGCTCGACAATATGCGTGTCGTGGCCTGCCTGATGGTCATGACCGTTCATGCCACCGAGCCTTTTTATCTTGGCGGCGAAGGAGCTCGCATCCTCACGCCGACGGATGCCGTATGGGCTTCTTTCTTTGATTCCTTTGTGCGCGCGTGCGTACCTTTATTTATTATCACCTCCAGTTATCTGCTGTTTCCGCTGACCACTTCCACCGGCGCGTTCTTCCGTCGGCGGGCAGGGCGCTTGCTGGTGCCGTTTGTAGTGTGGTCGCTGGCCTACGCTTTTGTGTGGGGAGAGCCTGCGGACAACCTGCGTGCACTGTTGCTGAACTTCAATTATGCCGCCGGTCACCTTTGGTTTGTCTATATGCTGGCGGGCGTCTATCTGCTGATGCCGCTGCTGTCGCCGTGGGCCGAGCGTGTGGGGCGGCGCGAACTGCTGGGCTATTTGGGCGTGTGGGCGCTGACGTTGTTGATCCCCTTCGTTCGCGAGTGGGCGTCGGGCGGCGAACTGCTCGTCATTCACGGCCCTACGGGCATCCCCAATCCGGCTGCATACCCCTTGTGGGGCGAAGCCAGTTGGAACGGCTACGGCCTGTTCTACTACGTGAGTGGTTTCGTCGGTTATCTCTTGCTGGGCCTGTATTTCCGCCGTTTCGTGCCAGCCCTGTCCTGGCGTCGTACGCTCGTCATCGGCATACCCCTTTGGCTGGCGGGTTTTGCGCTTTGCTTCGGAGGCTTCATCGCTCGTGTGTGGGGCAGTGCAGGCGGTGGCTTCCCCGTAGAGGGAGCCGTGGATGTCGCCGTGGGGTGGGAAACGCCCTGGTACAATGACACGCTGGGCGTTGCCCTGATGGCTATAGGATGGCTGTTGCTTTTCAAGGAGAAACGTCATGAAGAAAAGCAACCGGCAACGGCACGGCCCTGGCTGGCCTCGATTTCCAAAGCCAGCTATGGCATGTATCTCAGCCACATGTTCATTCTTGCATGGGCCTCGTCGTTCTACTGTGAATGGCTCGGACGCGGCACTGCGGGCCGTTTAGGCTGGTGGACCACGCCCGCGGAAATCCTGCTGACGGCGGTCACCACGTTCTGTCTCGCCGCCCTCGCCTGCGTTCTCTTGCAGCGCATCCCGCGCGTGGGAAGGTGGCTGGTGGGCTGATGCAGGTCAGTACTCCGTCTTGTCTTCCTTCTCGCTCCAAAGGCGGAAACTGTGGAGCGCCTCGTCGCGAAGCAACGGGACGATGGGTACGGTGCGTTCTTCCATCGGACGCTCCAGTTCGTCGTAGATAAAGTCGTCTGCGAAGTCGATGTCACGTGCATCTTTACGCGTGTTGCCATAATAGATACGGTCGATGCGAGACCAGTAGATTGCCCCCAGGCACATAGGACACGGCTCGCACGAGGTGTAGATGGTGCATCCTGAGAGGTCGAATGTCTTCAGCAACCGACAGGCTTTTCGGATGGCATTCACTTCGGCATGGGCGGTAGGGTCGTTGTCGAGGGTCACACTGTTGGAGCTGCCGGCAATGATGGTGTTGTTCTTCACAATAACGGCGCCAAAGGGACCGCCGCCGTTGCGTACACTTTCATCGGCCAGGCGGATGGCCTCGCGCATAAATTGCTTATCTTGTTCTGGATTTGTCATGTCTCAGGTAATTTAATTGTAGAAGGATTTCTGCGGCAAAAGTATAAAGAATCACGGTGAAAACAAAGGCGAATCGCTCAAAAAAGTGTATCTTTGTGGCAAAAATCGCGGATAATGCAGAATGATTGTGTCTTTAGGGAACGCTGTGTGCAGGAATTAAGCTATCTTCATCCGTTGGACGGCGGCACCGAGGCGCTGCCCGAAGCTTTTAC
>CAMVFC010000061.1 GCA_947166655.1 uncultured Prevotellaceae bacterium
CTCAGAGGTTATCCTTCTCGATGTCCTTGAAGTACTTGTAGGTGCCGTGCTTGATCTCCTCGGTAGCGGCTTCGTCGCAGACGATGATGCCGTGGGGGTGCATCTGCAGGGCGCTGATGGTCCACCACTGCGTGACGGGGCCTTCGATGGCAGCCTGCAGGGCGCGTGCCTTGTTGTGCCCGTTGCAGAGGATGAGCACTTCGCGGGCATCCATGACGGTGCCTACGCCCACGGTGAGTGCGGTGGCGGGCACGTCCTCGGGTCGTCCCCCGAAGAAGCGGCTGTTGGCGACGCGGGTGTCTGTGGTGAGTGTCTTCTGGCGTGTGCGGCTGGTGAGACTGCTGCCGGGTTCGTTGAAGGCGATGTGGCCGTCGGGCCCTATACCTCCGATGAAGAGGTCAATACCTCCAGCCTCGCGAATCATCTCCTCGTAGTGGGCACACTCGGCGACGAGGTCGGAGGCGTTGCCGTTGAGGATGTGTATGTTCTCTCGCGGGATGTCGATGTGGTCGAAGAGGTTGGTGGCCATGAAGCTGTGGTAGCTCTCGGGGTGGCTCTCGGGAAGACCGACGTACTCGTCCATGTTGAACGTGAGGACGTGGCGGAAGGTGACGCGGCCCTCTTTGTTGGCCTTCACCAGTGCCTGGTACATACCGATGGGGCTGCTACCGGTGGGCAGTCCGAGCACAAAGGGTTTCTCTGCCGTGGGCTTAGCAGCGTTGATGCGGCAGACGACATAATCGGCTGCCCACTGGGACAGGCGATCGTAGGATGGTTCAATGATAACTCGCATAGTTGTTAACGTATTAAAGTATTAACTCGTCACGATGTTGTTTTTACCGCGGCAAAAGTACGTATTTTATCTGAAAACGGAAAAAGAAAGCTGCATTTTTTGTCGAAAATACACTTTTTACTAATTTTGTGCCGACTTTATAAGAGTGAAGAATGAAGAGTGAAGAGCGAAGAATAAGATATACTTCTGCTAATTCGCTATTACGCTAATTCGTTAATTGCTAATTGTTAATACTTTATACCTTAATTCGTTATGAGGAAAATGATTCTTTCGGCTGTCGCCCTCGCCGTGGCCAGCCACATGACGGGACAGGTGACGCTGGACATCGACGCTGCGCAGCGCGGTCCGCACATCAGCCCCACCCACTACGGCATCTTCTTCGAAGACATCAACCACGCTGCCGACGGCGGCCTGTACGCCGAGCTGATCCGTAACCGCTCGTTCGAGGACGGTCCGGAATACGGCAAGCCTGCCGACCTGCAGGCGTGGCGCGTGGAAGCACCCGCGCCCTCGACCCTGCAGGCGCAGCTCATTCAGCCCTCGAAGCGCGAGCGGTTGCTGAACGAGGCCCAGGGCCATGCGCTGCGGCTGGAGGTCAATGCCAGCACGGCGGCACCGGCGCGCCTGGTGAACACCGGCTACTGGGGCATCGACGCGCGGCAGGGACGCACCTACCGTCTGAGCTTCTGGGCACGCGGCAAGTACACGGGCACGATGACGGCGCTGCTGCTGAGCCACGACGGACAGACGACCTACGCCTCGACGCCCGTGGCGATGCAGGCGGGCAAGGGATGGACGCGCTACACGGCCACGATGACGGCCGAGGCGAACGACCCGCAGGCGCAGTTTGCCCTGCAGATGGACGGCCGCGGAAGGGTGGACCTCGACGTGGTGAGCCTCTTCCCGCCGACGTTCAAGAACCGCGAGAACGGCCTGCGCCCCGACCTGGCACAGATGCTCTACGAGCTGCACCCGAAGTTCATGCGCTTCCCCGGGGGCTGCTTCGTGGAGGGGCAGGTGTCGCCGGACAACGCCTTCCGCTGGGAACGTACCATAGGGCCCATCGAGGAGCGCCCGGGCCACTGGAACGTGAACTGGGGCTACCGCACGACAGACGGCATAGGCTTCCACGAATACCTGCAGATGGCCGAGGACCTGGGCGCCAAGCCGCTGTATGTGGTGAACGTGGGGCTGTGGCACGGCGGCCTGACGCCCGTGGATTCGCTGCAGCCCTGGATCGACGAGACGCTGGCAGCCCTGGAGTATGCCAACGGCGACGTCAGCACGCACTACGGTGCGCTGCGCGCCAAGAACGGGCATCCGGCTCCCTTTAACATCGAATACCTGGAGATCGGCAACGAGAACAACCAGCCCGATGCGCGCCAGCAGAGCGACAGATACTACGACCGCTACTGCCTGTTCCGCAAAGCCGTCTTGGAGAAATACCCCAAGATGAAGATCATCGGCAACGTAGCCGCTTGGGGCACCGACGAGCCGACATGGGACAGTAACGAGGCCGTGGACCTGCTGGACGAGCACTACTACCGCAACCCGGGATGGTTCGCCGACAACTTCCATAAATACGACAGCTACGACCGCCGCGGACCGAAGATCTATGTGGGCGAGTACGCCGTGACCTCCGGCTTCGGCGACCTGGGCAACCTGAATGCCGCGCTGGGCGAGGCGGTGTTCATGATGGGCATGGAGAACAACTCTGATATCGTGCCGATGAACTCGTACGCCCCCATCTTCGTCAACGAGAACGACGCGCGTTGGCGCCCGGACATGATTCGCTTCAACAGCCACCGCGTGATGGGGACTCCTTCTTATTACGTACAGGCGCTGATGGCCGGGCACGTGGGCACGCAGGTGGTGCCCGTGCGCATGTCGAACCCGTACGAGGCCGCCGCGCGCCAGCGGGCCGTGACACCGAAACGGAACCGCACCGGCGTCGGCACGTGGGGCACCCGGGCCAGCTTCGCCCCCGCCGGGCAGATGCAGCCGCTGTCCGGCAGCTGGGAGACACGCGGCGAGGTGTACGCCCAGACCAGCCTGCGCGAGCAGTGCGTGGCGGTGGAGGAAAAGGTGATCGACAGCGACCACTACACCGTGCGCTACCGTGCGCGCAAGGATGACGGCGCCGAGGGCTTCCTCATCGTCTTCAACTACGTGGATCCGCAGCACTACTGCTGGCTGAACCTCGGCGGATGGGGCAACACGCAGCACGCCATAGAGCAGATTGCCGGCAGCGGCAAGATTCAGACGGCGACGCGCGAAGGCAAGGTGGAGACAGGACGCTGGTACGACATCACGCTGACGGTCAGCGGCGACAGCGTGCGGGCCTGGATGGATCAGGACCTGGTGTTCGACACGGTGCTGAAGCACGACACGTCGCTCGGCGTCTTCGCCAGCGCCACCATCGACGAGAAAACGGGCGAACTGATCGTGAAGATCGTCAACACACAGGAAGAGGCTACGACGGCCGACATCCGCCTGCAGCACTTCCGCCCGGCGTCGGCACACGTGGTGCGCCTGACCAGTCTCAAGGGTGAGGACGAGAACACACTGGACAGCCCCACGGCCATCGTGCCCACACGCCACGAACTCTCGCCGCAAGGCAGTAACGTCGCCATAGACCTGCCCGCCTTCTCCCTCTGCATCGTCCGCATCCAACCGGAATAATCCCCCATCGGTCATTAGACCAATATATGGGCTCTCGACAACGAATCACGCTGATTCGACGGATTTCTCCCTAACGGCAGACGACGCGGGGAAGACGCTTCCCCGGCAAGAGGATAAGTTGCCTCAGGATGTCACGCGGCAAAGCCGGGCGGCACTCATTCGTCGAAAAGCCAAGACTGGGGCTGTGTCCGACATCCGGGCACAGCCCCAAATACATCAACCCAAGGCCGCACAAAGCTTTTCCCTTACGCCAGCAGCATAAAACCGCCGGAAAAAACACCCGCGCCGCCCTGTCCACTCAGGACAGTCGCCAGTCATAAATGTTTGACGATTCACGAATCGTTAATTGACGATTCGCGAATCTTCAATTAACGATTCGTGTATCGTCAAGCAACACCCCTTGAAAAAAGGCGTCGTTCGGGCGTCGAAAGTCCCTGTATGGGCCTCATGATTTTCGAAAAAAAGAGGGCGTATTTTCAAAAAACACATATATAATAAGGTGTAATCCGCAAATTTTGTGTAGCTTTGCGCCCACAAATTCAACAAAGACCCAAAAATCATGCCAAAGAATCTGGTAATTGTGGAGTCTCCGGCCAAGGCAAAAACGATCGAGAAGTTCCTTGGGAAGGAGTACAAAGTGATGTCCTCGTACGGACATATCCGCGACTTGAAGAAACGCGAGTTCAGCGTGGACACCACCACCTTCGAACCTCAATATGAAATCCCTGCGGACAAGGCCCACCTGGTGAGTCAGCTGAAACAGAACGCCAAGAAGGCGGAGACCGTGTGGCTGGCATCTGATGAGGACCGCGAGGGAGAAGCCATCTCATGGCACCTGCAAGAGGTGCTGCAACTGAAGAACGAGGGCACACGCCGCATCGTCTTCCACGAGATCACCAAGCCCGCCATCCTCGAAGCCATCGAGCACCCGCGCCAGGTGGACATGTCGCTGGTGAACGCCCAGCAGGCCCGCCGCGTGCTGGACCGCATCGTGGGCTTCAAGCTCTCGCCCGTGCTGTGGCGTAAGGTGAAGCCCGGCCTCAGCGCGGGTCGCGTGCAGAGCGTCGCCGTGCGTCTGATCGTGGAGCGCGAGCGCGAAGTGCAGGCCTTCAAGAGCGAAGCGTCGTACCGCGTCACGGCCCTGCTGGCGCTGCCCGAGGGAGGAACGCTGAAGGCTGAGCTCAGCCAGCGCTTTGCCACGCGGGCCGAGGCCGAGCAGTTCCTCAACGACATCAAGGACGCCGGACTCACCATCACCGACGTGCAGACACGTCCTGTGCACCGCACGCCGGCACCGCCCTTCACCACCAGCACCCTGCAGCAGGAAGCCGCCCACAAGCTGGGACTGCCCGTGGCGCAGACGATGATGGTGGCACAGCACCTGTACGAGAACGGATTCATCACCTACATGCGTACGGACAGCGTGAACCTCTCGAAGCTCGCCCTCGGCAGTAGCCGAAGCGTGATTTCCGAACTGATGGGCGAAGCCTACGTGAAGACACGACAGTACCACACCTCGAGCAAGGGCGCTCAGGAGGCGCACGAAGCCATACGACCCACATACATGGACCGCACCGAACTGCCTGCCGAGGCATCGACACAGGAGCGACGCCTGTATGACCTGATCTGGAAACGCACCATCGCCAGCCAGATGGCCGACGCCGAGATGGAGAAGACCCAGGCCACCATCGGCATCGACGGACGCAGCGAACAGTTCGTGGCCACCGGCGAGGTGGTGAAGTTCGACGGTTTCCTGAAGGTCTATCGCGAGACGGACACCGAGACGGACGAGGCCGAAAGCACCGACATCCTGCCACCGCTGACCATCGGCGAGAAGCTGCAACGCATAGAGATACAAGCCACAGAGCGCTTCACACAGCGCCCGCCACGATACAACGAGGCGAGCCTGGTGCGCAAACTGGAGGAACTGGGCATCGGACGCCCGTCTACCTATGCCCCCACCATCTCCACTATTCAGCAACGCGAATACGTGGTGAAAGGCGACAAGGCCGGCGAGGAACGCAACTACACAGTGCTGACACTGGAAGGACAGACGATACGCCAGGAACAGCGGCAGACGGTGGTCGGCGCCGAGCGCGGACGACTGCTGCCCACAGACACCGGCATCGTGGTCAACGACTTCCTGATGCAGAGCTTCCCCGAAATCATGGACTACAACTTCACAGCCGACGTGGAGAAGGAGTTCGATGCCATCGCCGACGGCAAGGAAGAGTGGACACAGATGATACGGCAGTTCTGGGGCGACTTCGAGCCGATGGTGGAGAAGACCATCGCCACCAAAAACGAGCTGCGCGCCGGCGAACGCGTCCTGGGCAAAGACCCGGCCACAGGGTATCCCGTGAGCGTGAAGATAGGACGCTTCGGACCCGTCGTGCAAATCGGCACTGCTGAAGATAAAGAGAAACCGCGCTTCGCCCAGCTACGCCAGGGACAGAGCATCGAGACAATCACCCTCGAAGAGGCTCTCGAGCTGTTCCGACTGCCACGCACACTGGGCACGTTCGAGGGCGACAACGTCGTCATCGGCACAGGACGCTACGGCCACTACGTGCTGCACCAGAAGAAATTCATCAGCCTGCCCGCCGACGCCGACCCGCTGACCATCAGCCTGGACGAGGCCGTGGAGCTGATTCAGGAGAAACGGAAGGACGAAGCCGCACGCAGCCTGAAACGCTTCGACGAAGAACCCGACATGGAGGTCGTCAACGGACGATTCGGCCCATACCTCATCTACAAAGGAGAGAATTACCGCATCAGCAAAGCCCTGCAGGCCCGCGCCCAAGAGCTGACACTGGAGGAATGCCAAGCCATCGTCCAAGAACAGCAGGAGCGCAAGAACACCTCGGGCTCCACACCCAAACGACGCTTCACGCGCAAACGTTCATGATAAGAATAATTCTCATAGGCTACATGGGCGCCGGCAAGACCACTGTCGGCAAGGCACTGGCCGCTGAACTCGGCGTACCTTTCTACGACCTCGACTGGTACATCACGATGCGCTACCGCCGCAGCGTGCCCGAAATCTTTGCAGAACGCGGCGAAGAGGGCTTCCGGGAACTGGAACGACGGATGCTGCACGAGGCGGCCGAGTTCGAGAACATCGTCCTGAGCTGCGGAGGTGGCACCCCCTGCTTCTTCGACAACATGGAGTACATGAACTCGCTGGCAGACACCGTCTATCTCAAAGCTACGCCCGACGTGCTGGCCATGCACCTGCGTATGGGAAAAGGGAAAAGGCCACTGCTCGAAGGAAAATCGCCCGAAGAGCTCGAAGCCTATATCCAAGAGTCGCTCGCCGGACGAGAGAAATTCTACAACCAAGCGAAGTTCACACTGGACGTCTCGCTGCTCGACAGCTCCGTCAAAATACAAGAAAGCGTGCGACTCATCCGAGAGAAACTCAATATATAGATATATACACACATAAGTAAAGGACCTATGAGAAAGTGGCGCATTGAAGACTCCGAAGAACTCTACAACATCAAGGGTTGGGGCGTCAACTATTTTGGCATTAACGAGAAGGGACACGTCTACGTGACACCTAAGAAGAACGGCGTACAGGTGGACCTGAAGGACGTCGTCGACGAACTGGCTACCCGCCACGTCACCGCGCCCGTCCTGCTGCGCTTTCCCGATATCCTCGACAACCGCATCGAGAAAACAGACGAGTGTTTCCGGCGCGCTGCCAAGGAGTACGAGTACCAGGCGGAGCACTTCATTATCTTTCCCATCAAGGTCAACCAGATGCGACCTGTCGTAGAGGAAATCATCAGCCATGGCAAACGCTACAACCTCGGACTGGAAGCTGGATCGAAGCCTGAGCTGCACGCCGTATTGGCCACCAACATGGATAGCGACAGCCTCATCATCTGCAACGGACACAAGGACCAGAACTTCATAGAGCTGGCCCTGCTGGCACAGAAAATGGGGAAACGCGTCTTCCTGGTCATCGAGAAACTGCCAGAACTGCGCATCATCGCCGAGACGGCCCAAAGGCTGGGCGTGCGGCCCAACCTCGGCATCCGTATCAAACTGGCTGCCAACGGCTCTGGCAAATGGAGCGAAAGCGGAGGCGACGCCTCGAAGTTCGGACTGAACTCCTCGGAACTGCTGATGGCCCTGCAACTGCTGGACGAGATGGGACTGCGCGACTGCCTGAAGCTGCTGCACTTCCATATAGGCAGCCAGATTACAAAGATACGACGCATCAGCACCGCACTGAGAGAGGCTGCACAGTTCTACGTTCAACTGCACGCCATGGGCTTCAACATCGAATTTATCGACTGCGGCGGCGGACTCGGCGTGGACTACGACGGCACACGCTCAAGCAACTCGGAGAGTTCGGTGAACTATTCCATTCAGGAGTACGTCAACGACTGCGTGTACACCCTGGTCGAAGCAGCCAACCAGAACCATATCCCCCACCCCAACATCATAACGGAAGGCGGACGCTCACTGACGGCACACCACAGCGTGCTCATCGTGGACGTGCTGGAAAGCGTCACGGCACCGCAGATGCCGGAAGACTTCCAGCCGACGGAGAACGACCATAAACTGGTACACGACCTGACGGAAATCTGGGACAAGCTGTCGTCACGTTCGCTTCTGGAAGACTGGCACGACGCCGAAGACATCCGCGAAGAGGCCCTCGACCTGTTCCGCCACGGAATCATCGACCTGAAGACACGCGCACAGATAGAGTCGCTCTACTGGGCCATCAGCCACGAAGTGGCCGAACTGGCACATCACCAGAAGCACGTACCCGACGAACTGCGCGCCCTGGACAAGCAAATGGCCGACAAGTATTTTTGTAACTTCTCGCTCTTTCAGTCGATGCCTGACTCGTGGGCACTGGACCAGCTCTTCCCAATTATGCCGATCGCACGACTGGGAGAGCAGCCCACACGCAGCGCCACCCTCCAGGATATCACCTGCGACTCCGACGGTAAAATCACTACTTACGTCAACGCCGGACAGCAGACGAACTACATCCCACTGCACCCCGTAAAGGCATACGAGCACTACTACATCGGTGTCTTCCTCGTTGGTGCCTACCAGGAGATTCTCGGCAACATGCACAACCTCTTCGGCGACACGAACGCCGTGCACATCTCGGTGTCGAAAGACGAATACACCATCGAGCAGGTAATCGACGGAGAGACCGTGGCTGACGTCCTCGAATACGTGCAGTACGACCCCAAGAAGCTGGTACGTCGCCTTGAAATCTGGGTGAGTCGAGCCGTACAAGACGGCAAGATTACCGAAAACGAAGGCAAAGAGTTTATCTCGAACTATAGAGCCGGACTGTATGGATACACCTATCTGGAATAAGACCACAACCGTCATAAAGGTCGGCGGCGCAGTGGTCGAAGATCCCGAGCAACTGGCGACGCTCTTGGACGCCTTCGTCCGCATCGACGGGCCGAAGGTGCTGGTGCACGGCGGTGGACGCTCGGCAACAAAACTGGCAGCACAACTCGGCATCGAAAGCCGAATGGTGAACGGCCGCCGCGTGACAGATGCCGAGACACTGAAAATCGTCACGATGGTCTATGCCGGACTTGTCAATAAGAACATCGTCGCACAACTGCAGGCACGAGGTTGCAATGCCCTCGGCCTCACTGGTGCAGACCTTGACCTCATACGTGCCCACCGCCGACCCATCACGCCCGAAGGCATCGACTTCGGATTTGTGGGCGACGTGGAACGCGCAGACGGCACGATATTCCAAGCACTACTGGAGAAAGGCATCACTCCGATTATCTCACCCTTGACCCACGACGGGCAAGGCCATCTGCTCAACACCAACGCCGACACAATGGCGATGGAAGTGGCAAAGGCACAAAAAAGCTCCACCCTCACCTTCTGCTTCGAACTGCCAGGCGTACTCCGCGACCCGACAGATTCGGCTACACTGATTCCGAATCTTGACGAAGCAGACTTCCACAGCCTCGTGAACGACGGAACGATTGCAGGGGGAATGATACCCAAGTTGCAGAATGCTTTTGACGCCCTACACGCGGGTGTCTGTAGCGTAAGAATCACCTCCATCCACGACCTCATTGGCGGAACACTCATCACTCCATAAACTTTACACTTGGACCTACGAACCACCATCCTGCCCTATCGCGACCGACTCTATCGCCTTGCCCTCAGCATCACACAGCACACCGCTGAAGCTGAGGACATCGTTCAGGATACAATGCTACGGGCATGGGAGCAACGGGATGAATGGCCCAATATCAAGAACATTGGAGCATGGCTGGCACAGATCTGTAAGAACCTGTCGCTCGACCACAAGAAACGGGCCGACCTGCTCCGCACCGTCGACCTGCCCTCTGAGACTGAGACGGCCACCAGCCGGCAAGAGCTCGCACAACTACAGCAGACGACACCCGACAAACAGGTGGAAGCAAGCGAGACGATGAACTTGCTCTCCCGACTAATGGCCGAACTGCCGCCACCGCAAAATGACATCATCCGGCTGCGTGAACTGGAAGGACTCAGTTATAAAGAAATCGCAGAAGAACTTCAACTCACAGAGACACAGGTACGCGTCTATCTGCACCGCGCCCGCACTCGTATTAAACAACAATATTTGCAATGGCACTGAACTATATTTGGATTGCATTTTTCCTGATAGCAGCCGTCGTGGCTACTGTCAAACTGTTTTTTTTCGGAGACACCGAAGTCTTCCCGTCCGTCATGAATGCAACGATGGAATCGGCAAAAACGGGCTTCGAGATTTCCTTAGGACTGACTGCCGTGCTGTCCCTCTGGATGGGAATCATGAGAATAGGTGAGCGCGGCGGGATGGTGGAACGACTGGCCAAGTGGCTCGCCCCCTTGTTCCGCCGACTCTTTCCCGAAATACCGGAGGGACACCCCGTAGTAGGCAACATCTTTATGAACCTCTCAGCGAATATGCTTGGGCTGGACAACGCTGCCACCCCCCTCGGACTGAAAGCCATGGAGGGCCTACAGGAACTGAACCCCAAGAAAGACACGGCGTCCAACTCGATGATTATGTTCCTCGTGATGAACACAGCGGGACTGACCATCGTGCCAGTCAGCATACTCGCCTACCGCGCTCAGCTGGGAGCGGCCCAACCCACTGATGTCTTCGTGCCGATTCTGCTGGCAACACTTATTTCGATGGTGGTCGGCGTGGCAGTCACAGGAGCCATCCAGCGCATCAGCCTCTGGAATAAACCCGTGCTGATCACGCTGGCGCTTTTCTCCCTCATTGTCGCAGGAATGGCATGGGCCGCACAGATGCTCAGCCGCGATGAAATGGGCATTTTTTCTGGCAACGTGGCCAATATCATCCTCCTCGGTATCATCGTCGTCTTTATTGTGGCAGGGATGCGAAGGAAGATTAACGTCTACGATGCGTTCATCGAAGGAGCCAAAGGCGGTTTCCAAACAGCTGTCGGGATTATTCCTTTCTTGATTGCCATTTTGGTGGGCATCGGCGTCTTCCGTGCGTCGGGGGCAATGGACTGGTTGCTCAACGGCATCGGCTGGGTAGTGGAAGCCTGTGGCGGACGTGGTGACATCACCGGAGCACTGCCCACGGCACTGATGAAACCCCTCAGCGGCTCAGGAGCAAGGGGAATGATGCTGGAGTGTATGCAGACCTACGGGCCAGACAGTTTCGCTGGACGACTGAGTTGCATCTTCCAAGGTAGCACGGACACGACATTCTACATCTTGGCTGTCTACTTCGGCTCTGTGGGCATCCGCAACACCCGCTACGCCCTGCCCTGCGGCCTATTAGCCGACCTCGCATCAATGATCGCCGCTATCATCGTAGCACAAATCTTCTTTGGATAACTTTCCCTACTCACTTTTGGGTATTTTATGAGAAAATATAAAGAAAGGTGCCAAGCGTCAGCATTTTTCTGTAACTTTGTGCCCTGAATCAAGTTTTCCATGAACATAAGAAGGGACAGATAATGAAGTTATCCGAGTTGAAGACAGGCGAAAGAGGCATCATCGTGAAGGTTTTGGGTCACGGTGGCTTCCGCAAACGTATCGTTGAAATGGGCTTTATCCGCGGCAAAGTCGTGGAGGTGTTGCTGAATGCTCCTTTGGAGGATCCTGTCAAATATCGCCTGATGGGATACGAGGTCTCATTGCGACACGACGAGGCAAATCTCATCGAAGTCGTCAGCGAGAATGCCTCACTCTCTGCCCCTGATGTCAACAACACAGGCTTCAACCGAGAAATCGTAGAAAGCCATCCCACCGACATTCAACTTGAAGCCGAAGCCAAACGACAGCACCGCGTGATTAACGTGGCCATCGTGGGCAACCCGAATAGCGGAAAAACCTCGCTCTTCAACTTCGCTTCCGGCGCCCACGCCAAAGTAGGCAACTACAGCGGTGTCACCGTGGACGCGACCGAGGCACGAGCCCACTTCGAAGGTTATGAGTTCCGACTCATTGACCTGCCCGGCACTTACTCACTCTCGGCTTACAGTCCCGAGGAGCTTTATGTCCGCCAATTCATCGTAGACAAAACTCCAGATATCGTCATCAACGTCCTCGATGCCTCCAATCTCGAACGAAATCTCTACCTGACAACGCAGCTCATCGACATGAACCTGCGCATGGTATGCGCCCTGAATATGTACGACGAGTTCGAGCGAAGAGGCGACACGGTCGATATCCGGGTGCTAAGCCAGTTGCTGGGTACACCAATGGTACCAACCTCGTTCCGCGGCGGGCAGGGGGTGGAACAACTATTCCACGTGATAATCGACCTCTACGAAGGAGCCGATTTCATCGATGCCGAAGGACACATTACGGAAGCGGCCGACCACTGGATGGATTTCCAACCGTCAGGCGTCTGCCCTGGATGCAGCCATTGTGGCTGTTCGCATTGTGCCCGACCAGAGGCATCCGTAGCACGCACCTTCCGACACATCCATATCAACCACGGTCAATACGTGGAGCGGGGCATCGACGCCGTGAAACTGGAGATACAGAAAGACAGCCATATACGCCACCGCTTTTCAACCCGTTACTTGGCAATCAAACTGTTAGAAAACGACCATGAGGTAGAAGGAATCGTCCGGAAGTTACCAAACTGGAAAGAAATCATCGCCACACGCGATACGGCGGCACAACAAATCCTTGAAGACACCGAACAAGACGCCGAGACAGCCATCATGGATGCCAAATACGGCTTCATCCGAGGAGCGCTAAGCGAAGCGCAATATGAGACAGGCACGAAAGCGGACACCTACCGCATGACACACCTCATCGACCGTGTGTTAAGCAACCGCTATGCCGGTTTCCCCATCTTCTTCGCCATGCTGTTCGTGATGTTTGAGACTACGTTCGTGCTCGGCCAATACCCGATGGACTGGATAGAAGCGGGTGTGGGGTGGCTGGGCGAGCAGGTGGCCACTACGCTGCCTGACGGCTGGCTGAAAGCAATGCTCGTGGACGGTGTCATCGGAGGTGTGGGGTCGGTCATCGTCTTCCTGCCACAAATCCTGATCCTTTATTTCTTTATCTCGATGATGGAGGACTCCGGCTACATGGCCCGCGCAGCTTTCATCATGGACCGGCTGATGCACGGAATGGGACTGCACGGCAAATCTTTCATTCCACTGATTATGGGCTTCGGCTGCAACGTGCCGGCCGTCATGGCTACGCGCACCATTGAGAGCCGCCGTTCTCGACTTATCACGATGATGATTCTCCCGTTTATGTCGTGCTCAGCACGTCTTCCTATTTATATAATGATCACGGGCACGTTCTTTGCCCTGCAATATCGCTCGCTGGTGATGATTTCACTCTATGCCGTCGGCATCCTCGTAGCTATTCTGATGAGTAATCTCTTCTCACGGCTGGTGATTCGCGGCGAAGATACGCCCTTCGTCATGGAACTGCCGCCCTACCGCTGGCCGACAGGGAAAGCCATCGCCCGCCACACCTGGGAGAAAGGCAAGGAGTATCTCAAAAAGATGGGTGGAATCATCCTCATCGCCAGCATCACGGTCTGGGCACTGGGTTATTTTCCCCACGACGACAGCCTTACTGTCGACCAGCAACAAGAACAAAGCATCATTGGCCGCATCGGTCAGGCGGTGGAACCTGTGTTCCGCCCACAGGGCTTCAACTGGAAGCTGGACGTGAGTCTCATCGCAGGCCTCGGAGCCAAAGAGATTGTGGCCTCCACCATCGGCGTGCTCTATAGCGGCGATGACAGTTTCGGCGATGACGACACCTACAGTTCCGACACGCGTAAATACGAAAACCTTCAGCAGCGGATGGCTGCTGAAGGTATCACGCCCTTGGCGGCATATTGCTATTTGCTGTTCGTACTGCTTTACTTCCCGTGCCTGGCCACCGTCGTGGCCATCAAAAACGAGACGGGTTCATGGCGATGGGCTGTCTTTGCAGCTGTCTACACGACGTGCGTGGCGTGGATCGTCTCGGCAGCCGTCTTCCAATTAGGCAGTTTATAAACTACGCTCGTAAGCGGAGCGGATGGCATCTGCCACCTGCTGCATTTCTTCAGTCGGAAGCTGGAGCTTGGGATTGGAGAAAAGCATATCACGCTCACTCTGCATAGGTATCAGATGGATGTGAGCATGAGGCACTTCCAGCCCCAATACGGCCTCACCGACCTTCACACAGGGAATCACCTCTTTGATGGCACGTGCCACGTGCGCAGCAAAGACGTGCAGACGAGCCAGTTCATCATCGGAGAGGTCAAAGATATAATCAACTTCTCGACGCGGAATGACCAGCGTATGACCCTTCACCATCGGATTGATATCGAGGAAAGCATAGAACTCCTCGCTTGAAGCACAGCAGTAGCTGGGAATCTCGCCGGCAGCGATTTTACTGAAGATACTCATCGCACTTTACTCCTCAAAACTAATACCAGTTACTTCCAACTGAATGAGTCCCTGCGGAACCCTGATCTCGGCGACCTCACCCACACGCTTGCCCAACAAGCCCTGCGCGATAGGAGTCTTGACACTGATCTTACCTTCGCGTAAATTGGCTTCGGTCTCACTGACGATAGTATAAGCCATCTTCGCATTGTTCTTAACGTTGCGAAGTTCCACGCGACAGAGGATCTGCACTGTATCGGCACTCAGTTTACTGGTGTCAATGATTTTAGCATCGGCTATCGTCGCCTTAAGCTGCGTAATCTTCATCTCAAGCAGACTCTGTGCTTCCTTCGCTGCATCGTACTCGGCGTTTTCGCTGAGGTCGCCCTTGTCACGGGCTTCTGCGATGGCTGCCGACGCCTTAGGACGCTCCACAGCTTCCAGCTGCTGGAGTTCGGCCACGAGCTTATCGTAGCCCTTTTGTGTCATGTAAGCCATTATCGGTTTTCTTTGGTTCTAACTTTCGTGAAAATCAAGTACGGAGAAACAAAAGGAAAAGAGCTCCGCATAGGAACGGAACCCTTGGAAATCGTGGTTTACCTTGATGCTTTCCGAGTTTTTCGCCGACAAAGTTAGTCGGTTTTTTCGATTCTGCCAAATAAATCGACAAAAAAATGACCATACCTACAACTCAGCCTCGATAGCACGTGGGAGGTCAGGTATCTGTTCGTCTCGTGCCTTCAGCATCGAACCTCGGCCTATGAGAAAGAAGGCAGGCAAGTGCTGAATACCATACAGCTGAACCATATCATTATTCACTCCCTCGGCACAGTGCACACACACCCAAGGCAGCTGCTCGCTCTTTGTCTTCCAGAAGTGCTCGTCGCCATCTAACGAGACCTGGTAGATCTCGAGGCCACGTGAATGATACTTTTCATACAGGTCACGCAGCAGAAGTATACGCTCCTGGGCCTGCGGCAATGCATACGAAGTGAAATCCAGCAGCAACACCTTATCGCCGAAATCCGACAAACGACGTTCGCGCCCGTTCAGATCCGGGAATCCAAAGTCAATAATACCTGTTTCGCGCACCTTGTCGCCATCTATCTGAATCTCGACGGGTCGAGCCGGGCGGGTGTTACGCAGGCCGCGCAAGGCAATGTTCCGCAGGTTCTCCGTGCGTAGAGCACCAGGATAACGAGCCTCCCACTGGGTGGCGACAGCCGCAAAGTACTGAACGTCGCTCTTATCGCTTTCGGGGTTAAACAGCATCTGAGGCCCGAAACTTTGGAACAAAGCGAAGTAAGCAGCAGGCGAAGAAGGATCTTTCAGGATAATATCCCTTTTCAGCCGCGTCTTATAGGCTTCCACGATTTCACGCGCGCGTTCCTCTTTTAATAATAATGAGAGCGTGGAATCCTGATACAGCCGAGAGAGCTGCTGCTGAAGCTGCTGATTGAGCAGGGTGATGGTTTTCATGGTCCGAGAGGCATCGTTGCCCTGAATGTCATAGTCGGAAGCCATACGCTTCAGCGAAGTTTCCACAGTAATCTCCTCCAGCGAATCGATGACGAAATTGATTACCTGTTGAGCTATGCGGAGGCGATAGAACTCAGGAGCAGAACAGGTGTCGACAGGAGCCGAAAGGACAAAACGGCCATCGGCTTTCAGACGCACTGAGTCCACAGGCTGAACACCATTAAGCGTCATTTCTTCCAGGACTAAAGTAGAATCCTCTGCATCTGTAATGCTTCCACTCACATGGACACGAGGACCGCCATCCGTGCAAGACACCATCGTCAGGAACAGATAGCAAACGAGTAGTACGATGAGGGCCATCGCAATGACCCCTTTCATGATGCTCAGATTGGTGCGCTGGGCTTTTCTCTTTCTCATATTTCTTTTTTTATTCGTTATTCAGTATGCTGATTGTTTTTCCAAGCGCCTTGTCCGACAGCAGTTGTTGCTGCAGGGCCCCACGCTGATAATAATATCTGCCTACGATCTCCGTCTCCAGATAAGGAACAATTTCGGAACGGAACCGATGAAGGTCGGCGCGCAGGTCTGTCGCCTTCAACTTTGTTTCCAACACTCCGAACACCTCTTTGGTATCTTCCATACGGCCTTCAAACTGGACAATCCTCCGCAACTGCTCAAGGGCCGCCATGCTTCGACCCGTATACGTGAAGTCGCTGGCGGCAATGCTCTCGACGAAAGATTCATAGTCGGCGTCCGAGATATGGAATTTTCCAGGAGCAGCAATGGCGGGATGCGCCACCACATAGTCTGTCACGAAGTCGAAGAACGCGTCCGAGGCAGACAAGTCGTACACAAGCGTCGGAACACTGTCCACAGAGAGCACCGAATCCGGCAAGATGCCACCGCCGTCACGCACAGGACGACCCTTGCGGGTGCGGAACTCGTGTGTCAGGCTGTCGGGCAACGTCATGGCCGCACCGTCAGCCGTGCGATGCCGATAGTCCAGCGCCTGGATGCAACGCCCCGAAGGGATAAAGTAGCGCGCTGTCGTCAGCTTCAGCTGCCCGCGATAAGGCACTTCACGAATGGCCTGCACCAATCCCTTGCCGAACGTCCGTTGTCCGACGATGACAGCACGGTCCAAATCCTGTAGTGCACCAGCAACAATCTCCGAGGCCGAAGCCGAATTACGATTCACCAGGACGGCGAGAGGCATCAGAGTGTCTATCGGCTCTGTGGGCGTATAATAGTCGTGGCACGTGGCAGGGACCTTGCCTTTTGTCGACACCACCAGGCTACCTTTGGGCACAAAGAAGCCCACGATCTCCACAGCTTCGCTGACCGAACCTCCGCCATTGTCGCGCAAGTCCATGATTAAACGCTGCATCCCCTGCTGCTTCATGTCGATAATAGCATGGCGCACCTCGCGCGCACAATTACTTGTGAACTCGGACAAATAAAGATAACCCACATGAGACGTCGTATCCACAAGTCCATACCACGGCAGGCATGGCAGCTGAATCTGCTGGCGCGTAATCTTGAACGAGAGCGGTTTGCGCTCGCCCTTGCGCTGCACGCGAAGCTCGAAAGTCGTTCCCGGCTCGCCACGCAGCGCCTTGCTCACACGACCGTTCTCCCATCCTTTCGTGTCCTTGCCATCAATGGTCAGAATCACATCGCCGGCACGGACACCCGCCAACTGAGCCGGGCAACCCTCATAAGGATCTTCGATGGCAGCACGGTTCTCCTTCTTGTAAGCACGGATGAGGGCACCGATGCCAGCGTAACGACCCGTCGCCATCATACGTAGCTCTTCCTGATTGTCGCCAGGATAGTAAACCGTGTAGGGGTCTATTTCGTCCAGCATTCCACTGATGGCCCACTGCACCGCCGTATCAGCAGAGAGCGAGTCGACATAGAACATATCCAACTGCCGATAGACGTCTGCAAAGATCTCTAAGTTGCGCGAAATGCCAAAGCCCGTCTGCCCTTGAGCAAATAACGGTCCGCCCGGCATCAGCAGAAGGAAAGCACAGAGAGCAAACCATCTGTGCCACATTCGATATGCTTGTTTGATAAACATCTTTCTAAACATTAAATTTATAATTCAGAGGCTCACCCTCGGCCCAACAGGCCGGACTCTCCTCCGACCGCCGCACGGATACGCTCTTCAGAGAGCTGAGTTCCCATCACCTGAATAACCTCTCCGGCCAGACGATTGCCCGTATCGAGAGACGCCTCCAAGGAGTCGCCATGAACATAGCCATAGAGAAAGCCGGCAGCAAAGAAGTCGCCGGCAGCAGTCGTGTCGACAGCTTTCCTGTCCAGCCCAGGGACAAACGCCACCTGTGCGCCACACTGTCCATACGCTCCACGCTTCCCCACCTTCACCACGGCTATCTGCGTCAGGCCCGCCAACTGAGACAGCGCCACCCGAGGATCGTCCTGACCGCTGAACGCAGCAGCCTCCTCCTCGTTCGCAAAGACCATGTCCGCGTAGTCCTCCACCAAGTGATGGACAAAGGTACGGTCGTTCTTCACGATATTCCACGAGGCCAGGTCGTAGCTGACCAACATGCCTGCGGCCTTGGCACGGCGCAACACCTCCTCCATCAGGTCGTGGTCCTGCACCAGGTAACCTTCGACATGCAGGATTTCGTCCCTGCGGCACTCCAAGTCATCCACCTGAATGGACGTCGCGGCACCCAGAAACGTGGCAAAGGTACGCTCGCCATCCGGAGTGATCAGCGTGGTGGCCACACCACTCAGCGCCCCCTCTTTCACATGCAGACGCGTATCGATGCCCCGTCGCTGCTGACTGCTGGCGAAGAAGCGTCCCGTCTCATCGTCACCGACACTGCCCACGAAACCGACAGGAATACCGAGGACAGCCAAGGCATGAATCGTATTGGCTGCACTGCCGCCCGTGGCACGTTGCGGCGAGAAAGGCTGAATCGTCTCATGCACGCGGTGCATCTTCTGCTCGTCGACATGAGACATCGCAGCCTTCTCCAGCTGCAACTCGCGAAGCAGTTTTTCATCAGGAATATGCACCAAAACATCCGTCAGTGCATTGCCAATTCCAAGTATTTTTGTCATCTCTCGCAAATTTTTCTGCAAAGATATTGCTTTATTCCGAGAAAAGCACTACTTTTGCACCGCAATTCCGAGAAAAAAGCGTTAAAACTCATATTTCGCCCTCGTTTCTGCGCTTTTCTTCCCTCAAGGGGGAAGTCCGAGAGACCTGCTTCAGTAGCTCAGTTGGTTAGAGCACCTGACTGTTAATCAGGGGGTC
>CAMVFC010000062.1 GCA_947166655.1 uncultured Prevotellaceae bacterium
CGGGCAACTGTGGCATTTCGCGGAAGAAATAGCCGTTGGAAAGGAATTTCGGAATCACTGTGTCGATGCGTTCTTCTTGTGCCTGCCCCGACAATGCGACAAAGGCGAGCAGGATGCTGATAATGGCTTGCTTGTTCATTGTTCGATTTGGTTTATTTGTTGTTGGGGAAAATCTCTTTGAGCTTCGCTTTCAGTTCGTCAATGCTGTTAGGCACGGCAATGATGGTGCCGTCGCAGTCGATGAGGAACAGGGCACTGTTTTGAGTGCCATGCTTACGGAATACATCAAACTCGTCGTCAAGGTCAACGAGACAAGGCCAAGGGAAGGCGTGACGCTCGACGGCCTTACGCATGGCATCGGTGGACTTGAATTCGTGGGCAAGGCTGAACACGTTCAGACCACGATTGCGGTACTCGTTGTAGATGGGGATGATGTCGCAGGCGTCGCGGATGCAGGGCGAGCACCACGAGGCCCAGCAGATGACGAGCGTCAACTTGCCCTTGTAGTATTCAGAGGCGCGGACTTGCTGCCCGTCTATTGTTCGCACGTTGTAGTCGTTGTACTTTCGCCCGCAAATCTGATAACCCACAGCCTCTTGCTCGGCGATACGCTGATGCACGGGGTGGTCAGGATAGAGCGTGGTGTATTGGCGGTGGTAAATGTCAAGCATAGCGGCAAGGCCCGTGTCATTGAAATGAAAGCCCTTGAGCCGCCCGTCGAGTTCGAACAGGAAACCGAGCATCGGGTGGGCTTTGTAGTAGTCAAACGTCCATTGGTGGTATTCGTTCTCCAGTTTCGCCATCTTCTGCTTGTCGTTCTCGTCCAGTTTCTCATAGGCAGACATGAACTTCTCTTCGGCAGCTTGCTCCATTGCGTGCCATGCCTGATATTCCTTGCCAGAGGATTGAATGTCGAATTTGTCGTCGTCGAGCTGGATGGTCACGGTCGCGCCGCCCTCCACGAAGAACTCCCCTGAGCGGAGGGTCATGCCCTTCTCCATCACCTCGCCGAAGTCCACAATGTGCCATCGCTCAATCTGCGCATCCTCCACGTCGCACTCAAAGCGTCCGTTCTTTAACACGGGTCGTAGTGTACTGTTCTTCGGGTCTTCACCGTCGCGGTATATCCTCAGTTCTACGGGTGTTGTCCCTTCGGCCACCGTGCCAATGACGTAACACCTCACTTGCCCCTGCACCGCCACCCAGACGAAGACGAGCAGGATGGTGATGATGGTTTTCTTGTTCATAACCGGCTTATTTAACAGAAACATTGCGGATGACGAACGCACCCTTGCCGTCGCCTTCCTTGAAGTCGAAAGAGGTCGGGATGGTGTCGAAGGGTTCAAAGGTGAGCGTGAAGTCGGTGTAGCAGAGGTTGCTCAGATAGCCTTCTGTGGTTTCTGTGGCTCTCACTTGAGGATATATGTCTGCGTCGGGAGTGATGCCGTTGGCTGATGTCAGTTTGTATTTCTTACCATCTGCTTCAAGATAGGAACCTTTGGCGATGCGGAACCATAAGTTCTTATGACCATAATAGCGGAAACTGACGGTGGTACCGCTGGCATCAGCATCCACTTGCTGGATGGTAAGTGAGAGGTTGGCAGTGTTGTCTTGCTTGGGACCGTTGATGGCGGAAAGCAAACCCATAAACCATCCCATACCATATCCAGCACCCTTCCAGAGAATGTGCTTGTCGGGCGAAATCAAGACATAATAGGGTATAGCCCTCATATCACAATAGCTGTTTTCAATGTCGGCCTTGCCCATCTTGCAGTCATTCCAGTTTTTCCAGACGATGTTCTTGCTGAAATTGTCCTCTTGCCACGCAGAGAGTTTATCCTGATTGATGCCGACGATTTCCAACTTCCCTTGCGATTGCTCGTAGGCCGCTCTCATCTCTGGCTCAGCCATACGGCAAGGACCACATCCCAGACTCCAGAAGTCGAGTAGCACATATCGGTCGGGCTGCCCCAGCACTTCAGCGAGATGATGCTTCTGGCCCTGCATGTCAATGAGTTCTGCATCGATGGCCTCTTCGCCTACCTGCAAGATATGCGGCGGATAAACCTGACTGTGTATCTGCGCCAGTTGCTCTTCAAACCCTTTCGGCGCACGGGCGGCGGTGGATGCCTCCAATTCCTTCAACTGCTCCATATTAGGGAAGTCCTTCGTATAGTTTCTTGCCATCATAGCCACTCCTTCTAACTCTTCGAGCGACGCTGCATCTACCGGCAATGAGGGAAGAACGTCCATCTTCTGTTTCAAATACTTCATATAGACAGACCTCTCTTCGTTCCACGGAGCATTGGCAAGATCGAGTCGCAAAAATTCCGCCAGCGTCTCATGACCATGTTCCATAATACGGCTGAGTGTCTGCTGTTCGGGCAGTGGACTATCCACCTTCCACAAGGGATAGAGACAGTCCGTACCCGTTAAATTTACGTCCACGTCGGGTTTCAGCCAGATGGTCATCAGGTAATTGGGGCATCCTTCTCCCGCAAGGAATAAATAACTCTTCGTAAGTCCCTCCACAGGAATGGTCAGGGTAAAGCGTCCACTCTGTACGGTGTCAGATGCCACGCGCACATTGTCGATAGAAGATTCTGCGACAGTACCATCTTTCAGTGCGGGTGAATAACCAGTGATGGTTGCTGTCTTTGTCTGTGCCTGCCCCATAATTGCGACGAGGGCGAGCAGGACGGTGATGATGGTTCTTTGCAGAGCAAAGCGGCAAAGCCGAGCGTTCTTGTTCATTCCAATGCTGTTTTTAAGATATTCTTCAGGAGATAGGTGGCGTTCTGATTACGGGCTACACCCTCGGAGAGGCGATATGTATAGGTGATTTCGTCCGATAGTTGGATTTCAAAGCAGTAGTTGTGGAAGCGGTCGGGATGCTCCTGCTGCATCTTCGACAATTCAAGATCGTGGGTGGCGATAATACTCGTAATGGGGAGTGATGACACGGACTGGAGGAACAGCCGGGATCCATTGAGCTTGTCAAGTGAGTTGGTGCCTTTCAGTATCTCGTCGAGGATGATAAGCGTGTGACGGTTCTGTCTGCAGGTCTCAATGAGCTGTTGCAGCCGTAGCAGTTCAGCATTGAAGTAGCTGATGCCGTGGGCGAGGTCGTCGGTGGTGCGCATACTACTGAACAGCGAGAAGATCGAGATGCGAAGTCTATCAGCAAAGACTGGCATTCCGCAACAGGCCAGCACATAGTTGATGCCGATGGAGCGTAGGAATGTGCTCTTGCCCGCCATATTTGCACCTGTAATGATGTAATAGTGCTTGTCGGAAATGGAGAAGTCGTTACGCACGGCCTGTTGTCCGAGGAATGGATGATAGAGTCCGCGAGCCTCATAGACCACCTCGTCGGCATCCACCAATTCGGCATCCGTGGCTTCAGGCTCGTTGTAGCGGAATGTGGCCATCGACACTAGGGCATCGAAGTGGCTGACAGCATCTATCCAGTCCTCTATGCGCGTCATGTAACGGTCTTGCCAGAGAAGAAACCGACGCACGATGAAGTAGTCTGCCAGATAAAGGGCATTGGATATGGGTACCCAGACCTCGTTACGCTGGTCAAGGTCGCTGATGATGCCCTTCAACAGCCGGAAAGACTTGAGGGCATCCGACATTCCCGATGTACCGTCACCTACCCGTAGCCTTTCGTCAGCATACTGCTCGGCTTTGCCGCTTTGCTCTGCGAAGAACTTTCCGATGATGTCACGTCCCTCCTGACTCTTCAAATCGGACGTTACTATCTGCATAATCATGCTGACGTATGTTCCTAATCGCGGCAGTATGATGTTGGTGCTCTGGTTGACACGTTTCAGGGTACGACCGAAAAGAAGGTAGACTGCCATAATCTGCAACAGCCCCCAAAGCATGGGGAACGAAGCCGACAGCGGGCCAAATACAGCTCCAGCCAATAGGCCATAAAAAATAATGATGCTGCCAATGGCTGCAATATAGCTGAGCTGGTGAGCAGCCAGGTGACTGACGTTTAGTTGCTGCACCTCATGCAGAGCCTCCAAAATGGCAGTTGTGTTGATTTGCCGACCATTGCTTTGCATGAGAAATGCCGTACGCAACGACTCTCGTTCTGACAATTCACGGATAGCCTCCCGACGTCTCTCTATCTCGTCAATACTCCGCACCCGTGTCTCCGCCAACTCCTTTGCCAGAAAATCGCTGCCGCCAGTTGTGACAGTTCGGTTGATACGGTTGAACAGCGACTGCGGCCCGAAAATGTCAAGGTCGAGCGTAAACTCATGATGGGGATTCACATATTGCTCGCCCGAAGGGAATCCCGAGAAATCACCATTAAGATAGGCCACCTCCTTCTGATAGATACTGCGGATGCTCTCCTTCTGTTCCGACAAACGACTATTGCTGCTGTCCTTCCAACGGATAGCCACGTATGCGGCTATGAACAATGCTGCTACCACCAACGCCAGAATGCTGCTCCACATGGTATAGGCTACGATGCAACCAATGGCCAAGACGATGGCTGTCAGTTCCAGTACAACTACCAGTCGGTTATGCTTGTTCAACTGATAGATTTCGTCCGTCAGCGTCTTGATACGCTCTGTATATAGTTCTTTCGGATTCATACTTGTTTGTCATTCATAACCTTTCACGATAATCATCGGGCAACCTGGAATCTTCCGCATCTTGCCTTTTACCTTATGCCGGGCGTAGCTGCTTTTGAAGTTAGCAGGGAAAGAGAGGCTTCCATTGCCCTTCATGTCAACCACACAGATTGTGACGCAATATTTCTTCTTGCCCTTCAGTACGATAGACTCTGTGGGGCTGACATAGATGTTTTTCCCGTTGTCAGCAGGGGTAACACGCTTGTAGATAGGCTTGTTCAGGACGCTATAAAGTTTCTTGTCCCTGACCTCGTAGCAGTTGAAACTCAACATACATTCCTCGTATTCGCACTTGTCGATGGAAACCATGATGTCGGTCAGCAAATAGTCCTTCCGGTTCTTGAAGACGGGGCCCCATTCTATTTCTCCTTTGCAGTTACCACGAAAACTTGCCGTACTTGTCCTCACCCACGACTTACCCGACAGCGTGTGCGGTTTGCTCTTCTTGCCAACCATGACCTCGGCCAGTTCGACGACCTTGTCCCGTAGCGTCACGGTCAGTTCGTGTCCATCGCCGTATGTCGAATAGGGAATTGTCGCCGTCTGATAGGAAACGTGCGTGAAGGTCAGTTCGTCCCTGCGTCCTGCGGGTATCGTCAACGTGAAGTGTCCCTGTGCGTCGGAGATAACGCCCACGCTGGACGACTGGTCCTCACCATCGTCTTCTTCAATGCCGATGCTGACGTATTCCACGCCCTCGCCACGCTCATTGACGACATGTCCAGTGACCTTCGTCTGTGCTTGCCCCGCCACCCAGACGAGGGCGAGCAGTGCGGTGATGATGGCTTGCTTGTTCATGTTTTTTTCGTTTTATTTGAGTTTCTCCTTTAACTGCTTCAGTTCATAGTCGAAGTTGTAGAAGCCGCTGATGCGCAGGTCGTCGCGGACACGGCGGCAGTCGGGTGTGATGGTCTCGTAGTGTGGGATGCCGCCAAAACGGAACAACTCTTGCAGGCGGGTGAAGTCGGCGTTGGTGACGCAGACGGTCTCTTCGTCGGCCAGCCACTCGGCCACGTACTTTTTGTAGGCATCGCTGCCCTCTGTGGTGCGCTCGCCAGCAATGAAAACGAGCTTCACATCATCGCGCTTGGCTATCTCGGCACGAAGGTTCTTGCTGCTTTGGATAGCTGAACGACAGGGACCACAACCCATGCCCCAGAAGTCGATAATGAGAATACGGCCAGGGTATTTGGCGCAAAGTGAACGGATGAGATCAGCTATTGGTGCGTCAGGAAGGGGTGCTGAGAGTTCAGTCTGCGCCATTGCCCGATTGTAGAATTCGTCGGCCTTGGCTTTGACGTAGGAATGCTTAAAAGTGTTGCTTACCATCGCATATTTCGACTCCGCGGTTGGGGTGATTCTGAACTCCGTCAACATCTGCTGGTACAAACAGAGTTGAGCCATGAGTGTATTGTCCTTGCTGCCGAGCATTTCGCGCATAACGGCATAGTAATCATCCAACTGCTTTTGACCTGTAGTGCCGAAGTAGGCTTGCATAGCAGGTTGTGCATACTGGATGCGGTTGACAAGGAAGGGGAAGTGATTGTTTAACATCATCAAAGGATTGTTGAAATCGATGCGGTGCAAAGGCGTGTAACTCTTAGCGTCATTGAGCGCTTTCCAGTTGACGCTGTCAACAATCTCGTCAGAATACACACCGTCAGTATGTTTCCTGACGCTGTATTTCTTTTCCATGGCATAATCCAAGAAGGCCGTAGTCAGATAAACCTGTGCATCGGAGAGTGCCAACTGCATCTCCAGCGGTGTAAAATGGTCGCGGCGACTCACCATGTCTATGCGGTAAAGCATATTTTGCCACACCTCCTCTGCAAGTGCTGTGGCATCGCTGAAGGAGCCATTAAACAGCGCCAGCGGATTGCTCAGATAACCCGTCATCAACTTCGATTTCAGCCATCGCTCCACCTCGTGGCTGCTGCCGTTATGATAGACGCACTCGTAGCAACCGTCAGCGTTTTTCCGCACGGTGATGTCGATGGTCTCGCCTGGGTGGGCATAGAAAAACATTTCGCTGAAATCCACCTTCGACTCCATTGTGTAGAACCGCTGATAGACAGGGTAGCTGGACAAGAACTTCTTGTTGAATGTTCCGTCGTCGGCAATGTCAAGCACCAGCGTCGCATCCTCCTTCTCGAAGATATCTTGAAAGTAACATTCCATCGATGTGAAGCCGAACTGCTCGGCATCGTAGCCTTCGATACGCCCCCGGATGGTGATGGTGTCGGTCTTGAACCAGTCGGATGGCACAGAATAGGGATTTGTTGCTGAAAGTTCTTCCTTCGTCGGAACTTTCAGTTTTTCCTTCTTGTCGTGGATGCCCAGCAGCATGAATGCTCTATTGCCATCGCCCTCGATGAAGTCGAAGACCTGCACCTTCTTTGGCATCGGCTCGAAGTTCATCGTGAAGTCGGTCACGCCGCTTTCGGGCGACTGCACCCATGCATCGAGGGCTATTCCCTCAGCTGAGCGCAACGGGTAGCGGTTGCCGTCCTCATCCATGAGGTAGCTCTCCTTGGCAAAGCGGAAATGCTCTCCTTTCTCGTATTCCATCGTGAAGTGTACGGTGGTTGCCGTGTCGCGCATAACAACCTCGCGGGCTTTCAGTTCACCGTTCGACACATTCACACATGCCATCGCCACAGGTGTCTTGATGGCCTTGTAAGTCTTTGCCTGTCCCGCCACCCAGACGAGGGCGAGCAGTGCGGGGATGATGGTTTGCTTCATGTTCATATATGTACTGTTTACTTGTTTTCTTTCTTTGGTTTCTGCGAGAAACGGTAACTGACGGTGAGGAGGGCGTAGCGGCGCATGGAGTTGGTCCAGGTCTCGGTGCGGCCCTGGGCGTTGATGTTATAGTTTAGACTACTGACCTGACCCAAGAGGTCGTAGCCGCGAAGCTTTAGGAGCCATTGGCCTTGATGGAACGACTTGGTGAGCGAGGCATCCCAATAGAGGCGGTTGTCGTTCATCTCCGCGTCGGTGTAACCTCTGCGCGAGTGCATGGTGAGGTCGGTATCAATAGTAAAATTCCACGGCAGCTTGTAGTTGCCGTTCAGTCCGTAACTGATGTCCCAGACGTCGGTGGGCTGCTCGCCTAAGGTGATGTTGCGGTGGATGTTGCGGTAACCTATATCGCCTTTGGCTTGCAGTGTGAGTTTTTCTTTCTGGAAACTGATGCTGGGTTTGTAGTTCAAGGTGAAGGTACCGACGCGGCTCAACTCGGCATCGGTGCTGCCCGTGGCGATGGCCAGTCCAGTACTCCTATTATAGCCAAGCCCCAGCTCGTTGCCGATGTGCCAGGACTTCTGCTTGTCCAGGGCGCGGCTCCAGTTCAGTGTCATCCTCGTGTTCCAGTTGCCGCTGCTGATGTTTTCCGGCCGGTAGGTGCGCACGCCCGTCGTCGTGTCGTAGGTGTAGCCCTGCGTCCGTGCGTTGTGTGTCAGGCTGCCGTTGATACCGATGCGTATGTTCTGGTCTGTGCTGTCACGATGAAGGCTGTACGACACAGACAGGTTATGTTGCGCGGACATCTTCAGGTCGGGATTGCCAAGGAAGATGTTCAGCGGGTCGCTGCTTATCGGGCGGTCGATGAGGTCGGTAAGCGATGGTGTCGAGGGCCACAGATAGTATTGCATATTGAACTCCTGCTGCATGACGGTGTCCTGTTTCATGTAGAACAGGTAGACGTTCGGACTCCACAGCGTGTAGTTGCGCGTCAAGTTGGTGGTGAGCGGTTCGCTGCTGTAGTCCATGCGCTTCCGCTGGAAGTTGGCGCTCAGCTGGCTGTAGATGCCAATGTAGCCTTTCTTCAAGCTCTTGCTGAAATCAATGTTCAGGCTTGTCCGTCGGTCCAGTGTCTGCGTGCGCTGCCCGTAGCTGTTCATGGCATCAAACAGATAGTCGATACTATCTCGCAGGTACTCGTGACGGTCGCTGTGGTTGTCGCCAGTGCCTATGCCGACAGTAGGACGGATGCTTAGGTGCTCGTTAAGGTTGTAGTTATAGGTCAGGCTTGCCTGCCAGCCGTAGGAGTGAGAAGGTGACTCCGTGCGGCGGTCGCGATGATCCTGCGTGCCCAGCAAGTGATAGACGTAATGGTTCAGGCTCGTAGACTCGGGGCGATACTGGCGGTCGAAGCTTCCCTGAAGGTCGAGTGTAAACGAGTCGCCCGTCGGCAGACGCTTGGCAAGATAGGCATAAGCGCTACCGCTCAGCCTGTCTGACTGGCTGCGCGAGCGGTACCATGAGCTGTTGATGCTGTCGTGCATCATGGCGTCGGCCGTGCTCAAACTCCAGCCGTAGCCTTCGTTGCGGCTGCGGTCGTAGCCGATATTCGCAGAGGAATAGAGACGGTACTTGCCCGTGGCTCGCAGTGTGTTCTTCAGCGAGAAACTGCTGGGCTTGCTGCGGCTCGTGCCCTCCGACAGTCCGAAGGTGCTGCCCGTGTTCAGGTAGGTCTCACTCTGGTTGCGGTTTTCGTTGTACCCATTGCTCCACGTGGCGTTCACCTCGGTAGAGTTCGTCAGCCTGTCCTCACCAGCCATATAGACAAACTGACCGCCCACCTGTTTGAAATGCAGGTCGCCCGACTGCTGCGACTTGTCCTTATACTCACTGTCGTAGGTGTCATACGTCATCGACTCGTTGATGTTGTTCAGGCCGCCGAAGAGCACGGCGCGGGTATGGTCGCTGAAACGCAGGCCGAAGCCCTTCAATTTGTAACGCCAGTTGCCGCCGTCGGATGGCCCGCCGCCCGCCTCGACGTTTGCCGAGCCGCCGGTGCTGTACTCCCGTTTCAGGATGACGTCCATCGTATATTCCTTCTTGTCCTCGTCGTCGATGCCGAGGTACTTGTTTTCCTCGGTCTGTTTCTTGTAGACCTCAATGTTCTTCACCGTGAAGTACGGCAGGTTCTCGAGCATAATCTTGTTTTTGCCCTTGAAGAAGTCGGCACCGTTGAGCGTCAGGTTGTCAATCTTCTTGCCGTTGACGAAGATTTCGCCGTTGTCCTTCAGCTCCACGCCCGGCAGCTGTTTGATCAGTCCGTCGAGCATCGACCCTTCGGGCACGTTGAAGGCATCGGCATTGAATACCAGCGTGTCGCCGCGCCACACCATCTTTACTTTCGTGGCCTTCACCACCACCTCGCCGATGGTGCCGCCCTCGAAATGATGCGCCGTTGCCGTCTTCTTCAGGTAGATCTTCGGTCCTTCAATGTCCTGGACACGCTTGCCCACCTGCTTCATCTCGAAGTTGGCGTAGGCCGTCTCGTAGTTCGGATGTTCCGTCTTGAGGATATATTTTGCAGGCTCGCGCCTGACACGGAAATAGTAATGCGAGGTAGACGGATGCCGTCCGATGCCGCTCGAATAACCGTAGCTCTCGTAGGTCTCCGTCGTGTCCACCGCGGTTGAGTCCTCACGCATCAGGATGACCTTCACATCCGTGACGGCAGCCTTTGTAAACCCGTCGGCCACCGCCCCGTGCAGGTATATCTTGTTATCCTTCTGCTGTGCCCATCCCGCCACCCAGACGAGGGCGAGCAGTGCGGTGATGATAAGTTTCTTATTCATTCGTTGTTATTCGTCCTTACAATTATTATATACGCAGTTTTCGCGGAAATATCACATCCGAGGGCGTTAAACTTTCCTAATAGGACTTTAGTTTCTTTTCCAAAGGCATGGGGCGCATCGCTGCGACCCATGCCAGCCTCATGGATACATGAGAAATCCTTACATGTTTATTTTACTACTTCGCGTGGATGGTACTTGAAGAGCTTCTGGTTGTCGCGGAGTTCCTTGATGCTGAAGTTCAGCACCTTGCCCTCCCAGTTGGCGCCCCACATGGCGAAGGGCTCGCCCTCGGGCTCGATATAGGTGATGGTTTCAAGATGAACAGGGATTGGCTCAAAGACCATGACAATGGCGAAGTAGTCGCCCGTCCAGCCTTCTACCCAGAACAGGTCGCTGCTTGGGTAGCCCAGCACCTCCTTGCACTTGTACTGGTGGCCCCGCTGGTCGACAAGGATATTGTTGCCGCCGCGGCCGAAGTACTCGCGCATCCAGTTCATCTCGCAGGCCTCGGCCAGATAGGTGGCTTCTGGCGTGCGCCAAATGGCGTAAGTGTCTTCTTTGACGGGCTTGATGAGGTGGGCATCGTTGTAGACAGCCCACGTCTTGTAGTTGTCCTTGTCATAGTCCTTGGCCTCGCTGACAAGGTGTGCCTTGTGAATCGGCATCATTTCGTCGTAATCGTATGGATTTCTCTCCAGACCGAAGAGGTCGTCCGACTTGGACGCAAAGCTTATACCCATGCCTCGCATAAACCAGTTTGGCACGCCGTAGATGGCAATGCTTTCGACGGTATCGGGCAGTTTGGGAAAGAATATCTGGAAGTCAATCGTCGTTCCTTCCTTGGCCTTGAGGCTGAACACCTTGCCGTAGCAGTCGGGCACGCAGCGCCGCGACTGGTAGATGGTGCCTGTCGCCCTGTCGAGAATGACGCACTCGTCACTGCACAGCCAGAAGTTCTCCACGATGTCGGCAGGCATACGGAAGTAGCAGTGAAGCACGGTCTCGTTGTCCTCCTCCGTCAGCTGCCATAGCGAAGGGATGTAACTGCCTTCAGACATTTCGGCAATCTTAGGCCAAATGCTTTCAATGTTGTCGATGGTGGGCAGATCCTTGACAAAACCGATGTTCTCGTGCCACGAGTTGTTTTCCGTGTCGTGCCATACAACGGTCTTCTTCTTGGTCTTCGGGTCGATAGTGGCTTTTGGGTAGCCAGACATATACATACTGGTGGGCTTTGCCAGTACTTTTATGTTTTTTACAGTTTTTGTTTGTGCCTGCATCGTGAGGCAGGCGATAGCCATGAGGCTAAGGATTAAGATTCGTTTCATATGTCTCTCGTTTTAGGGGTTATTCTCCTTGTGTGCATCAGCTCGTCGCGATATTCCTGATAGCAGGCCGACGACGTCTCAGCCCCGATGGGCGCATTGGTGCCGTAGAGCAGGATCTTGCCGTTAATGCGCTCGGCTATCCAGCGGTACTGTAGCTGTCGGCGCACGTCCTTCAACTCGAAGAAGAACTGTCGGTGCGAGAAGCTCAGCAGGTAGCCTGGCGTCTCGTCGCTGTACCAGCAGGCCACCTGCAGCAGTCGGTTGAAGAGGTTTATGTCCTGCTTGTCAGGGAACACGTAGACGGTACTCACCACATTGCTGTCGGCGTGGACGGAGCATGTCAGCTCACCCTGTCTCACGTTGTAGTAGTCAGCCATCTTTGCAATGAATTCATCCACGCGGACAGGGTCCTGATAGGACACAGTGTCCGCCTTCGTCTGTATATGAGCAGCGTAGTGGAGACGAGGTTCCTCTTGCGTTACGGGCTCCGTCTGACTGCATTCCTCATTAGGGGCAGATGTTAGTCCGTCGGGAGCGGACTCTGGGTGCGTCGGGAGCGGACTCTGAGTACGCAGAGTACGTACTGAACGAGATGCGTGGGGCTGCGATGTCGATGTACGTAGGTTGGTGGTCTCGGGGTACGAGGGTCGAGGGCTTCGATCTACGTGGGTCGTTACAGCCAATGATTTGTCTGGCATCTGCGTCTCGTTGCCTCTCTGCATCCATATCAATGCCCCTATACCAATTATCAGCAACAGACTGGCGGCAGCGGCCATCCAGCGACGGCGCATGCTGACGACAGTCTCCTTTTGCTGGCGGTGCACCATGATGTCATCGTATTCTGCCTCGCCCATCGCCAGGTCGCCCAGCATCAGGCGGATAGCCTTCCAATCCTCAGGAATGTCGGGGCGCAGCAGCTTGCGTGCCAGCTGTCGTTCCTCCTCAGGTGACGTCAGTCCTCCGAGGTAGCGGTCAATCAGTTTCTGTATCTCTTTATCCGTCATAGTCTTAATCTTTTCTTGAGTTCTAAAAACACTTTCATTCGTGCTGTCGACACCATGGCCGATACCGATTTCTTGGGGATGCCTGTCAGCTCGGCTATTTCCTTGGTCGAGAGACCGTCCAGGCTTCTCAGTTCGAAGAGCTCGCGTTCCCGTGGCTTCAGACGTGCCATTACCTCCGTCATCAGCCGTCGTGCGTCCTCTGCCTCCAGTCGCTCCTGTGGCGAGTATGAAGGGTCGGCCCTGACCATCACTGCCATCCCACTGTCCACATTGTTGAACCGTTGGTCCATCCGCTGTTTCCTATAGTGGTTGACACAGCAGTTCTTGGCCACGCGTACCGCCAGTCCTGACACGTTTCGACTGCCGTCAATATGTTCGCAGTAGCGCCAAAGCTGCAACATCGCTTCTTGGGCCACATCCTCGGCATTGTCCTTCGACCCGAAGAAGTCCAGTGCGATTTTCAGCATGTGAGCCCGTAACTGCCGGGCGGTGAGTTCAAACTCTGCACGTGTCATATATATATATTACGTATAACCACCCCAAATGTTAAGTTGGAAAAGTGAATATTGTGGTTGCGAAAGGGGCCGCCGCAGACTTCTCCGGGGCCGCCGCAGACTTCCCAGGGGCCGCCGCAGAACTCTCTGGGGCCACTACAGATACAGAAGGAGAAAGTGCAAAAAGACACTCTATCGGGCAACGATTCTCTCCTTATATATATAGTTGCTAAACGCCCTTTTCACCCTCACTTCCCCCACTTCCTGCACTTGGCGTCAGTGCAAGAAGTGCAGGAAGTGAGGGTTGTTTCCACGTTTAACAACTATTATAGCGGAATCATGGGGACTCATGATCAAAGTGCACCGGTGGATTAGGAGTAGAACTTTTCAAAATCCTTCTCCGGGATGATGTCGAGGTTGTGGGTTTGTTTGACCTTCAGCCAAAGCCAGGGTATCGTAAACCGAGGCGCATCGGGAGTGTAGAGTTCCAAGAGGTGAATCCCTTCGGGGCTTTGTTCCATCATGATAGTGTAGATGCGATGTCGCGTTTCATAGTTATAGACTGTGTAACGCAGCAAGTCCACATGCCATTCCACGTTCTCCATATATGATTTGAATCTTGCAGACGTGCTGAGTATAGAACCTCTTCGAGGCTGTTCGGTGGCCATGCGGTTCAAACGGTTGTAGAAATCGACTGCCACGTCTATGCGATGCTGATTCTTGGCAGGAATAAAAAAGTGGGTTCCTGTGACAGACGAGGCTGCCAGAGAATCAGAACCATGCCCACGATAGCTTGTCGGCAGGAAGGTGTTATAATCATCAGGAATGGCGACATCCTTATCCCACTCGTACTTGACTTCGTATCTCTTAACCTTCTTCTGCTCGGCTAAGAACGCCTGAAGCATTTCCCGGACTGAGGTGACATCGCCAGACTTTACCGTGATATCAGCAGGCTTCTCAAGCATATAGCAAAAGTCGAACAGATTGTTTCTGTTTGCTTCACTGTAACTTCTCAAATACAGGAGTTCCTGTGGGTGATTCCCTAAAGTGAAGTTGTAGTCGATAGAGTCGCCAGATATGTATCGGTAGCTCTTTTCTGCGGTTCTGCACAACCTGTCGAGCAGTTCCGGCACATTCCGCAGCAAGTAGTTATGATCCTCGGTCTGTTTTTGCATCCACTCTTTGTCATAATTGATGGTGTAATTCTTCCCTGTGGTATCTGTCAGTACATGACAGATATTATACTCCTCATACAAGACGGAATCCTCAAGGCATCTCAGTATGCGCCGTCCATATATATCCCGCTTGGCGATACTGTCGAAAAGTGCACTCACGCTCTCTATCTGCATTGGCTTGTCTGCTACATTTTGTGTGCAAGAGACAATGCTCAACCCTGCCCAAATAGACAATACGATGTTTCTTGTTCTCATGTTGTTCTTATTCTATGTTAACGGTTATTTGTTGCTGGATGTAGGCGGCAAGCCTCTCGCCCTTTTCTTGAATCTCCTTTTGGTGGGCGAAATAGGCATTCCGTATAGTTCGTTCGTCTTCGTATTGCCATGCAGGCGTTTCTGCTGCCTGACTTGCGTTTTGTGGTTGTAAACCAGATGACTCAGGGTCTTGTGTATGGAACGTCAGCAACAGGAGTATGCTGGCTGCAACGGCAGTGATGGCGGGGTAGAGCCAGGCGTGTCGGCGCTTGGGCTTGATTCGCTCCATTACCCGTTGCTCCATGTCGTCGGGCATCTTCATCTTTGCGGCTCGTTCATTCTGTCGCTGCAAGGCTGGACGGAAAAGTGCTTTATCGTTATTCATCGTTCATGCGTGTTAGGATGATTCTGAGTCGTTGGCGTATTCGGTGAAGTTGACTGCTGAGCCGCGATACTTCACGATTGAGAGAGTCGCCCGATGCGTTTGTTATGTAGGCTATTTCCTTCAGAGGACGCCCATCGAAGTAGTAGAGTTGCAAGAGCATCTGGTCTTCTGGGGGTAGCTCTTGGATGGCCTCGTCCAGTTGTTCTGCTGTTGTCGTCTCAGGCAGCTCGTCAGGAACGTCATCGCCCATATCAAGCGGCAACAGCACCTGTCGTTTTCGCTTTCGCAGATGGTACAACGCTTCATGGTAGGCAATCCGCTGGAGCCATGTCGATAGCGAAGCCCGCAGCGGGTCGTAGTCCTTCAGGTGCTCGTAAGCAGCGACAAAGGTGTTCTGGACCACGTCCTCGGCATCCTCCTGCTGCTCGACAATGCGTCCCACAAATGCCATGAGCGCAGGGCCGTGGCTATTTACCAGCAGGCCGAACTCCCGGAGCTCACCGCTGCGTATGCGCTGTATGATGATATGGTCTTCGTTCGTCATTCTACTATATATAGACGCAAAAAGACGAAATGTCACGCCGGGCAGACGTTTTTTTTTTGATTTTTTTGCTTTCCCCTACGCCTTTTGCCCTATCCAAAAACGGGCGAGGACGTGCTGTTCCCATCCTCGCTCGCTATGGAAGTCATTCTTCCTTTCAGTTCGTCGGCCATGGTTTCCTCAGAAATATGCAAATAAATTTGGTTTTTCGTTCAGTTTGCACTACCTTTGCAGCTCGAAAGAATATATCAATAAAATATGTACAGAACAAATACTTGTGGCGAGCTTCGTCTCGCCAATGCCGGACAGCAGGTGACGCTGGCCGGATGGGTGCAGCGCACCCGTAAGATGGGAGGAATGACGTTTGTAGATCTGCGCGACCGCTATGGTCTGACGCAGTTGGTTTTCGACGAGTCGGACGACGCGCAGCTCACGGAGCGTGCCAACAAGCTGGGGCGCGAATACTGCATCCAGGTAAAGGGTACCGTGCGCGAGCGCCAGTCGAAAAACCCGAAGATGCCCACGGGCGACATTGAGATCATGGCCACCGAGCTGAACATCCTCAGCGAGAGTGTCACACCTCCGTTCACCATTGAGGACCAGACCGACGGCGGCGACGACATCCGCATGAAGTACCGCTACCTGGACCTGCGCCGCAATGCCGTGCGCAAGAATCTGGAGCTGCGTCACCGCATGACCATCCTCATCCGCAACTTCCTGGACAACCTGAACTTCATCGAGGTGGAGACGCCTATCCTCATCGGCTCGACGCCTGAGGGAGCCCGCGACTTCGTGGTGCCCTCGCGCATGAATCCCGGACAGTTCTACGCCCTGCCGCAGTCGCCGCAGACGCTGAAGCAGCTGCTCATGGTCTCGGGCTTCGACCGTTACTTCCAGATTGCCAAGTGCTTCCGCGACGAGGACCTGCGTGCCGACCGTCAGCCGGAGTTCACGCAGATTGACTGTGAGATGTCGTTTGCCGACCAGGAAGACGTGCTGGAAATCTTCGAGAACCTGGCCCGCCATCTGTTCAAGGAGGTGCGCGGCGTGGAGCTGCCGCCGCTGCAACGCATGACGTGGCATGAGGCCATGCGTCGTTTCGGCTCCGACAAGCCCGACCTGCGCTTCGGCATGGAGTTCGTCGAGCTGATGGACCAACTGAAGGGCACGGGCACGTTCCCTGTGTTCAACGAGGCCAACTACATCGGCGGTATCTGCGTTCCCGGTGCTGCCGACTACACGCGCAAGCAGCTCGATCAGCTCACCGACTTCGTGAAGCGTCCCCAGGTGGGCGCCAAGGGACTGGTCTATGTGAAGTTCAACGCCGACGGCACCGTGAAGTCCTCGATCGATAAGTTCTACGAGCCCGAGGTGTGGCAGAAGGTCAAGGAGGCCTGCGGCGCCAAGGACGGCGACCTGGTGCTCATCCTCAGTGGCGACAATGCCAACAAGACCCGCGTGCAGCTCTGCACCCTGCGCCTGGAGATGGGCGACCGCCTCGGTCTGCGCGACAAGGACAAGTTCGTCTGCCTCTGGATTGTCGACTTCCCGCTGTTCGAGTGGAGCGACGAGGAACAGCGCCTCATGGCTACGCACCATCCGTTCACGCTGCCTAATCCCGACGATATCCCCCTGCTTGACACCGCTCCTGAGAAGGTGCGTGCCGTGGCCTACGACTTCGTGTGCAACGGCGTGGAAGTCGGCGGAGGCTCTCTGCGTATCCACGACGGCAAGCTGCAGGAGAAGATGTTCCAGATTCTCGGCTTCACGCCCGAGAAGGCCATGGCCCAGTTCGGCTTCCTCATCAACGCCTTCAAGTACGGTGCACCCCCTCACGCTGGTCTCGCCTTCGGTCTCGACCGCTTCGTTTCGTTGATGGCCGGTCTCGACAGCATCCGCGACTGCATTGCCTTCCCGAAGAACAACTCGGGTCGCGACGTCATGCTCGACGCTCCTGGTTTCCTCGACCAGAAGCAGCTTGACGAGCTCAACCTGAAGGTGGAACTGCCGGAGTCATAAATGACGACACCTATTTATATTATTGAAGAAGCTCGGCTCAGACGTAACCTACAGCTGATAGCCGACGTAGCGCGACAGGCCGACGTGGAGATTATTCTCGCGTTCAAGGCCTTCGCGTTGTGGAAGACGTTCCCCATCTTCAGGGAGTATATCCATTCGACGACGGCCAGCTCGCTCAGTGAGGCCCGTCTGGCGATGGAGGAGTTCGGCGAGCGGGCCCACACCTATTCGCCTGCCTATACCGACCATGAGTTCGACGAGATAGTACGCTGCTCCTCGCACCTGACGTTTAACTCGCTGTCGCAATACGAGCGCTTCCACAAGCGGGTGGGGGAGACGGTCAGCATCGGCCTGCGTGTGAACCCCGAATACTCTGAAGTCGGGACGGCTCTCTATAACCCCTGTGCTCCCGGCACCCGCTTCGGGGTCTCGGCAACAAAGCTGCCGAGCACGCTGCCTGCTGATATTGAGGGCTTCCACTGTCACTGTCATTGTGAGAGCGGCGCCGACGTTCTTGAGCGTACGCTGGTGCATATCGAGGAGAAGTTTAGCCGCTGGTTCCCGCAGCTGAAGTGGCTGAACCTGGGCGGTGGCCACCTCATGACGCGCAAGGACTACGACGTCCCACACCTTATTAATATATTAAGAGGACTGCACGAACGCTATCCGTGGCTCAAGATTATTCTGGAACCCGGCAGCGCCTTTGCCTGGCAGACGGGACCGCTGGTGAGCCACGTGGTCGACGTGGTTGAGGACAAGGGCATCCGCACCGCCATCCTCGACGTCAGTTTCACCTGCCACATGCCCGACTGTCTGGAGATGCCCTATTTCCCCGATGTGCGCGGGGCAGAACACATTGATGAGGAGCAATCCTCTCACCTCATTCCCGCCGACGCGCCTACCCGTAGCCTTTCACCTCTCACCTCTCACCTTTATAGATTGGGCGGTAACAGTTGCCTGAGCGGTGACTTCATGGGAATGTGGCGTTTCGGCCATGAACTGCAGGTCGGCGAGGAGGTGGTTTTCGAGGATATGATACACTACACGACGGTCAAGACGAACATGTTCAACGGCATCTCTCATCCTGCCATCGGCATGCTTCATGAGGACGGAAATCTTGAGATTCTGCGTCAATTTGGCTATGAAGACTACCGAAATAGGATGGATTAGCACTTTTTTTTGAAAAAAGTTGCCAAAAGTTTTGGCAGTTCAGAAAAAAGTAGTACCTTTGCATCCGCAATCGAGAGAGGTTGCCTAGGGGAAGCGGAATTTCCGAGCAAACGAGAGCAGAAAGTTTACTTTATGTCGAGTGACGCCGGAAATGCCAAATCTTCGAAGAAGATGCGGAAATAGCTCAGTTGGTAGAGCACAACCTTGCCAAGGTTGGGGTCGCGG